>CBDHEC010000052.1:0-8622 GCA_965261975.1 Alphaproteobacteria bacterium
AAAAACTCTGGAAGGTCTGCGTTACGATCCTGATTGCGGGAATGGCAGGCGCGACGGTGAGGGCGATGCCGGAAGCATCGGTGAGCCGGCGCAACGAACCAGAACTGCAATCAGGGCGTAACCCGTTCGGGAAGCTGAATATTTTCCGACTGACCGCGTCGGAGCCCGCTTGTGGTGGTTGACACCACGGCGCGGTCTCCTCCTTGTCCTCGACAAAATATTCATGCTTCGCAGCCTCTTCAGAGTTTCCCAACAGCCTGCTAGTGGTTTGTTTCCAACGTTTGCATCCCACATGCGGCAACTCCGCATGCAAATGTTGGAAACGCAAAGCCACTAGCAAGGTATTGTTATTTCGTGGAAGTTTTGAATTTGATGTTTCGTCGCGCCATAGTGGCAGTCGGGCACCAAATGTCAGATTCCTTCCACTAACCTGCCAAGAGTTGTGAGGTCGCTGGTGCTTTGTCTGCCGCGGACAGCGACTGCCAACCGCCGCGTGGATGCGCGGATCAAGTCCGCGCATGACGATGATATTTTGACATCTTGCTTTTTCCCTCATTCGGCCAGCAGGGCGGTGCCGTCGGCCGGCCAGGCGACCGCGACCTCGGCACCGTCGGCCAGAACGGCACGGTCGGTCCGGTTGGGGGTCTCCGCGACCAGGGTCTGGCCGTCGATGTCGAGCCGGTAGCGGATGAACGCGCCCTGGTAGGTGTGATCGATCACCCGCGCGGTGATGCGGTTGACCGCCGCATCGGCCGCGGCCGCGGTTTGCGCCTCCGCGCCGATCAGCACGCGCTCGGGGCGGATCACCAGCGCCACCTGTGCGCCGGCGGCGATGCCGCCCTGGCCCATGGCATTGACATGGTGGCGGCCGATGGCCAGCCGGCAATCGGCAGCGTCAATGCTCTCGACCTTAGCGTTCAAGATGTTGGACTCGCCGATGAACTCGGTGACGAACCGGCTGGCGGGATGTTCGTAGATGTCCTGCGGCGCGCCGATCTGCGCCACCGCACCCTTGTTCATGACCGCGATCCGGTCGGACATGGTCAACGCCTCGCCCTGGTCGTGGGTCACGTAGAGCGTAGTAATCCTCAGTTCGCGCTGCAGTTCCTTGATCCAGTACTTCATCTCCTCGCGCAGCTTCTTGTCGAGCGCGCTCAGGGGCTCGTCAAGCAGCAGGATCTTCGGCTCGGTAATCAGCACGCGGGCCAGCGCCACCCGCTGCTGCTCGCCGCCGGAGAGTTCGCGCTGATAGCGCCGCTCATAGCCGGCGAGGCCCACCTGATCCAGCGCCGCCGCGACCCGCTTGGCGATTTCCGGCGCAGGCGTCTTGCGCAGCTTCAGCCCGAAGGCAATGTTGTCGAACACGTTCATGTGCGGAAAGATGGCGTAGTTCTGGAACACGATGCCGATGCCGCGCTTTTCCGGCGGCATGAACGTCAAGTCGGTGCCGCCGATCAGGATGGCACCGGTGGTCGGCCGAACGAACCCGGCGATCATCCGCAAGGTCGTGGTCTTGCCGCAGCCCGACGGGCCGAGCAGAGAGAAGAACTCGCCCTCCTCCACGCGCAAATTGGTTGGCGTCAGGGCGACGGTGTCGCCGTAGTTCTTCGACAGCTCGACGATTTCAACGTCTGACACGAGGCGCTATCCGCAGTGATGATTGCCGCTTGGGGCGGCGGAGCGGCGATCGGTGCCGCTCCGCCCAGATGCTTCCATGAACCGATCGATCAGCCGGCGAAGATATCGTTCACCGTCTCGACGATCTCGTCCTCGTTCTCCAGCCACCAGTTCCAGTCCGGGATCCACAGCCCTTCGACCGCATCGGCCGTGTTCTCCACCCCGTGCGGCACCAGGTTCTCGTGCACCGCCGCCTCGCTGTGGGTCGGGCGCAGATAGAACACGCCGTCGAACTTGGTGATGAACGCGGGGTCCAGCCGGCGGTTCAATAGCGCCATCGCCAGCCGCTTTTGCATCGGGTCGGAATACCGGCTCAGCGTCTGGGTCTGGGTCAGGATCGGCTTGTACTGCGACCACATGTACGGGGCCACCGGCACTCCGGCTTCCTGCTGCATATAGACCTCGCCGTCCACGTGCACGCCGATGGTCGCCTCGCCGCGCTCGATCAGGGTCGACATGTTGCCGGTGAAGTCGGAAATCTTCATCGGCATCGCGCGTTCCATCGCGTCGAGGCCGGCCTCCATGTCCTGCTGGCTTTCGCCGAACACCGCGGCAGCCGTCATGAAGAACGCCATGAACAGGGTGTTAGAGGTGATGTAGGTGGCGCGCTTGTCGGCGTACTGCTCCTGCCAGAAGTCCTCGAACGAGGCGGGTGCCGGATCGGCGAGATCAGTGCGGTACGAGTAACAATAGCGGCCGAACGCCCAGGTGATGCCGACACCGTTGTCCAGCGCGAACGGCCACACGCCGGCCGCGTTCGGCACATTGGCGATGACCTCTTCCTGCGACAGGAAATAGTCGCCGGCACCGGCGGTCTTGAACATCTCCGGCAGGTTCCAGTTGGTCGACGCGTAGGGCGGATCCTCCGGCCCGCCGGCGACGAACTTCGGAAACCACGGCCATGTGCTGTCGTATTCGACCGTGCAATTGAAATCGCGCTCGAAGTCGTTGATCAGCAACTCGCGAATGTTCTCTTCCCAGAACCCGCCCCACTCGGCGATCGGCAGCGTAGCGCCGCCGGCATCGAACACGTCGCCATCGTAGTGAACGTCCTGGCTCCAGGCGTGGTTGATGTTGAACAGGTGGACCCCCGCCGCGGCGGCGCCAGCGCCGGCCAGCACGTTGCGCCGGCTGACGGACTTGCCTGCCTTCGGCAAGATCAGGCCACTGCTTCCGGTGCTTGTCTTCTTCGCCATGTGTCGAACTCCCTCTGGGTTGCGGTTGGCGCCTTACGTACGGCCGCAGATCGCGGCCGCGCGCGGTGAAGTGGCTAACTGAACTTGATGCCGCCGAACTTGCGGATGTTGACCAGCTTTGCGGTGATCAGCATCGAGATCACCACCAGCGCAATCGCGAAGATGCCGGCGGCGGCGGCCGTCGGCTCAAACTTGTAGCGCAGCGAGACGTACAGCGCGATCGGCAGCGGCTCCAGGTTCGGGGTGCTGAGGAACAACGACACCTCGAACTGGCCGAACGAGACAATGAACGCGAAGATCGACCCGGCCATGATGCCGGCGCTGATGTTCGGCAGCGTCACCTTGCGGAACGCGGTCCACGGACCGGCGCCCAGGCTGCGCGCCGCTTCCTCCAGCGACGTGTCGAAGGTGACGAGCGCGGCCGACACGGTGCCGATGACATAGGGGCACGTCACCAGCACGTGGCCGATGACCAGCCCCGGCAACGTGCGTGCCAACCCGATGTCGGTGGAGACATAGAACACATAGAGTGCGAGACCCAGCACCACGCCCGGCAGGATCAGCGGCGACAGGAAGTAGGCGCGCAGCAGATCGCGGCCTCTGAACTGGGCGCGCGCCAGCACGATGGCGGCCATGGTGCCGAGGATGGTGGAGATCACCATGGTGATCAGCGCCAGCAGCAGGCTGAACAGATAGGCCCCCATCCAGGTGTCGGAGGTCAGGAATTCTTCCACCCAGCGAAACGACAGCCCATCGGGCGGAAAGCTGAGATACTCTCCGGAATTCAGCCCGGCGAGAACGACGATCACCACCGGCAACAGCAGCACGACCAGGGCGATGATAGCGCCGATCTTCAGCGCCAGCGGCACTTGCGCCTCCGACCATTTGCGCCCGCCATTGCGCTGCAAGGTAGAGGCGAGATTGGCCATCTACGTGCGCCCCCCGGCGGTGCTGGCGGCGTAGCGCTGATAGATCACCACCGCGACCACGCTGGTGGCGAACAGCACCACCGCGATGGCGGCGCCGAACTGCCATTTGCCGAGTTCCGCGATCTGCTGGAAAATGTGGATCGGCATCAGCATCACCTTCCACCCGCCCATCAGCGCCGGCACGACGTAGGAGCTGATCGAAATGGCGAATACCAGCAGCGAGCCGGCCAGGATGCCCGGCATCGACAGCGGGAAAACGATGCGCCAGAACGCAGTCCAGCGGTTGGCGCCCAGGCTGCGCGCCGCTTCCTCCAGCGACGGATTGATCGAACGAATGACGCCGATCAGCGACAGCACCATGAACGGCAGCGTGAACTGTACCAAGCCGACCACCACGCCGAAGAAATTGTACATCAGCGGCAGCGGCTCCTCGATCAGGCCGGCGCTTGTAAGAGCGGCGTTGATCAACCCATTGTCGCCCATCAGCACCATCAGGCCGTAAAGCCGGATCACCATGTCGAGCTGCATTGCCGACAGCACAAGGATCATCAAAAACGTGTTGCGGCCCGGATGCTCGGTCTTGGCGATCAGGAATGCCAGCGGATAGCCGAGAACCAGCGTCACGACGGCCACGAGGCTGGCCATGCCGATGGAACGCACCGCCGCCCAGTAGTACGTGCCGCGCGAGAAGAAGCGCACGAAGTTGTCCAGCGTGAAGTCGCCCTGCGGCGCGACCACGCCGGCGGCCGGCTTGTCGATGCTGATCAGGAACAGCGACAAGACGGGTAAGATGAAGAAGATGAGGAAAAACACGAACGCCGGAAGCACCAGCCAGACCGACCGGGACCCGCCCAGGAAGTTGCGCATGCCGCGCGCGAACCCGTCCAGCGCCAACCGTTCGGTTGCTGCCGTCACCGGCCCACGCCTCTAAGCCTGGCCTTGCGGTGCGCCGGCAACAAGCTATTCGGCGGCCTGCCGCTGGGGGATCAGGCTCGGCATGTCATAGCCCACCACCGCCTTGGCCGGCGGCGGCTGGTACGCGATGCGGCTGTGACTGACCCCGATGTCGATCAGCGCGTTGGCCATGCGCACCGCCGCCGGCACCGGATCGATCACCGGGATGTCGTAGCCCTTGGCCAGCAGCCCGTCGCGCACCGCCTCGGCACAGCCCAGCATGCCGGTGCACCCGAAGATGATGGCGTCGGCCCCATCCTCCTCCACCGCCAGCACGGCCTGCTCGGTCAGCGTGCGTTGGGTGCCCTTGACGTCGTTCTCCAGCGCCAGCACCGGGATGTCGACGGCGCGGGTCGAGGCGTACTTCTCGGCACACCCGTAGAGTTTGGCCTGGTTCTCGATCATCACATTGATGCGCCGCAGAACCGTGACCACACTGAATTTGTGCCCCAGCATCGCGGCCAGGTGCATCGCGGTTTCGCACGGACCCAGCACCGGAATCGACACGCATTCGCGCCCGGGTTTCAGGCCCGGATCGCCCATACAATCGATGATCACCGCGTCGGCGCCGTCGCGCTCAGCCTCGACGATCTTGGCCACCGTGTCAGGAACCGCCAGCATCTCGTCGTATTCACACTCTATCGAGGCCGGGCCGCGATCGATCTCGACATGGCTGATGGCGGTCTCCGGCCCGACCAGGCCGTCGAAGTCGCTCACCTTGCGAAAGCCGTGAGTGGTGATCGGCGTGACAACCCGGATGTGCTTACTCATGGCGTCCTCCCCCATGGCTGCGACGAAACCCGGCAACGCGCGCCCGCAGGCCAACGCACGAATTGGCTCGGGCAGGTGTCTGTCCGCCAGTCATGGACGGCAATCGGCGACTGCATGCGACGCGTGGAGATAGTACAATCGCCAGGCCAACGGCCCAGACAAATCGCGGCCCAGAAAAATCGCGGCGCCGAACAAACGTTAGCACCTGCCCGCGGCCGCGACAATTGCGGTCGCGCAACAAAATTTCCTGAGTGGAAATAGTCGCGTGAGTCGGCACGGGCGCAGCGCAACTCACACGATCAGGTCGGTCAGATCCTCGATGGAGGTGTCGGCCTGGTCCAGGTCCGCGATCTTCTCGCCGCGCGCCATCACCACGATCCGGTCGGAGATCGGATAGACGTGGTGCAGATTGTGGGTGATGAAAATGGACGTGATGCCCTGGGTTTTCAGCCCGGCCACGAAGTCCAGCACCTTGTTGGTTTCCTTGACCGACAGATGGTTCGTCGGCTCGTCCAGGATCAGCACCTTGCTCTTGAAATACATGGCGCGGGCAATCGCCACCCCCTGGCGTTCACCGCCCGACAATTGCTCGACCGGCGTGTCCGGCGAGCGCAGGTGGAGTTCCACGCTCTCCAGCGCCTCCATCGATTCGCGCGCCATCTTGGCGTAATCGAGCACGCCGAGGGAGCCGATACGGGCGCGCACCGGCTCGCGGCCGATGAAGATGTTGCGGGCGATGGAAAGCTGTGGCGCCATGGCGGTGTACTGGTAGATCGTCTCGATGCCCAGGTTCATCGCTTCGCGCGGCGAGCTGAGCCGCACCTCGCGGCCCTCCATGAAGATCTTGCCGCCGTCCGGCCGATGGGCGCCGGACAGGATCTTGATCAGGGTCGACTTGCCGGCGCCATTGTCGCCGACCAGGCCGATGACCTCGCTCTGGCCGAATTCGACATCCACGCCCTTCAGCGCGTGCACGCCGCCATACCACTTCTGCAGCCCCTCGCAATGGATCAGCGGCGGCTGGGGCTGGGTGTCGGGAGCTGCGGACATGGTCATGACTTCATCTTCTGGGCGCGTTGGCGGATGTAGATGTTCAAGATCACCGCGAGCACCGTCAGCACGCCGATGGCGAGCTTGAACCAGTTGGCATCGATGCGCGACATGACCAGTCCGTTGTCGATCATCCGGATCAGGAACGCACCGACCACCGCGCCGATGATCGAGCCGATGCCGCCGGTCAACGCCGCACCGCCGATAACCGCGGCGGCGATCGCCTGCAACTCCAGACCCTCGCCGACGGACGGCACCGCCGACCCCAGCCGGAAGGTCTGGATCAGGCCCGCAAACCCGGCCAGGCAGGACGACATCATGAAGCACGTCAG
The DNA here is from genome assembly GCA_965261975.1 of Alphaproteobacteria bacterium. Taxonomy (GTDB): domain Bacteria; phylum Pseudomonadota; class Alphaproteobacteria; order UBA6615; family UBA6615; genus UBA8079. The sequence goes on from CBDHEC010000052.1 coordinate 6,910, forward strand.
CTTCACCCGGCGGACATTGATGCCCATGTCCTGAGCGGCCTGACGCTGCCCGCCGGTGGCATAGATCCAGTTGCCGAAATTGGTGCGGTGCAGATAGATGCCGAGCGCCACCGCGGCAAGCGCGAACCACAGGAACGAGGCGCGGAACATGCCCGGCACCAGCACGTCCGGGTTGCGCGCGCTCGGTTCCATCCACAACGGCTCGACCAGCAGCCAGGTGGGCAGCGTGTCCGGAAAGCTGGGCGGAAACCCGCCCGACAACACCACCGTCAGGCTGCGGGCCACGAACAGCATGCCGAGCGTGGTGACGAACGAGGGGATGCCGAACGACAGCGTCACCCAGCCGTTGACCGCCCCGATGCCAATGGCCACCGACAGCGCGACCACGATCGCCACCCACGGATTGCCCAGCGTGTAGGCAAGCCAATGCGGCAGTTCGATCAGGCCGAACAGGAACGGCACCGCGCCGCCCGCGTCCGCCGCGCCGGGCAGCCCGCACAGCACGATGGTCAACATCGGCACCAGCGCGAACACCGAGCCGACCGACAGGTCGAACTCGCCGGAGATCATCAGGATGGTGACGCCGATGGCGACAAGGCCCAGCTCCGGCACAATGCTGAATATGCCGGTCAGGTTGGTTCTCGACAGGAATTCTTCGGCGTTGAGCTGAAACCCGACGACGACGACGATCAGCATCACCAGGGCGCTGATCTCCGGCCGCGAAAGCAGCGCCTTCAAGATCTTCTGCATTTCAATCCGTGTTCAAGCAGATATGAAGCTAGGCGGCGCCGGGCAGGATGGCGACGCGAAACTGGGTGCCACGCGGAACCAGATGCCACGCGAGACCGGGCGCCACGCGGCGCCCGGTGCAATGCTTGCCAACCGGCCAGGCTTCGTGCTCAGCGCAGGCCCTGTTCGGACAGGCCGCGCAGCGCCGGCACGTCATCCGGCACGATCAGCGACTTGCCGGTGTTCACGTCCCACGCGCCCAGATCATACTTGCTCATCAGGTAGAGCTGCATGATCGGCAGGAAGCCCTGCAGGAACGGCTGCTGGTCGACTGTGAGCTGGATGTAACCCGACTCCATCTCGTCGAACACCACCGGCAGCAGGTCGAACCCGCCAAGCAGAACCTCGCCCGGACCATAGCCCAGGTCACGCAGGCCGACCGCCGCGCCGGCATGCCAGTAGCCGGCATCGAAATAGGCGGTCAGGTCGGGATTGGCCTGCACGTACGCACTGACCCGCTGTTGCGTCAGCGCCAGGTCGAGGCCGGAATCGATCCTCTCCCAGGTGATCTCACGGTCGGGATTGGCCGCGGCGTAGTCTTCCATGAAACGGGCGACGCCACCCATCCGCTGCTCGGCCCAGCTCTGGCCGGGACCGGAAACCCCCAGCAGCACCTGGATCGGACCTTCCTCGGGGAAGTGGTCCGACAGGCCCTTCGCCAGGTCGTAGCCCGCCTGCTCCAAATCCTGGCCGACAAAGCTGAGCCGGCTGTTACCGTCCTCGCCCATGGTGTCGTCGACATTGGAGCCGACCACCGGAATACCCAGGTCGTTGGCGCGCTGCACCGCCTCGTCGAAGATGTCGTCGTTGACCAGCGTGGTGATGATGCCATCCGGCTCGTTGGCGATGGTCGCTTCCAGGTTGGCGAGCTGCTCGTTCAAATTGCCGTCCTGGTTCAGGAAGATCATCTGGCACTCGGCACCG
>CBDHEC010000053.1:0-7665 GCA_965261975.1 Alphaproteobacteria bacterium
TATTGGTACCTGACGATGTAGAATTGTAACCCTTCATGACACTCCATTTTACTCGGCATGTCGACGAGATTTTCACTAGATCACTTGCTGGCCCTGTCGATCCAGGGTCCCGACGCCGTCGCCTTCGCCCGTTCGCAATTCACGGCCGAGCTTCAGGCCGATCGCCCGTCGGTCTGGACGCCGCTGGCCTGGTGCGACGCCAAGGGACGGGTCGTTTCGTTCATGATGGCGCGAGCCGATGAAGACCGTGTCGATCTCGCTGTTAGCGCCACCCCTGGCCGACACCGTTCGGGAACGGCTACAGCGATTCACGATCGGGCGGCGAGTGGAGATGCCCGACCCCGCACCCCTCGCCGGCATTCTGCAAGCCGACGGCGCCACACCGACATTGTCGATCGACGCAAGCCGCGGCCTGCAGGCCGGCGTCGAGGCCGAGAGCGATGCCGAAGCGCTGGCTCAGTGGCGGCAACACGATATCTGCGCCGGCCTGCCCTGGCTCGCTCCCGAGAGCAGCGAGCAGCACCTGCCGCAATGGCTGGGCCTGGACGCGCTCGGTGGCCTGGTCTACGACAAGGGCTGCTACCCCGGTCAGGAAGTGATCGCCCGGGTGCACTACCGTGGTTCGGTCAAGCAACGCCTATGCGGTCTCGAGATCGATTCAGCCGTGCACTTCAGTCCGCACACGAGGATTACCGACCCCGAGGGGCTGGCCGTCGGTCACTGGCTGGACGGCGTCGCCCTGTCCGGTCGCGCGATCGGCCTGGCCGTCGTGAAATCAAGGGTTTCCGACGGCGACGAGGTCGCCATACAGGAAGACGACATCACCGTCAGCGCGCGAGTGACGCCGCCTGAAACCCTGTGCTAACATCCGGGCCAGCATAAAGATAACCCGCAAATCATGAATTTAGAGGGGTCTGTTCAATGAGAACTTCAATCATGCTGCCCGGCTTCCTGATCGGGCTGCTTCTGGCCGTGTCTGCCTGGGCGCAGGACGATTCGGACAACGCGAGCGAGCCCGAGCAGCAGGAAACCGCTGCGCAGACCGAGGACGCCTCTTCCGAGTCCACCGCCGACGAATCACAACCCGAAGCCGAGGGCGATCAATCCGATGCAGCCCAGGCCGATCAAGAAGGCGCCAACACCGCCGATCCGGCGGAAGATTCCGGACAGGAAGGCGATTCGAACGCTGCGGTGAACACAGGCGAACCAGTCGATTCGCAGGCGACGACGCAGCCGCAGCAAGGCGACGCCGAACCCGAAGCCGCGCAGACCGACGACGGCGATACCGACACGAGCGGGGAAACGGCCGGACAAGCCGGCGTGGAGCCTGCACCGGAGGCCACCGAAGCGACACCGGACTCGGCCGAGACCTTCACCTTCCAGGGGCATCCGATTTTCGGACCGGAAACGGCCGAGCTGGTCTATCGCCCGCTGGTCGACTATCTCAACGACGTGCTTCCCTATCGCTTTGATCTGGAACTCTCACCCGACTACCACCGATACTGGCTGAGTGCCCGCCGCGGCGAGAGCCCGCACCTGGTGCTGGAAGAACCGCACCTGACGGCCTACCGAATGGAGCAGTACGACTATGTGCCCCTGGTTCGCGCCGACGAACCGATCAGCTATTCCCTGCTGACGTCGATGAACAACGCCGAGTCGAGCGTCCAGGATTTCATCGGCCAGCGTGTTTCGACGATGCCGGCGCCGAGCCTGGGCTACCTGATTCTGGCCAACTGGTTCGACAATCCCATGCAGCAGCCCCTGATCCAGTCGAACGCCAACTCATGGCTGGATGCGGTGGAAATCGTGTTTTCACAGGAAGCCGACGCGGCGATCGTGCCGCACAACCTCGTTTCGCGCTACGTCAACATGGCCAACGTGCTGACTTCGGAAGAGTTTCCCGGGGTAACGGTCGCCGCCAGCCCTGCGGTTCCCGAGGACATCCAGGAAGAAATCCGCCAGGCGCTTGTGGCGCTGCATGAAAACGAAGAGCACTTTGCAGCGCTGAACGAGCTCGACATCACTCAATTCATCGAGGCTCAGCCGGCGCAGTACAGAGGTCTCGAGGAATGGCTGAGCCTCGTTTACTCCGTGCTGTAGCGGGCCACCAGCGGACGCTTACTTTCTCGCCACCAGATAGCAGATCCAGCCGGCATCGGCGTCGCCGGTGTCGGCTGGCTCGTAGATGCCGTCCCCCTCCCCTGTTTCTTCGTCCGTCCCTTCCCAGTAGACCTCGACGGATGAATACCCCGCTTCTACCAGCAGTTCGCGCACTTCCGGCAGTGTCCACAACCGCCAGTGATATTCGAATGCCTTCTTGAGTTCCGAGCCGTCCGGAAACTCGAAATGAATCTGGCATGTCATGGCGTGCTGGATCGGATCGAAGCTGGCCTGGTCCCAGACGTAGGTGAAATCGTCATACTCGGTGCGCTCTTCGAGTTCGCGGTGTGCTTCATAGCCACCGAACGCGTCGAGGAACAGGATGCCGTCATCGACGAGCGCCTCACGCGCTCGCTTGAAATAGGCAAGCAGCGTCGCTCGGGTCGTGAACAGGTAGTAGCTGAAATTCATCGCCAGCAACGCATCGACCGATTCGGTCTCCGCCGACATGACGTCGGCCTCGAGCAGCTCGATTCGTGACCGCGCTTCCGGGGCGAGCGACCGAAGGTGATGATCACGGCCCCAATCGAGCACTTCCGCATCGAGATCGACGCCGACGGCCCGGCGGTCCGAACCACCCCGCACCCAGAAGCACGCCGTGTTGGCGGTGCCGCAGAAATCCTCGCGGATGAATTGCAGCGGTCGGCCGGTCAGTTCCTCGAATGTTTCGGATACGAACTCTAGCTCCGACTCGGGATCCTGGACGCTTTCCTCGTACAGCCGGTGACGATCGGCCCGGGAGGCCAGCGATTTGTTCTTCTTGTCAGCACGCGACATCAAATAGCTCCCGTTTGAGCATTCACGAAGGGGGAAATATCAGGACTGCTTGCGGATGGCCGGCCAGGCCGCCCTGAGATAGATGCACATCGACCACATGGTCAGCAGTGCGGCGATGATCAACAGCCAGCGGCCGATCTCGAGAACCGGGATGGCGCCGAGCGACTCACCGTAGAGAAGAAATCCGATGGCGACCATCTGCAGGATGGTCTTGATCTTGCCGACCCAGGCCACCTTGACGCGGCCGGCTTCTCCGAGCGCCGCCATCCACTCCCGCAATGCCGAGATCGTGATCTCGCGCCCGATGATCACGGCCGAGGACAAGGCAATGCCGATTTCGGGATGGCGCTGCACGATCAACAACAGCGCCACGGTCACCATGAGCTTGTCGGCGACCGGATCCAGAAAGGCCCCGAAGCTGCTCGTCATGCCCCAGCGCCGGGCAATCCAGCCGTCCAGGCCGTCGGTCACGGCGGCCAGGATGAACAACGCCACCGTCACCTGGTTCGACGATTCGAACGGCAGGTAGAACATCACCACCAGCACCGGAATGAGCACGATGCGCAGAAGAGTCAGCAGTGTTGGAATCGTCAACTTCAAAAAGCTGCTCCGGAACCGGGAAACACGCCATTATCACCCAAGAGCACAACGGGAAAAACCTCTGAGCACGCTCATGGCTTGTTCAAGTGCTCGACGACGGCCTCGGCGAGCTTGCGGCTGATACCGCCGACGCGTACGAGTTCGTCGACGCCGGCCTTGCGAATACCCTGCAAACCGCCGAAGGCCTTGAGCAGGGCCTGGCGGCGCTTGGGGCCAACGCCGGGCACCTGCTCCAGCGGCGACAGCTGGGCGCGCTTCTGCCGGCGATTCCGGTGCCCCGAGATCGCGAACCGGTGCGCCTCGTCGCGAATGCGCTGCACCAGGTGCGACGCCGGATGGTGCGGTCCCGGCACGGCTTCGCGTTGGCCCATGATGAAACGCTCGTGGCCGGCACGTCGCGCCGCACCCTTGGCCACGCCCAGCAGGGGAATGGCATCGAGCCCCAGCTCTTCGAGCACCTTGCGGGCGCGCGACAACTGCCCCTTGCCGCCGTCGATAACCACGAGATCGGGTAGGGTTTCGGACTTTTCCAGCACCCGCTTGTAGCGTCGCCCCAGCACTTGCTCCATGGCGGCATAGTCGTCGCCGGGCTCGATGCCGCTGACGTTGAACCGGCGGTACTGTTTCTTTTCCGGGCCGCCGGGACCGAACACTACGCACGAGCCGACCGTCTCGGTGCCGGAGATATGGGATATATCGAAACATTCCAACCGCTCCGGCGGTGTGGGCATTTCCAGCATATCGGCAAGCGCGGCCAGCCCCTGCCCCACCTGGTCGCGTTCGGCCAGCCGCCGTCGAAGCGCGTCTCCGGCATTGGCCGCCGCCATGCGCACCCACTCGGCACGCTGGCTCCGCAGCCGCCAGGACAGCTCCACGCGCGACCCGCGGCGAAAGGTTAGCGCTTCTTCCCAGAGTCCGGCATCGGCCGGCTCTCGCGACAACAGGATTTCAGCCGGCGGATGACGGTCGGCGTAGTACTGCCCCAGGAACGCGGCGAGGATATCGCCCGCGCTCATGTCGGCATGCACATTGCCCGGAAAATAGCTGCGACCGCCGACATTGCGCCCGTGACGGAATTCGACCACGTGGATACAGGCCTTGGCCGCCTCGACGTGCATACCGACGACATCCAGCTCACCCGTGCCGCCGGTGACGAACTGGCTACCCCGAACGCGCTGAACCGCTTGTATGCGATCACGGTAGGCGGCGGCCTTTTCGAATTCGAGCGCTTTCGACGCCTGTTCCATCCGCTCGCCGAGGTGTTCGATGACCTCGTCGCTCTTGCCTTCGAGAAACTGTTTCGCCGCAGTCACGTCGGCGGCGTAGTCGTCCTGGTTGATGTAACCCACGCAGGGGGCGCTGCAACGGTTGATCTGGTACTGAAGACAGGGGCGCGTGCGGTTTTCGAACACCGTGTCGCGGCACTGGCGCAGGCCGAACAGGCGATAGATCTGGTTGAGCGCTTCGCGCACCGCACCCGCGCTGGAAAACGGCCCGAAGTAACGATGCGGCGGCTTGCGGCTGCCGCGATAGAAGCCGATGCGAGGATAGTCGTGCGACGCCTCCAGGCGAATCCAAGGATAGCTCTTGTCGTCGCGCAGGTTGATGTTGAACCGCGGCCTGTGCGACTTGATCCACTCGTTTTCCAACAGCAGCGCTTCCGCCTCGGTTCGCGTCAGGCTGACTTCCATGCTGTCGACCTTGCGCACCATGAGGTTCAGTCGCGGTCCGAGGTCGCGTCGGCTGAAATAGCTGGCCACGCGACGGCGCAGATTGCGCGCCTTGCCTACGTAGAGCACCTTCCCGCCGGCGTCGCGCATGAGGTAGACGCCCGGACCGGTGCCCAGGCTGCGAGAGAATTCGCGGCCGTTGAACTCGCTCATCTCGGGGTCGAACGCAGATCCTCGACTAGACGATCGGCAGCCGCCTCGAGCATGTCGATCACGCGCTCGAATCCGTCCGCGCCGCCGTAATAGGGGTCGGGCACTTCTTCGACGCCGTAGTCCGGCGCCAGGCTCATGACCAGGTCGAGGCGGCTCGAGCTGTCGATCGGGCGCTGGGCCTGCAGGGCGTCCAGGTTGGACCGATCCATCACGAACACGGCATCGAAGCGCGTGAAATCCTCAGGCGTTACGACTCTCGCCCGTTCCCGGCTCAAGTCCAGCCCCCACCGGCGAGCGACTTCCTGTGACCTGGGGTCGGGCGGATTGCCGGCGTGATATCCGGACGTGCCGGCCGAATCGGTTTCCACCGCCAGGCCCGCCTGCTGAAATTTCCAGTCGAAGACCGCTTTGGCGGTCGGGCTGCGACAGATGTTCCCCAGGCAAACGAAAAGTATATTTTTCATATGCTTATAGCAGACAATTGATATTCTTATCAGGTTCAGAAAGCATCAAGTCGAGCGAAAGCGGCTGGCGGCCGCTGCCAGATCGTCAGGCGTATCGATCCCCGCTGGCACCGTCGCGTCCGCTCGCGCGCAGACGATCGTCCATCCCGCGGCCAAGGCCCGCAACTGCTCCAGCGATTCGAGCTCTTCCAGCTCGGCGACGTCCAGCGATTGCCAGGCCGTCAATGCGCCAGCGCGATACGCGTACAGACCCAGATGGGCACGTGCCGCCGCTGCCGGCCAGCCACCCCCGCGCGCATGCGGGATCGGGCTGCGCGAGAAGTAAAGCGCCCGGTCCTCGGCGTCGGTGACCAGCTTGACCACGTTCGGATTGCGCCATTCCGCCTCATCGTCGAGGGCGCGCCACAGTGTCGCCATGCGCGCCTCGGCCCGCGATGCCAACAGCGCGGCCACCTGTTGCAGGCAAACCGACGGCATTTCGGGTTCGTCGCCCTGCAGGTTGACCACGATTTCGTCGGCTCCGAACCCGAGCTTCCCGGCGGCCTCGGCCAGACGATCGGTGCCCGACCGGTGATCGGATCGCGTCATCACGACCGCGGCGCCGTCCGCTTTGACCCGATCGGCGATTTCCCCACTGTCGGTGGCGACATGCACGCTGGCCGCCCCGGCCTGACGCGCCCGATCGCAGACGCGCAGTATCAAGGGTCGGCCGGCAAGGTCTGCCAAGGGCTTGCGGGGCAGTCGCGTCGACGCCAGCCGGGCGGGGATCAGGACGTGGAATTCGGACATGACGAGCTGAATTCTCGCACATGCTCGAGAACAGGATCGGTCACCGACGCCGGCAACCTTGCCTCGATCGGCAGTACCCAGGTCTCGGGGAGGCCCTCCAGGCGCTCGAGCTTGACGGCATCCTTCTCGGTCACGATCAGCGGCCCGGGCAGCGACGACAATTGCTCGGCTCGAAAGGCGTGGTGGTCTGGAAACGGATGCGGCCGGAACGGGTAGCCCAGCGCTTCGAGCAGCGCATAGAAGCTGGCGGGGTTGCCGATCGCGCACACCGCATCGAACCCGTCACCAGGCGGCGTGGCGGAAGCGTTCGACGAACCGTCCAGCCGATACGGCCGGCCGGGCTCGACCCAGAATTCGGTCGCGGCAACGCCGACATCCGCCCCGCCCTCGCCGGCTTGCTTGACCAGGACGGCATCGACCGTTCGCAGTCGATCGACCGCCTGCCTGAGCGGCCCCGCCGGCAGCAGGCAGCCGTTGCCCAGCCCACGCAAACCGTCGATGATGCAGACCTCGTAGCTTCTGGGCAAGGCCGGGTGCTGCAGACCATCGTCGGCAAGGACGACGTCGGCGCCGCCGCTGCGTGCAGCCGCCAACGCCGCGCGACGATCGCGACAGACCCAGACGGCGCAGCCTGCCCGTCGTGCCAGCAGGACCGGTTCGTCACCGACCTTGGCCGGATCGCTGGCCGGGGTCACCGCCTTGGGATGGTCCTGCTGAGGCGCGCCGAAGCCACGGCTGATTACCGCCGGCGCATAGCCGGACTCGGCCAGCATCCGGGCCAGTGCGGCTACGACCGGGGTCTTGCCGCTGCCCCCGACGGTCAAGTTGCCGACGACGACGACCGGGCAAGGGGGGCGTTCGGCGGGTCGGTGCCATCGCTTCATCGCGATCGCCCGATAGACCGGAACCAGCGCACACAGCCACCACGGGGGTGCTTGCCGCGCGTACCACAGCCGGGTGACGTATTGCTCCAGCAGCTGTTTCACCGCCCG
>CBDHEC010000054.1:0-16806 GCA_965261975.1 Alphaproteobacteria bacterium
CAGGAGCTTCTTGGACATGCGCAGGGAATGACCCGGGTTGGCGGCGATCTTGCCCGCCAGAATATGCGCTTCGTCCATCAGGCTCTCATGGGGCACCACCTGGGAGACCAGCCCGCATTCGAGCGCTTCTTCGGCACCGATCATGTCGCCGGTGAAGGTCATCTCGGCGGCCTTGGACATGCCCACCAGCTTGGGCAGCAGGAACGCGCCGCCGTCGCCGGAGATGATGCCCAGCTTGGCGAAGCTCTCGGCAAAGCGGGCTTTCTCGGAAGCGATGCGGATGTCGCACATGCAGGCCAGGTCGCAGCCCGCGCCCACGGCAGCACCATTCACCGCGGCGATGGTCGGCACCTCGATGTTGTAGAGGGTGAGCGGGATGTTGTGGATATCGCGCTTGTAGTTGTTGCGGATCTGGTAGGGCCCGCCTTCCGACAGGCCCTTGCGGTCGCGCATGTCCTTCACGTTGCCGCCGGCGGAAAAGGCGCTGCCCGCGCCGGTGAGGATCACGCATTTCACGCCGTCGTCGCGGCTGATCCGGTCCGTGGCGTCCAGGAAGGCTTCATACTGGCTCTCGCCCGATAGCGGGTTGCGCGCATCAGGCTGGTTCATCGTCAGGGTGACGACCGCGCCGTCCTGTTCGTAGATCAGAAAATCGCTCATCTTGCGCTCCTTCGTTAGCCTCACCCTGCGACAGGCTCAGGGTGAGGCTATTTTTAACCCCTCATGCTGAGCCTGTCGAAGCATGAGGGCCGGGAGCGGTGAGGGAGTGGTCAGTCGTAAGCGGCGCCCGGGTCGTCGACGAGGCTTTTTCCACCCTCGGGCACATAGAGCGCCTCGACGCGCAGGCCCAAATCGAGGACGCGAATGGCCTCGATGTTTTCGTCGAGCTCACGGTCCGACGGCGGTTCGCGGACGATGCGGTCGAGTGCGGAGCGCCGATACAGGTAGACAGGAATGTGGGTATACACACCGTCCGACCCGAGCCGACCGGTGTCGCGCGAGAATTGCTCGATCGTTCCGACCTTGGCTTCCGGCATCACGTAGACCTTGCGGTTTTCGTTCCATTCGACCTTGACCTTCGGTGCGTCATCTCCGGCATCGTCGGTGAGCGGCCCGACGAGGGTTGCCATCGCCACGTCGCTCGACGCCAGCGGATACATCAGCGCACGCAAGTAGCGCACATCGATGTCTGCGAAGTGCTCCGGCATGTGGATGATCAGGTCGTGATTGCAGTGCCGATCGAACCGCGTGACCGTGTGGGCCACCCGCGCGAGTCCGGAGGGCATCTTGTAATTATGCGTGGGCGGAATCTCGCTCAAATCCGTCCGCACGGTGTAGGCGCCGGCCTCGCGGGCGGCGGCTTCCGAGGCATCGTCATGACAGTCGACAATCGCGCAGCCGATATCGGCCGCCTCCGCGCGGCGCACGGCCGTGGCGATGTTCGAGTGGTCGGAGGTGATACTGCCGCGCGCGTTTGCCTTGCGCGCGGCAGTGTCGATCCTCGACGAAACCACAACTAGTGGGTTCCGTTCCATACGGCGGGGTTCTTCCGACACCTATTTGTGGGTCGGATAACCCGCGACCGACGGATGATGGAAGTCGCCGACACGGTAGTTGCCGACCGCTTCTTCCATGTGCTCCATCTTCGTGAAGATGATGGGGCCATCCGGGCCGACGAGCACATTCTCTTCCAGACGACAGGTCTGTGGGAGGCCCGGGTGGCCGGCAAAGGTTTCGATGGCGAAGTACATGTTCTCCTTGATCTCCGCCGGATACTTCAGCGAGTAGGCGCGGCTCATCCACATGCCCTCGTAGAGGGTGATGCCGATCGAGTGCGCGAACTGCTGGAGGGTCACGGTCCCGTACTTGTCATCGTCATACTCGGGGAACTTCGAGACCACATCGGCCGTCGTGTTGCCCGGCTTCAGGTTCTCGAGGCCCGCATACAGGGAGTCGTAGGTCTCCCGATACAGGTCGATTTCCTGCTGGGTCATCGGCGCGGCGCACTTGAACGTGCGGACGAAGTCGACATAGTAGCCGCCCGGTCCAACCGCGTTGATGTCAACGATCATGAGGTCGCCCTGCTGGACGATCTTGTCGGTCGCCCAACGGCGATACGGGCTGGTGTTACCACCCGATGCGACGATGATGTCGTAGATGATCTCGCAGCCGCGATCGAGCATGAACTTGTGGACTTCCGCCTCGATCTGACGCTCGGTCACACCCGGACGCAGCCACTCATGCTTGATGTGCCACATGGCTGCATCGCCGATGGCGGCGGACATCTTGATCTGCTCGATCTCGTCGACCGTCTTCACGACGCGCGCGCGTGACATGGCCGGCCAGCCGTTGACGATGCGCAGGCCCGCCTTCTCGAAGGCGTGCAGGATCGGGAAGTCGAGGTTGTCGACGCCGATCTTTTCCTTCTCGACGCCGTGCTCCTTGAGCACTTCCATCACCGAGGCGACCATCTTGTCGGCCATCTCGCTGACCGCGCCCTCGGCCCACTGCCAGGTCATGGCCGGGCGAATCCGGTCCTTCATCCACGGCAGGTCGAGCATGGCGTTGCGCATGTCCGAACCGGCGGTCTCGAAGAGATACGGCTCGCCGTTGCGCGGGATCACCGCGTAGCGGATGTTGATGTTGTATTTCCAGTTACCCTGGTAGGACCCGGTGAGATAGCGGATGTTCGCGCCAGCGAACACGACCATTGCGCCCAGATCGTCGGCTTCCATCTCCGCGCGCGCGCGTGCGAGACGCTCCTGGCGCATGCGCTCGTGATCGACACGATACTGCCAGTCGGTACCGGTGCCGCTGAAGAGGCGCCGCGGGTTGTTGTGGTGGGCTTCCTGGATGAAACTCGTATCGAGATCATAGCCGCTATAGTCTTTGTTGAACGACATTTTGTTGGTTTCTCCTCGTCAGTTTTATGTCTGAAAAATCGTGTGGGGTGCGGGCGGCCTTATGATGCCGTCCGTGTCTTTCGTGATTTGGGGCTAGTTGTGCATGGTCTCCGGCATGGCCTGCGGGCTGTCGACGAGACACCGACGAAGCATGTCGTCGATGTGGTCCCAGTCGGCATCTGCGTTGGTGAACCGGATTTGTTGAATTCGATCGCCGAAGACGGGGTGCCAGTCGCGGTTCGTGATTGTTTCGGCAAGCGATCGGGGCGTGGCGTGGGCGTCGGTGCGGCTCGCCATCCAATAGCCCGCGGGTCGATAGGCGGCGACGCCTTCGACGATGCGAAGCCGGAAGCAGATATCGGGCTGAGAATCGATCCAGAACACCCCTTCGGCGGTAAGATCGTTCGGCCACATTTGCCCGATCAGGCAGAGCGCGTTGAGGGCGGCGAATGGCCGGCGATCCTCGAACAGGCGCCCATGGTCGGACATGGTTGGTGCGGTGGGAGATGTGATTGCGCCGACATAGAGCTCGCCCGGTGCTTCGGGCGATACGTCGTCGTTCGGCATCAGCAGTACTGCCATCGATCTTCCCATGTGGTCGCCGCACAGCCCGGCGAACCTGCGGTTCAAGGTAACGGTATAACAAAACGGGTTAATATATAACGTTTCGCTCTCAAGCAACCCGTCATCAATATCGTGCGCGGCACAAGACTTTGCGATTTGGTAAGCAAAACTGCGGTGTTTCGCTAAACTGACGTTTGGAGCGTCTCCCATGCGATCATTCGCCTTCGAACCCTGCGAACTGCCCCCCGTTGCCGGGACGCTGCGGGCCGAGGTGCGCGCGTTCCTGGAGGCCGAGGCCGCGGATATCCTGGTGCCGGCGCGGGCCCGATCCTGGGTCGGGTTCGATGCGGAATTCTCGCGCAAACTGGGTGAGCGGGGCTGGCTGGGCATGACCTGGCCCGCGCCCTATGGTCCGGGCCGCAGCGCGCTGGAGCGTTACGTCGTCATCGAGGAGCTGTTGGCCGCCGGCGCGCCCGTGGCCGCCCACTGGATCGCCGAACGCCAGAGCGGGCCGCTGATCCTGCGGTTCGGAACCGACGAACAACGCGAAATGCTGCTGCCGGGGATTGCCGCCGGCGAGACCTATTTCTGCATCGGCATGAGCGAACCGGATTCCGGTTCGGACCTCGCCTCGATCCGCTCGAAGGCGGAACCAGCGGAGGTAAATGGCGAGAAGGGTTGGGTCGTCAATGGCCGCAAGGTCTGGACCACCTACGCCCAGCATTCCCACTACATGATTGCGCTGCTGCGCACGGGCGAGGCCGGCGAGAGCCGCCACGGCGGAACGACGCAGTTCGTCATCGACCTTTCGGCACCCGGCGTGACCGTGCAGCCGATCCGCAACATGATCGGCGATGAGGAGTTCAACGAGGTCACCTTCGACGATGTATTCGTGCCCGCGGGCATGCTGGTGGGCGAAGAGGGGAATGGCTGGCGCCAGGTGACGGCGGAACTCGCCTTCGAACGCAGCGGGCCGGATCGTTTCCTGAGCGCCTTCGCGCTGCTCAAGGCGTTGGTGCATGTGGCCGGGGAGAACCCCTCCGATATGGCCGCCGCCGCGATTGGTCGGTTGCACGCCCATCTCGGCACGCTGCGGGGCATGTCCCTGTCGGTGGCCGCCCAGCTCGACGCGGGCGCGGAACCGGCACTGGAGGCGGCCTTCGTGAAGGATCTCGGGGTGATGTTCGAGCAATCCATTCCCGAGATCGCCCATCAGGTGATCGGTGCGTCGCCGCGGATCGACCATGGCGACGATTTCGAGCAGGCACTCGCCTACGTGCAGCAGGCTTGCGTGTCGTTTTCCTTGCGTGGCGGCACCACCGAGATCATGCGGGGCGTCATCGCCCGAGGGCTGGGGCTGCGATGAGCGAGGAACGCACCCTGATCGCCGAGACCTGCGACCGCCTGTTTGCCGCGCACCTCGATGAAGATGTGTTTCGTGCGGCGGAGGATGGAGAGTTTCCCCACGCCCTGTGGGACGCGATCACCGAAAACGGCCTCGACCGGATTCTGATGCCGGAAGCGCAAGGCGGCAGTGGGCTGGGTTGGGAAGATGCCCATGTGGTGCTGTTTGCCGCCGGGGCGCATGCTGCCCCGGTGCCGCTGGCCGAGGCGATCGCCGCGGGCTGGCTGATGCGCCAGGACGGCGTACCCGCTGTGCCCGATGGGATCGTCACCCTGGCCGACCCCGAGATGTTGCGGGTGCCCTGGGGTCGGGATGCGAGCCACTTGCTGATTTCAGGCGCGGATAATGTGCTGCATTGTTTAAGTTTGGGGGGCGCCGCCATCACACGCGACCGGAACATCGGCCGCGACCCGCGTGACCGCGTAATCGTGGAAGGCGTGATGACGGAGTATCGCGGTGTGAACGAGATTCAGGCGGCCGGTGCGCTCGTGCGGTCGTGCCAGATGGCGGGCGCGGTCTCGGCCGTGCTCGACCTGTGCGTCGCCTACACCAATGAACGGGTACAGTTTGGCCGGCCGATCGGGCGGTTCCAGGCGATCCAGCAGCAGCTGGCGGTGATGGCCGCCGAGGCGGCAGCAGCGGGCGTGGCGGCGCGTGAGGCCTGCCGGATGGTCGATGCCGGGGGCAGTATCATCGCGGCGGCCGCCACGGCGAAGATTCGCACGGGCGAGGCGGCGGGCAAGGCCGCCAACATCGCTCACCAGGTGCATGGCGCAATCGGATTCACCGACGAGTACCGTCTGCATCACCTGACACGGCGGCTATGGGCCTGGCGGTCCGAATTTGGTGCGGAGGGCGCCTGGGCAGGTCTGCTCGGCCGCTTGGTGGCCGCGCGGGGCGCGGACAATCTCTGGCCGGATTTGACGGACGGCTGACAGCCGTTACAAAGTCGGTGCTACACAGGTCCCGGGGATTTCCTATGCAGTTCGTGAGTTATATCGGCGCCGACGGTGCGACATGGGGGCTCGTTGAAGGCGACGGCGTGATTGATCTCGGCGTGCGGGGCCCACATGTTAGCCTCAAGGCGGCGATCGCTGCCGGGGGTTTGATGGAGATCGGCGCGGCGACCCAGGGAGAAAGCCCCGACGCGGCCCTGGCCGACATCGCCTATCTGCCGACCATCCCCGACCCGACCCACATGTTTTGCGCGGGCAAGAACTACAAGGATCATGTGGAGGAGATGGGCTTCGAGATGCCCGACAATCTCTCGCTGTTCCTCAAGGCCAACTCGACGCTGGTACCCCATGGCGGTGCGATGATCCGGCCCCGTGTGTCCGAGTGTCTGGATTTCGAGGGCGAGATCTGCGCCGTGATCGGCCGCGAGACGCGCCATGTGTCCGAGGCCGAGGCGCTGGATTGCATCGCCGGCTACACGATCATGGTCGATGGCTCCGTGCGCGACATCCAGAAGCATTCGGTGACGGCGGGGAAAAACTTCGTGGGCACCGGGCCGTTGGGCCCGGTGATGACCACGGCAGACGAGATTCCCGACCCGTCCCGGCTCCACGTCACGACCCGGCTTAACGGCGAGGTGGTTCAGGATTGCGGCGCGGATATGCTGATTTTCGATATTCCGTATATCATCGCCTATGTGTCCCGGATCACGCCGCTGCAGCCCGGCGATGTGATCGCGACGGGATCGCCCGCCGGGTCCGGCGCGGGACGCGAACCGCTGCTCTGGATGAAGGGTGGCGACAAATTAGAGGTCGAGGTGCCGAAAATCGGGACGCTGGCGGTCGATATCGTCGATGAATAGTCGGGACGGGGGACGAAACGCATGAAGTTCATCAGTTACAAGCTGGGCGATGCCGCCACATGGGGGCTTGTCCGCCAGGACGGGGTCGTCGACCTGGGTGCGCGCGGGCCGCACAAGACCCTGCGCGCGGCCATCGCGGCGGGAGGTCTCATGTCACTCGGCGAAGCCGGGATGTCGGGCGACCCCGACACCGTGCTGCCCGACGTGACCTTCCTGCCGGTGATCACCGACCCGGACAAGATTTTCTGCGCCGGCCTCAACTACAAGGACCATGTCACGGAGACCAACAACACCCTGCCGGGCGAGCTGCAGCTGTTCATGCGCTCGACCAACACGCTCGTCGGCCATTGCGCCGAGATGGAGCGGCCGAAGGTCTCGGACAATTACGATTTCGAGGGCGAGCTCACGGCGATCATCGGCAAGGGGGGACGCCATATCGGCGAAGCCGACGCGCTCGATCATGTCGCCGGCTACACCATCTTCATCGATGGTAGCGTGCGCGACTATCAGAAGCACTCGGTGACGGCGGGCAAGAATTTCTACAAGTCCGGCCCGCTCGGGCCCTGGATGGTGAGCGCGGACGAGATTCCCGACCCGGCGTCGATGGAGCTAACCACCCGGCTTAATGGCGAGGTGGTACAGCATTCCACGACCGACATGTTGCTTTTCGACCTGCCCTATATCATTTCCTACATCTCGCGGTTGACGCCGCTGGAGCCGGGCGACGTGATCGCGACGGGGACGCCGAGCGGCGTTGGCGCGCGGCGCAATCCGCCGCTATGGATGAAGGCGGGCGACCGGATCGAGGTCGAGATTTCAAAGATCGGCACCCTGTGGGCCGATGTCGTTGACGAAGTTTAGAGGCGGGAGGAACCAGCCATGACGATCACGCGTGTCGAGAAACTGATCTACGGCGTCGAGGATATGGACACGGGCGCCAATTACTATCGCGACTGGGGCGTGGACGAGGTCGAGAGCGGCCCCGAATGCAGGGTTTTCAAGACCCGCACGAACCAGTTCATCGAGCTGCGCCGGGCCGATGATCCGTCCCTGCCGGGCTCACCCGATCCCGCAAAATCGACCCTGCGCCGTGCGATCTGGGGTGTGCGTGATGCCGATGGGCTCAAGGAACTGGGCGAGGACCTCGCACGTGATCGTGACGTGGTCGACGAAGGCGGCACGATCTGTTTCGCCGACGAGAGCGGCAATGGGCTGGGCCTGGTGGTCTCATCACCGACCCAGACCGACGTGGAGATCATCCCCCATAACGTCAACGATAATGCGCCGCGGATGAACGCGGTGATCTCGCCGGCGGCCCAGGCGAACCCGATTCGTATCGGCCATGTGGTCTACGGAATCGAGATGTCGGATCGGGAGAAAGCCGTTGATTTTTACCTGAACCGCCTGCGCTTCCGCATGTCGGACAGCACCAAGACCGGCGGCGATTTCATGCGCTGCGAGGGTGGACATGATCATCACAACCTGTTCCTGATCAGCCGTGCCGACCGCAACTTCTTCGATCACGCCTCCTTCGAGGTCGAGAATTTCGACATGGTGATGATGGGCGGCAAGTTCATGAAGGATAAGGGCTGGGACCCGGACACGACCCCGGGCCGGCATATCCTGGGCTCGAACTTCTTCTGGTACTTCAACAACCCGGCCGGCGGGCGGACCGAGTATTTCGCCGATATGGACCGCATGGATGATAGCTGGGAGCCGCGCATCTGGGACGAGAGCCCGGGTTTTGCCCTGTGGACGGTCGACGACGCGACGCTTTAGCGATTACGCGTTCAGAACCGCCAGCATCGCGTCCAGGTGGGCCGCGCCGAAGGCCTTGGTGCGGTCCGGCGACCAGCCGAAGGTCGCGTCGGGCCGGTCGGCATTGTCCTTGAAGGGCATCTCCAGGGTCAGCGCCAGGCAGCCGAATTCCTCGGCCACCCAGTTGGAACAGAGCGTCATGTTGCCCTTGCCCGGCTTGGCGTCGGGATAGCCGTATTTGGTCTGGAAGTCGGGGCTGGCGGTCAGTAACGCCCCGGAGAAGATCTCCTGCAGGGCCTTCTGGCGATCGCTGAGCGAGGGGATCCCCATCATTCCGGCGAGGAAGTTGTAGGGCAGGGCCTCGTCGCCATGAACGTCGAGGCAGAAATCCACACCCGTTTCCTGCATCCGCTGGCGGACCAGGAACACTTCCGGGCTGCGATCCATGGCCGGTTCCGACCATTCCCGGTTGAGATTGGCCCCCGCCGCGTTGGTGCGCAGATGGCCGCGGCGTGATCCATCCGGGTTCATGTTGGGGACGATGTGGAAGACCGCGCGGTCGAGCAACGCCTGCGCCGTGCGATCTGAGGCATCGAGAAGCCGCGCGAGGAAACCCTCCATCCACCATTCGGCCATGCTCTCACCCGGGTGCTGGCGGGCGATGGCCCAGAAATTCTGCTTGTCGTCGCCCAGCTCGCCGATCGTCAGCAGGTCCATGGCCTGGCCGTCGAGGGTCTCGCCCAGGACGCTCAGCGAGACCCGGTCATCGCGCTGCGCATTGGCGATCAAATCCGCATGGCGTTCCATGGAATAGGGCGCGAAATAGGCGTACCAGACGCTGTCCGTCGCCGGTGTGTGTTCGATGGTCAGCACGCCCTTCTCGTAGCTCGACGGCACCCTTAACCATGTCTCCCGGTCGCTCGAGGCGACGGCCTGGTATCCCTCCCAGCCCTTGGGGTAGGCGGCGCCGGCGGCGTTCATGATCTTCATGGAGACGGGCGTGTCCTTCGCGCCGGTCAGGCGGAAGTGAAACCACATGTAGAAGTCGGAATTATTGTCCTTGGCGATCTCCAGCCGGATGTCCCCGGGATCCGAGGCGTCCAGGCAGACGATATTGCCGCTGTCGAAGTTGCTGGAGAGGTGGAGGGGCATGGAAAACCTCTAGGGAATGATCCGGTTGTCGCGCAGTTTCTGCAGTTGGCGGGTGATGGTCGCCGGGGTGTCGCGGAAGCCGGTCCAGCCCGCCCCGACGATCTTCGTGAGGCTGGAGACCTGGTCCATGTCGTTGCCCAGCGCCATATCGAGATAGGCCCAGTTGACCAGCTGGTCCAGTGCGAAGGGCTGAAGATCGTGCCGCGCCGCGAGTTCGGTCCAGACCGGGCCCTTGGGGCCCATGGTGTCGGCGATCGCGATGGGGGCGGGGCCGCCGACGTCCATCTCGAAGAAGTCCGCGATGCGCGGCCAGGCCTCGTGCCAGCGGAACAGGTCGCCATTGGTGATGTTGAAGGCGTTGTTCGCGGCCGCCGGCGTCGTCGCGGCCCAGAGCATGGCCTCGGCCAGCAAATCCGCGTCGATCAGCTGATACAGGCGGTCAAAGAAGCCCCGGTTTCCCGGCCAGCGGAGCGGCTGACCCTCGGCCTTCGACAGGGCGGCGTAACATGCGATCCCCGTCAGCAGGTTCATGGCGCTGCCGGTCGAGAACCCCCACACGCCGTGGGGCCGCAGGGCGGACCATGACCAGCCGGCGCCCTTGCGCCGTTCGACCAGCCAGTCCTGCTGGGCGTGATAGAAATGCTCGACCGCCGGGCGCGGGTCGTCCTCGCGCGCCGGGGTCTTGTAGGCGCCCAGGAAGGTCCCGTACCACTTGGCCCCGTGCATCAGCTGGACATGCGCCAGGCCCGGCGCTGACGCTTCCACGGCGTCCATCAGGTTGGCGAGCATCGCGACATTCACCGGGATCTCGGCCGCCACCGTCTCCTGCTGGCTGTAGGCGGTATAGAAGACATGGGTGATGTCGGCGTGGTCCGCGAGCTTGGCCCGGCAGTCCGCCGGGTCATTCAGATCGGCCGAGATGAACGCCGCCCGGGTCTCGAAATCGGGCGCGCGGCGCGAGATCGCGACGATCTCCCAGTCGCGCTGGTCTTCGAGATGGGTGAGCAGGGCCCGGCCGGTCACGCCCAGCGCGCCCGCAATCAGCGCCTTCGCCATGATGTGTGTCCCTCCCGGTGACGATCGCCACCGCCGCGCGATACTATCAGTCGGGGGAGACGAAACCATGCTCGAAAAATTCGCCGATATGACGCTCCAGTATCAAGGGGAGACCATCTGGGTGCCGGAGGCGAAGTTCGGCGACTATATCGGCAGCGGGACCGGCGAGATCACCGGAGACGTGCTGTCCGGGGACGTGAAATGGAGCCTGTTCGAGAACGAGGCGCCCGATGTGTGTGATTTCACCCTCACGGGAACCATTCACGACGCCGAGGGCGTCGAGCACGGTTTCGAGATACTGGGCTACTCCGCGCATGAACCCGATACGCGCAGCTGGCGGTTGTCGGCCGGCATCCGGTTTACCGCGTGCCCACCGGATGCCGCCTATCCGGCGGTCGGTGTTGTCACGGGGGCCTTCGTGACGGCGAGCCGGAGCCACCATTACGAATTGTTCCGGAATCGGCCGTAAGCCCGGAAAAGCGGCGTTTCAGGCAATAGATATTCGCTTTACATATTATTGATATATCAGTAAGATCCGTGAAGATAGCAATCACCGGAGCGTCATGCCGTGGGCAAGAATCCGAATATCAGCTTGACCGACCAGGCCTATGGCCGCATCGAGGAATTGATCGTCACCCTGCAGCTGCCCCCCGGGGGCGCCGTTTCGGAAGGGGAGCTCTGCAACCAGACCGGTTTCGGCCGCACGCCGGTGCGCGAGGCCCTGATGCGCCTGTCCCAGCAGCGGCTGATCAACATCCTGCCCCGCCGGGGCATGTTCGTGACCGATATCAACGTCGAGACCCAGCTCTACCTGCTGGAGCTGCGCCGGGAAGTCGAGCCCCTGATGGCCGGCCTCGCCGCGCGCCGGCGCACCGATGAGGAACGCTATGCCTTCGGCGAGATCGCCAGCGCCATGGAGGCCGCGGCGGCGGACCATGACGAGGAAGCTTTCCTGGCGTTGGACAAGGCGTTCAACGAGCTGGTCGGGAAGACCTGCCGAAACCCGTTCGCCCAGGCGACCATGGAACAGTGGAACCCGCTGGCGCGCCGCTTCTGGTACCAGCATCACCAGAAGGTCGGCGACCTGGCGCGCATGGCCGCGCTCCACGCCGATGTGGCCTGGGCGATCGGCGGCGGCGATGCGGACGCGGCGGAGGAAGCCTGTGGCCGTCTGATCGCCTACCTGACCGGCTTCACCCGCGCCGCACTCGACGCCGAGCACGGCGAATAGGGCCGGGTTTCCGGCAGTTCATGAGTATTCTATAGATATATCAGTGATACAGAGCGCGGGACGAGGAGAGTATGATGGCAACGAAGGGCGACACCGGACGCAAACTGAAATACTGGGGCTGGGGCTATGAGGACGCCGGCCTTGACGCGGACCAGACGAAGGCGCTGCTGGCGACCTTCGCCGACGGTTTCGCCATCAACCCCTCCCGCGACGGGGCCTTTCCGGCCCTCGACGCGATCGAGTTGCCGAAATCACGCCTCGAGGTGCCGTCGAACCTCGCGGACGTCTGCACAAACGACAGGTTCGAACGGGTCTATCACGCCTTCGGCCAGTCCCAGCCCGACTCCCTGCGTACCTATGACGGGGATTTCGATCACGCACCCGACATTGTCGCCTTTCCCGAGAACGAAACCCAGATCGCAGAGATCTACGAATGGGCCGGGAAAACCAACGCGGCCGTCATCCCCTGGGGCGCGGGCTCGTCCGTCGTCGGCGGCGTTACGTCCGACGTGGGGTCGAAATACAACGGTACTATTTCCGTCGACATGGGCCGCATGAACAAGGTTTTGGAGGTGGACGAGGTGTCCCGGGCTGCGCGCATCCAGGGCGGCGCGCTGGGGCCCCAGCTCGAGGCCCAGCTCAAGCCGCATGGTTTGACTCTCCGGCATTTCCCCCAATCCTTCGAGCATTCGACCTTCGGCGGCTGGATCGCGACGCGCTCCGGCGGCCATTTCGCGACCTTGTATACCCATATCGACGACCTGGTGGAGGCGACGACCACCGTCACCCCCGCCGGCGACATCGTCAGCCGCCGCCTGCCGGGTTCGGGCGCGGGCCCCAGCCCCGACCGTTTCGTGGCACTCGGCAGCGAGGGCGCGCTGGGCATCATCACCGAGGGCTGGGCCCGCCTGCAGGGCCGGCCGACCTTCAAGGCCACTGCGGGGTTTCGGTTTACCGACTTCTTCGCCGCCGCCCGCGCCGTGCGCGCCGTCTCCCAGGCCGGGCTGTTCCCGGCGAACGTGCGCATCGTCGACGGCACGGAGCTGCAGGTGAACGGCGCCGGCGACGGCAGTTTCACCCTGATGGTGGTCTCCTTCGAGAGCGCGGATCACCCGGTCGACGCGTGGATGGCGCGCGCGGAGGAGTGCTGCCTCGATCACGGCGGCACGGTGGACGTGCCCTGGCGCGACAACCCCGAGGCGCATCTCCAGGGCGCGGTCGGCGCGTGGCGCACGGCCTTCATCCGCATGCCGTATAACCGCGAGCAACTGACCCCGCGGGGCATCATCTCCGACACCTTCGAGACGGCGATCACCTGGGACCGGTTCGAGGCGTTCTACGGCGCCATCAAGGAAGCGACCCAACACGCCATAAGGGACGTGACGGGCCATGACGGGGCGGTGTCCTGCCGCTTCTCACACGCCTATCCCGACGGCCCCGCACCCTATTTCGCCTTCCACGCGCCGGGCGACCCCGGCGCGATGCTCCAGCAGTGGCAGGAGATCAAGACCCGCGCGTCCGACGCGCTGATCAAGCATGGCGGCACCATCACCCACCACCACGCCGTGGGGCGCGACCATCAGAAATGGTACGAACAGCAGCGCCCGGCGCTGTTCGGGGATGTGATCGGGGATGCGAAGAAGCGGCTGGACCCGAAGGGGGTGCTTAATCCTGGGGTGATTGTGGGGTAAGGGGGTGCTCGTTAAGTCTACTCGAACACGTTATCGAGTATGAGTGCTTGAGAGCGCATTCATCTCCCACCGTTGGCGACCTGCAGGGTAGGAGCAAAATTTTTCTATTGGAGCCAATCTGGATTTACTATTGGGCGCAAACAACGCGTAGTTGCGCAAAGTCTGGATGGAGGCCTCCCGAGATTCGCGTGATGTATCATCGCTATCTTCGGCAGTGTTTTGGCCATCTTCCACGGGCGGCCGGTCTAGGCTCCAGTGTCCAGTCGCATCGTCGAATTTCGCTTCTAGAGCCTGCAGATTGCCGTAGCTCTTTTTGGTATTGAGGGGAAACGGTGGTGACGTGAAAGCGAGCTGGACCTTGCCCTTATGTTCATCAAAAGGTTTGCTTTTCAATACCTTCAGGGAATCGCCACAGAAAGCTGAACCCAGGTCTGTCGTATAGATAGGCGTTGATGCCCTGCGACCCTGACTGATTGCCTTGGCGATCTCCACGTCGTGTGTCTTTCCCCACGCAGGCATGATGAGAGCCTATCTCCTTGAAGTTTCGCCAACCATATCTATCGCGCCATCTGCCGTAAACGCTGATGTCTTGGCATTTGGGCGGGCCTTTTTTGCATCCTTCCGCCCGTCAATCCGTCGTCAGCACGTTCTTGTAACAGGAGTACGAAACAAATGACCAAACACATCGGCACATGGACCCTCGTCCGCGTCGAAGCCGTCGACGCCGACGGTGCGCCCGTCTCGCCGCAGCCCTATGGCGACGGGAACTATATCGGCCGGGTGGTGCTCACGGCCGACCGGCTGTCGTCCACCATCACCGACGCCCGGCCCGTCGTGCCCGCCGGCGAGGTGCGCGAATATTCCTGCTACACCGGTCTCTACACATTCGACGGAAAGACCCTGGTCACCACGGTCGACCAATCCTCCGACCCGGCGCGGATGGGCACGGAGCAGGTCCGCGACGTGTCGTTCGAGGGCGATCTCATGGTTCTGCGCCCGCCGCTCCAGCCCTATGGCGACCGGCCCGCCGAGCGGCGCACCCTGTGGTGGCGGAAGATCTCGGACGTTTGAGTTGTAGCCGTATCGTCATGCCCGGACTTGATCCGGGCGCGTGATTGAAGGCACTGGCGCAGGCCCGATCATGCTTCGAGACGCCGCCTTCGGCGGCTCCTCAGCATGAGGAACGAGCGAAGGGGACAGCGCCTCGGCGCGGAAACTACCCAAACGCCTCACCCTGAGGAGGCGCGAAGCGCCGTCTCGAAGGGCGAGGCGGAAGCTCCAGCCCCGCGCGTGCCGAATAGCGGCGTCCCGCCCCCGGGGACTCCCATTTCACACTCCAATACTGCAAAATCCGGCCTTCAGTCCTTCGCGTCACAACCCGCCGGTTTTGCCATGCCCAAGCCCATCCACATCAACCTGTTCATCCAGTCCCGCGGCCATCACGAGACGGCGTGGGACCATCCCGGCGCCGACCCGCGCTCCCTGATGGACATCTCCTACTATGTCGATCTCGCCAAGCAGGCCGAGGCGGCGAAGCTCGATTCCATCTTCTTCGCCGACGTCCTGATGATGACCAACGACGCCATGGAGTCCGGCCGCTTCTGGCCCGACCCGGTCATCATGCTCGCGGCGATTGCCATGGAGACCGAGCATGTGGGGCTGGTGGCGACGGGGTCGTGTACCTATTCCGAGCCCTACAATCTGGCCCGCCAGTTCGCGTCGATCGATCACATCTCCGGCGGCCGGGCGGCGTGGAACATCGTCACCACCTGGGTCGAGGCGGTCGCGGCCAACTACGGGCGCGAGCACACCGCCCACGGCGACCGCTACGAGATGGGCGAGGAATATGTCGCCGCGGTGAAGGATCTGTGGGACAGCTGGGCCGACGACGCCCTGGTGGACAATCGCTCGGGCAACGGGCTGTGCGGCGATACCAGCCGGATCACGCCGATCGACTTCAAGGGCGAGTATTACCAGGTCAAAGGCCCGCTGAACGTGCCCCGCTCGCCGCAGGGGCGTCCTGTTTTGGTGCAGGCCGGCGCGTCGGACCGGGGGCGCGACTTCGCCGCCCTCCACGCCGAGGCGATCTTCACCGCCCATCTCGAGAAGGAAACCGCCCAGGAATTCTATCGGGACATCAAGAAGCGCGCCGCGGGGTTCGGGCGGAACGCCGACCAGGTGGTGGTCCTGCCGGGCCTCAACCCGGTCATCGGCGGCACCGAGGCCGAGGCGAAGCAGAACCTGATGGACCTCAATGCCCGGATGGACCCGGAGGTGGGCCGCCGCACGCTCTCCCAGCGCTTCTCGAACCACGACTTCGACCATCTGGACCTCGACCAGCCCCTGAAGGTCTCGGACTTCCCCGATCCCGAAGGCCTGGAGACCATGAAGAGCCGGGCGGCGCTGATCGTGCGCATCGTCGAGAAGGAAGGCCTGACGCTTCGGGAATTGCTCGCGCGCTTCGCCGGCGGGCGCGGCCACTACACCACGGCGGGCACGCCCGAGCAGATCGCGGACCTGATCGCCGACTGGTGCGACCCGGACGCCCCGGGCGGCCCTGCGGCGGACGGCTTCAACTACATGCCGCCGGTGATCCCGGAACTGATGACCCCCTTTATCGACGAGGTGGTGCCGCTGCTCAAGAAGCGCGGCCTGTTCCGCACGGAATATGAGGGCAGCACGCTTCGCGAAAATCTCGGCCTCGACCGCCCGGCCTCGCGCTTCTTCCCGGACTAGCGCCTGATCTTGGTGCCTGTCTGCGTGGCGATATTGCCACCACAGAAGTGAAATTGCCGCCGGTTGTCCCGCGGAAGCCTTGGAGCCTACACTCGCGGGCAACGCGCCTGATATTCAGGCCAGATATTCCAGGGACGAGAACAATGAAACTCACAGACAGCAAGCTCTTCCGCCAGCAATGCTATGTCGACGGCCAGTGGGCCGATGCCGACAGCGGCGAGACCATCGACGTGACCAACCCGGCCAATGGCGAGGTGATCGGCACCATCCCGAAGATGGGCACCGCCGAGACCCGCCGCGCCATCGAGGCGGCCGAGACCGCCCAGAAGGAATGGAAGACCCGCACCGGCAAGGAGCGCGCCGCGATCCTGCGGACATGGTTCGATCTGATGATGGAACACCAGGAAGACCTGGCCGTCCTGATGACCACTGAACAGGGCAAGCCCATCGCCGAGAGCCGGGGCGAGATCGCCTATGCCGCCGCCTTCATCGAG
>CBDHEC010000055.1:0-37654 GCA_965261975.1 Alphaproteobacteria bacterium
GGCATTCACGGCCTTATTCCATGGCTTGCAGGCTCCCTGTTGATGATGATCGCGGGCGGACCGGTGGCGGCCAGGACGATGAACAACTGGTAGCCCCAGAACACGAACCAGGGTGCCAGGTCGCCCGCCAAGCGGGCGCGGCTGGTACGCTGCACCACGTAGAAAGACGACATGATCAGGACATTGCCGCCAAAGGCGAAAATCACAGCCGATGTATGGAGGGGACGCAGGCGACCGAAGTTCAGCCAGGCAATATCGAAGTTGAGAACGGGAAAGGCGAGCTGCAGCGCCAACACCAGGCCAACGAGAAATCCAACGAGCCCCCAGAATGTGGAGGCCACTGCGCCGGCACGGACGACACCGTCATTATAGTTGATCGTATCCGGCCCGCCGTCGGGACTGACCTTCGGGTCGTAGATCCTGTTGATCAGAAAGAACACCGCGAGAATGGCTGCGCCGGCGAAGAGCATCGCGTGTATCCGCATACCCTCGTCTGCCGCGCCCCCTGCAACGCCCAACCCCAGCATCGCTGCCAGCCCGAGCCCAAAGAGTGCTAGTCCGTTCATTGTGTCGTCCCCAGATACGTTCAACGTCAAACCAGCTCACAAAAGCTGCATTCACCCTGCTTGTTGCAGGTGCGAACACGCGTCGCGTTGACCTGGATCAATCGGTCCGAAAAGGTTGGCTCGGTCGCGTCGCCGGGCGCGCAATATGTGACCGCCGTCGACGCTTTCTCGATCTTTCGAACTCGTGTAGAGATCGGCTTCCACTCGCAATCGGAAAAACCTTCCCGTGAAAGCCGTCATCATTCCCGTCACCGCGTTCCAGCAGAACTGTTCCGTCCTGTGGTGTACCGAAACCAACAAGGCGGCGGTGGTCGATCCTGGCGGCGAGGTCGAGCGCATCAACGCCGCGATCGAGGAACAGGGAGTCGAGGTCGAGAAAATACTTCTGACCCACGGCCATATCGATCACGCGGGTGCAGCCGCCGACCTGTCCGAACAGCTCGGCGTTCCCATTGAGGGGCCCCATATCGAGGACAAGTTCTGGATTGAACAGCTCGCCGAACAGGGCGCGCGGTTCGGCGTCGAGGCCGGCCGGCCTTTCACGCCGTCACGCTGGCTCGATCAGGGCGACAGCGTGACCGTCGGCAATCTGACCTTTGAGGTGCGTTTCTGCCCTGGGCATACGCCGGGTCACATCATCTTCTTCGAACCGGTCTCGCGCATTGCCTTCGTCGGCGACGTGCTGTTTCAGGGTTCCATCGGCCGGACGGACTTCCCCGGCGGCGACCACGACACGCTGATCGCGTCCATCCGCGAGCAGCTCTGGCCGCTCGGCGACGACGTGACCTTTGTGCCCGGCCACGGCGGCGCATCGACCCTCGGCCACGAACGGGAGACCAACCCGTTCGTGCGCGACGCCTGACCGCGGTTAGCGGTTCTGGGTTATCGGCTCTGTCCGAGGCGTGAAGAAGTCCGGCAAATCGCTCTCCTTCAAGCCCTCATACAGGCAATGCTTCTTCGGGTGCGCCTCATACTGCTCATCGGGTGACGCATCCATCGCCGGCGTGGTCGGGATGCAGCCCTCGCAATAGGCCTTGATCGTGCGCAGGGGCGGCTCACCCTTGATCGATTCATAGAGTTCGACCGCCGCGTCGATCTTGTCTTTTTCCGCCTCGGCGACCAGCACGATCGAGCCCTCGGAGCCCATCGCCCCGCCGCCGCCCACATGGGTGATGTCTTCGATGCCGAACAGGATCTGCAGGGCCTGGACTTCGGTGATCACAGTCCCGTTGGTCACCGGCATCATCCCTGTACGCTGGCCGGCATGGTAGTAGAACGTGTCCTGCCCCATATGCCGGGCGGCTTCCGTCACCGACGGGATCAACTTCTCAAGGCCGATCGGGATGATCAGGTGCCCGCCACGCGCGGCCATGATTCCCATCGCGAACCCGATCGTGCCGCAGCCCGGATGGGCGCAAAACACACCCGCGTTGAATTCGGTATCGACGGCGTTGCCGCCCTTGATGAAGACGCTCGTGTCGTCGAAATTCCTGAGCATCTCGTCCATGCGCGGCGCCGGCGGTGTGAGTTCCCCCTTCACCAGATGGATGATCGGCGGTTTTTCTTCAGGCTGGGTCTGGCACAGCACATTGTTGATCACCTGGCCCGAGAGATAGAATTGCTTGTTCGGCACCTCGCCCATCACCTCTTCCGCGACGAAAACATTCGTCGAGCCATGAGCGATAATCATCTCGCCATTCTTGTGGGCGTTTTGCACCACCGGCATGGCAGCGACGGCCTTGCCGATAATTCGGCGCCCTTCCCAGGGAGTGAATACAAACGACGCGCGAACTTTGCTCATTTCGAAATTCCTGCAGGCGGGTGATGCGGCCGATTTTGGCCATCCAACGAACGTGGATATTATCACGTTTTGGCCGCGGCAATCTGCGCCAAACACTTCCCTCCCATTCCCCGAGCGCGTAACGTCGCCGTCTCATCACCACCGGGGACTTCGCGTCTCCTGCACGGAGAATTTCAAATGAAAATCGGTCTTTGCGGCACCGGCAATATGGGGGCTGCCATGGGCGCCCGGCTCATGGACAAGAAACACAAGCTCAAGGTCTGGAACCGGACCACGCGCCGAACCAAGCCGCTGGTGGACGCGGGTGCTGCCCGTGTAGAGACCCCGGCGGCGCTGTTCGCCGACAATGACGTCGTGATCAACATCACCATCGACGACAAGGCCGTGAAGGCTGTCTACGAGGGCCGGGATGGAATCCTCTCGGCGAAACTGAAGGGCAAGCTGATCATCGAGATGAGCACACTCCTTCCCGAGACGACACGGCGGCTGGCAGAACAGGTGAAGTCGGCCGGCGGGGTGTTTCTGGAATGCCCGGTCGGCGGTTCCGTCGTGCCCGCACGCACCGGAAACCTTCTCGGCATGGCCGGCGGCACGCCCGCGGCTTACAAGCGCGCTGCGCCGATCCTCAACCAATTGTGCCGGCGCCTGGACCGCGTCGGTCCCGTGGGCGCGGGCAACACGATGAAGCTCGCCATCAACCTGCCGCTGCTAGCCTATTGGGAGGCGCTGGGCGAGGCGATCTCCCTGACCGAGACCGCCGGCATCAAGCGCACGCTTGCCGCGGACATCCTGGCCGATTCCAGCGGCGCGGCGAAGGTCGCCCCGGCACGTCTGCCCTGGATCATGGACGCGATCGGCGGAAAGTTTCCCAAGTCGACCGGCTTCCAGATGAGCGGCGGCGCCAAGGATGCGACCCAGATGGTTGCCCTGGCCCGGGCCAACGGGTTCGAAGTGCCGGTCATCGACGCCACCCGCAAGTCCTACAAGCAGGCCGCCAAGGGCGTATGGGCCGGGCGAGACTTCGCACTCCTCTCGGCCTGGCGCGCGATCCAGAGCAAGAAGCGCAGCCCAAAAAAAGGGCGTTGATCGACGGCTGTTTCGACATACCTCTTGTCAGATACAGCAACTGAAGGCCCCGGTATGACCGACCCCGCATCGAACGTGATCGAGCATGTCATCAAGCCACGCGCGCGTGATCTCGGCGGGTTTACCGTCGCGCGCGTGCTGCCCCATGCCAAACGGCGCACGGTCGGCCCGTTCATCTTCTTCGACCAGATGGGCCCGGCGGAATTTCCACCCGGCGAAGGTATCGACGTGCGCCCACACCCGCATATCGGTCTGGCGACAGTTACCTATCTGTTCGACGGCGAGATCATGCATCGTGACGATCTCGGCTATGCGCAGCCGATCCGCCCCGGCGACGTGAACTGGATGACCGCCGGACGCGGGATCGTGCATTCCGAGCGGACCCGCGATGAAATCCGTGCGCAACACACGACCATGTTCGGCATTCAGACCTGGATTGCCTTGCCGAAAGATCAGGAAGAGAGCGAACCGGCCTTCTTTCACCATCCGGCCGCGACCCTGCCGGAGATTTCGCGCGCCGGGGTCGAGATGCGCCTGATCGCCGGAACCGCCTATGGCGAGACCTCGCCGGTCGTGACCGCATCGCCGATGTTCTATCTCGATGTCCACATGGATGCCGGCAGCAGCCTGGCCGTCACCGACGAACATGAAGAGCGCGCCGTTTATGTGGTCGACGGTCGTGTCGCGATCGACGGCGACATCCACGAAGCCGGTGAAATGCTGGTGCTCGCGCCGAACGCCGACGTGTCGGTGGATGCCACGGAAGAAGCCCGCGTGATGCTGCTCGGCGGCGCACCCATCGACGGCAAGCGGCACCTCTGGTGGAATTTCGTCTCGAGTTCGAAAGAACGCATCGAGCAAGCCAAGGCGGATTGGGCGGCAGGCCCCTTTGGCAAGATTGCGGGCGATGATGAATTCATCCCCCTGCCCGAGATATAGACGAATGTCCGCGCGCGCCATCGTCATCACCATGGGTGACCCCGCCGGGGTCGGCCCCGAAGTGATCTGCAAGGCGCTGGCCGAACTGCCGGCGTCGGACCGGGCCGACATTGCCGTGATCGGGGCACGGGCAATCCTCGAACGCGCCGACGCCCTGTGCGGGACCGGCCTTTCCTTCGGCGACGACGGCATCGACCTGATCGACGTTCCGACTGACGGCGTCGCGGACGCGCCCGCCGGCGAGATATCCGCCGCCGGGGGCGAAGCCGCATATACCTATATCCTCCGCGCCGCCGAGATGGCCAAGGCGGGCGACGCCGGCTGCATCGTGACCGCCCCGATCAACAAGGCATCCCTGAATGCCGCCGGGCATCACTATGACGGGCACACCGGCCTGCTCAGCCATCTGGCGGGCGGCATCAAGCCCTTCATGCTGCTGTCGTCACCCACCCTGTCGACGATCCATGTGTCGGCCCATGTCTCCATGGCCGACGCCATTCGCCGCTGCACGAAGGACAACGTCCTCGATGTGATCCGCGCCGGCGACGGCCACTTCAAGCGGTTGGGCATCGCCAACCCGCGCATCGCCGTGGCGGGACTCAACCCCCATTGCGGCGAGGACGGCCTGTTTGGCGAGGAAGACGACCGCGAAGTCGCGCCCGCTGTCGAGGCCGCACGGGCCGAAGGCATCGACGCGACCGGCCCCCTGTCGGGCGACACGGTCTTCGCACGCGCAAACCAAGGTGAGTTCGACCTGGTGGTCGCCCAGTATCACGACCAGGGTCACGCGACGGTCAAGCTCATCGCCTTCGACACGGCGATCAACGTGACGGTCGGGCTGCCCTTCGATCGTTGCTCCGTCGATCACGGTACAGCGTTCGACATCGCCTGGACCGGCAAGGCCGACCACACGAACATGCTGGCGGCGATTGAATATGCGAGGAAGCTGGAGAAGTCGTAGTTCGGGATTTACAGTGATTCAACGATCGCTCAGCTACGGCGGAGAACCAATGCGTCTCAAGTTCCTATTCATCGCCTTGTTCGGGCTTTCGGCCTGTGAGGCCACGGGGCCCGAACAGCATGGTACCAACGACATCAGCCGGTCGGACAGAGCGGCATATGAACTGGCGGCGGCTGGGTGTCGAACGGCAACCACACCTGAACAGCGGATAAACGTATGCAGCGCCGTTATCGAAGCGGCCCCACGAATCGAGACAGACTCGCAAGTGCGACGCAAAGTTCTCGCTCTCGCCCAAATGGGTCGGGGCTTGGCCTACTATCGGAAAGGGTTAACTAAACTGGCACTCGACGACTTACAGGAGACTATTCAACTCACTCCGGAGGAGGCCAACGGCTATGTTCTGAGATCGGCGATCTATGAGAGACAGCGCAACTTCGCCGCAATGATTCGCGATCTCGATCGGGCCGTCGAGATCGCACCAGATTCTGCGGAAATACTGGCAGTCCGTGCAGTTGGTCGAAGCAACCTGATATTCCCGCCCGCGCGCAAGTCCGGACCGCTGACGACAAACCGGGAAAAAGCAATCTACGAAAAGATGCTTGCCGACATTTCCCGGTCTCGCGACCTCGACCCCAACAATCCCCTTCCTGTAAGGGTTCTCGCTGATTCGCTCCTAAAACAAGGTGACCTCAACGCCGCTATCGCCACTTACAGCGAAGTGCTCGAAATCGACAGCAACCATGTCAAAGCAGTCAGTGGGCGTGCAGCTGCATATTTTCTGCGCGGTGATCACGCGGACGCAGCC
The DNA here is from genome assembly GCA_965261975.1 of Alphaproteobacteria bacterium. Lineage (GTDB taxonomy): Bacteria > Pseudomonadota > Alphaproteobacteria > UBA6615 > UBA6615 > UBA8079. Next base: position 6,159 of record CBDHEC010000055.1, read on the forward strand.
CAAGACTATGAGCGCGCGATCAACCTGGCACCAAACAACCCCGACAACTACATGAAACTCGGCTGGATATACGCCGCCTCGCCCCATGACCACGTACGGGAGGGAACGCGCGCAATCGAAATGGCTTTGCAGGCAGATCGTCTGTCAAAGGGAAACAAGTCGTTCGCCTACACCTACCTGCTTCCGGCAGCCTTCGCCGAGGCGGGCCGCTTCGACGAGGCCGCGCGCGAAATGGAGCGCGTTATCTTGCAATATCGATCCTCGGTTGTTGAAGGCGACGATATCAGCGTTCTGCGCTCGCTCGGTTTGTCCATCGGAGCTCGAGCGCTCCTTGAACAGTTTCGGTCCGATAAACCGTTTCGGATTGAGCCGGCCAGCTAGTCTAGGCGTCGCCCCAACCTTACACCCCGTCACCCCCCGATAATCCCCGCCGGGCCCTTCTGGGCATCGGACAGGCCGCTCGGCGCACCGACACGTTCGGGCAACTCGAACCCACCCTGCATCTGCTCCACATAGGGGCCGACGCCGCCATGTTCGGGTACGAGGATTTCGCGCTGGTGATCGTCGGCGATCTTCCCGGCGAACACGTCGTTGATCCAGTCCGCGAGATAGCCATAGAAGTCGATCCCGCCGAAGTTCGGGCGGTTGCGCGGGTTGTGGAAGTCGTTCTCGATCACCCACAGCTCCTTGGGCGCCGGCACCTTCTCGTAGATCGGCAGCACGGTCTCCAGCGGCGCCAGCGGGTCATACTCGCCGGTCACCTGAAGCGCCGGGCAGGTCACGTCGCCGGCCACGTCATCGAGTACCATCTTCGCGGCGAATTCATCGAACTCGTCCTCGTCATGAATGCCCGCCATATACATGAACACCTGCTTGAAGCGCGGCGAGGCCTGCTCGAAGATCGCGGTCTTGGGTCCGTAGCAAGCGGCCGCCGTGGCAACGGCCTTCACCCGCTTGTCGAGTGCCGCCATGCGCATGCCCCAGTAAGACCCCATGGAGAAACCCGACACGGCGATCCGGTCGGGATCGACCTCGGGGCGCTCGCACAGATAATCGATGGCCGCCGATCCGGCACGCTCGTAGTTATCGAGCGTGACCCGGATCTTGCGGATGTTGCTCGTCCCCTGCCCCGGCCCGTCGAGGTGCAGGCAGTTCAGACCGCGCTCCACGAAGGGATGGCGCAGCGGGTCGACGAAGGCTTCCTTCGTCATGTCCATGCCCGGACAGAACACGACGGTCGGTGCCTTCTCCGCGCCGGGCACCATGTGGAGTACGCCCTGGATGAAGTTCCCCTCGAACGGGATTTCGACCCGCTCGATCGGGTGGGTCGAATGTTCCATCACCTTGCCGAAGCATTTGAGCAGCATGTCATGCAGGTAAATCTTCTCGGGATTATCGTCCTCGAAGATCGTGTGCTGGGCCTCGCGGTAATGCTCGCTGGCGACCCAATAAAGCTCGGCAGCGGTTTTGGTGTGACCGGCCTTCTCGGCCTCTTCCGCGATCGCGACGACATGGCGGGCATGCTTGTCGACGACCCGGTGAATCTGCGCGTACGACTTCACCTCCGGCGGCACGACCCGGTTGTCATAGGCAAAGTTCTGGACCCTGCCCGTGGTCTTGATGATCCAGTCGAGCATCCATTGCTGGTTATCGCGACGGCGTTCGGTTCGTTTCGACATCTGGCTTCCCCCATTTGTTTTGCCCGCCAACGGCTCTTGTGCGGCGGTTTCTCGCGTGCCTCAATGCTTCCGTGGTGCGGACCTTTAAAGCCCAATGCCACGGCGCATCGTTCCCGCCATCCAATCCGGTTTCGTCACTGAATGTCCAGCCCCCGCAACATAAAACTGGTCCTCATACTGGCCCTAGTTTCAGGGCTCGGGCCGATCACGATTCACGTCATCCTGCCGGTCCTGCCGACGATCCAGCAGGTGTTCACGGCAAGCAGCGCCGTCACCCAGCTGACCCTGACGCTCGGTGTCCTTGCAATGGCGATCTCTACCATCGGCTACGGACCCGCGGCTGACAGGTTCGGACGCAAGCCCGTTCTCCTCGTCGGACTTCTGCTCTTCATCACGGGCAGCGGGATCTGCGTCTGGTCGCCGAACATCGAGACACTGATTTTCGGGCGCGTGGTGCAGGCCGTCGGCGGAGCGGCGGGCATGGTGGTTGCCCGCGCCACGATCCGCGACATGTTCAGCCGCGAGGATTCGGCACGCATGATCGGCCAGGTCATGTCGATTGTGGTGATATCGCCCATTATCTCTCCCGTGATCGGCGGTTTCATCGTGCAGTTCGCCGGCTGGCAATATGTGTTCATCCTGACAGCCGTCATGGGGCTGGTGACGCTTACCTTCGCCGTGCCAAACATCCGCGAAACCCGCGTCGCAAACGCGCAGACGAGCAGCCTCGCGCAGACATTTCGTGCATTTCCATCATTGCTCCGTGACCCGGCCTTCCTCGCCTATGCCGGCTATGCCGGGTGTGGCATGGGCGTGTTCATGGTGGTCGCCGGCGGTGTGCCCTTCCTGATGGCCGACCTGTTCCAGCGCTCCCCGACCGCCTTCGGCCTGTTCTTCATGACCATGAGCGGCAGCTTCCTGGTGGGCACGGTTATCAGCTCGCGCATCACCTTGCGGGTCGGGCTCGACCGTATGGTCCGCATCGGCAGCACCGGATCGATGATTGCTGCATTGCTTGTCCCCGCTCTCTTCCTCGCTGGCATCCAAACACCTTGGGCCATTTTCCTGCCCGGGATCGTCATGGGCGTGTTCCACGGACTGGCGATGCCGAACGCGCAGGCCGGCGCGGTCAGCGTCAACCCGCAGGTCGCGGGTTCCGCTTCCCGGCCTCACGATGTTTCTTCAGATGACCATCGGCGCCGCATTCGGGCAGGCAGCGGGCATGCTGCCCCATGATTCAGCGCTCCCTGTCGCTATTATGATCGCGCTCGCCGGACTGGGGGGCTTCCTCGCCTATAATGGGACCTTGTTTTTCGCGCGCAGGAAGAACACCCCATGAAGACGTTTCTCATCGCCCTCCTCGGCCTTCTGGTGTTCGCCATACCGGCCAACGCGCAAATTCCGCCGGGCGCGGACGAACTTGCCGCCTATGACGGACTTTTCCGGGCTGCCGCGGATGGTGACGTGGACGCCATCAACCGCCTCGTTGCCGCGGGCGCGAAACTGAACGCCCGAGACGGCCGCAAGCGCACGCCGCTGATGGTTGCCGCGCATCAGGGCCAGTACGACGCCGCACGCGCGTTGATCGCGGCCGGCGCGAATGTCGACGCATTCGATACCGACCGATACGACGTGGTCACGATCGCCGCCGTCGCCGACGACCCTCAAATGCTGCGCATCGCTATCGCCGGCGGTGCCAACACCACCCTGGTCACAAGCATCTATGACGGCACCGCGCTTATCGCCGCGGCCCATCTGGGCCATGACGAGATTGTGCGCACCCTGATTCACTTCGGCGCCCCGCTCGACCACATCAATAACCTGGACTGGACCGCCCTGATCGAAGCCATTGTTCTTGGCGATGGTGGACCGCGTTATGTTGCGACAGTCGGGGCGCTGGTCGATGCCGGTGCCGATGTAAATATCGCCGACGGGCGCGGCGTCCGGCCGCTCAGCCTCGCCCGCCAACGCGGCTATACCGAGATCGTCGAAATTCTGGAGGCGGCAGATGCCCGGCCATGATACCTCCCGGGCACGCACTCACAAAAGGACTGCACAATGAGCACCGACCTGGAAGACCGGCTTGCCATCCGCGCCCTCGTTGAAAACTGGGTGGTGTGGCGCGACGCCGGCATGTGGGACCGTTTCCGCTCGGTCTGGCATGACGACGGGGTGATGGTCGCCACCTGGACACAAGGCACCGCGGACGAGTTCATTGCCATGAGCCGCGCCGGTTTCGAGAACGGCATCAACGTTCACCATTTCCTAGGCGGGAATTCCATCGACCTTTCGGGCGACCGGGCCATCTCCATGACCAAGATGACCATCGCGCAACGCGCGGAGGTTCATGATGTGCTGGTCGACGTCGTGTGCACCGGTCGTTTCTACGATTTTTTCGAACGCCGCGACGGGCGATGGGGTCTCGTCCTGCGCCAACCGATCTACGAGAAAGACCGGATGGACCCGGTCGACCCGGCAGCCGGATTGGAACTTGAGAATGACGTTCTCGATTCCTATCCCGAGGGTTACCGGCACCTGGCCTATCTTCAATCGCGCAACGGCATGGATGTGAAAAGAGACCTGCCGGGCGTGCGCGGCCCCGAGGTCGAGGCCTTGTACGAAAGAGGCCAGGCGTGGCTCGAAGGTGCGGACTCGCCGTTTTGAACAACACCCATTAGTCTGTCGGTGTTTTCTGGGAGGAACATGAATATGCAGTTCGGTATTGGCCAATCGGTCCGTCGCAAAGAAGATCCAAAATTCCTGACCGGCCGTGGTCGCTATGTCTCCGACATGGTGTTGGCCCGGCAATCCTATGCCGTTTTTGTCTATTCACCGCATGCCCATGCGGACATCAAATCCATCGATACATCCGAAGCCGAATCTGCTCCCGGCGTCATCGCCGTTCTGACCGGCGCCGACTATGCGGGCGACGGCATGGGCCCGACCGGCGGCGTCATGCCCGAAGACATGGGTGGACCACCGGGACACCGGACCATGCATATGCCGCTTGCGGTCGATCGGGTGCGGTTCGTGGGCGAGCGCGTCGCCGTGGTGATCGCAGAGACCGAAGCGCAGGCGCGTGACGCGAGCGACCTCATCATCATCGACTATGCCGAGTTGCCGGCTGTCGTCATGGCCGCCGACGCGGTCAAGGACGGGGCAGCACTGGTCCATGACGAAGCAGAGAATAACGTCAGCTTCACCCTTCGCCTCGGCAATGGCGACGCGACCGACGCGGCCATCAAGGGCGCGCACCATGTCACCCGCATCAAGCTCCACAACAATCGCCTCGACGCGATGACCATGGAACCGCGTGGCTGCCTGGGTGAGTACGATACGAGCAACGGCCGCCTCACCTTCTATACGAGCACCCAGAATGTGCATGGTATCCGCCAGGGTCTGGCCGCCCAGAACCTGAATGTGCCCGAAAGCATGATCCGTGTGGTCGCCAAGGACGTCGGCGGCGGGTTCGGCATGAAGGGTCATGTCTATCCCGAGGAAGCGATTGTCGCCTGGGCCTGCAAGCGTGTTGAACGACCGGTGAAATGGATCGCGACGCGAAGTGAATCGCTGATGGGTGATGATCACGGGCGCGACCAGACGGTCGAGGCTGAGCTGGCGCTCGACGAGAACGGCAAGTTCGTGGCGCTGCGCTGGCACGCGCTTCACAATGTCGGCGCCTATATCGAAGGTGCCGGCGCGATCCCTGTGCTGTTCGCCGTCAAGCTGGCGCCGACGGTCTACAACATTCCCAATGTGGACGTGATCAACAAGGCGGTCTTCTCCAACACCTCGCCCACCGTGCCCTATCGCGGCGCCGGCAGGCCCGAGGCGGTCTACATCATGGAGCGGATTATCGATGCGGCCGCGCGCGAGACCGGCATCGACCGGGCGGAGCTGCGCCGGATCAATTTCATCACGCCGGATGAAATGCCCCACTCGACCCTCACCGGCTGGACATACGACACCGGCGACTATGCGACCGCGCTCGACAAGGCACGCGGGATCGCGGACTGGGACGGCTACGAGGCGCGCAAAGCCGAAACCGAGGCGAAGGGCCTGAAACGCGGGCTGGGTGTCGTCTACTATGTGGACAACACCGGCATCTTCAACGAGCGCATGGAAATCCGCTTCGACCCGAGCGGCACCGTTACGGTTGTTTCGGGGGTGCTGTCGCACGGCCAGGGGCACGAGACGTCTTTCTCTCAGATGCTCGCGGAGTGGTTGAGCATTCCCATCGAAGACGTGCGTCTGGCCCAGGCGGACACAGATGAAGTCGCCATCGGCCGCGGCACTTATGCCTCGCGCTCGATGATGGTTGGCGGGAGCGCGCTGCGCGCAGCGGCGGACGAGGTCATCGAACGCGGCAAGAAGTTCGCAGCGCACTTCATGGAATCCGACGCCGCCGATATCGAATTCAGCGAAGGCAAGTTCACGATCGCCGGCACCGACAAGGAAATGCCCCTCAAGCAGGTGGCGCAGATGTCGTTCATGCCGGTCCACGTTCCCAGCGAACTCGGGGTCGGACTGCAGGGCGCGGGCGCCTTCGCGGCCGAAGTCCCCAGCTTCCCGAACGGCTGCCATATTGCTGAGGTCGAGATCGACCCCGACACGGGTGCGGTCCGCATCGATCGCTACACGGTCGTTGACGATATCGGCACGGTGATCAATCCCCTGCTCGCTCAGGCGCAGATCCATGGCGGCGTGGTCCAGGGTGTCGGTCAGGCGCTGCTGGAGGATGTCGCTTATGACCCCGACAGCGGCCAGCTCATCGCCGGATCGTTGATGGACTATGGTGTGCCGCGCGCGGACCTGATGCCCGAAATCAATGTCGATTTCAGCCCCGTGTTCAGCAAGTCGAACCCGCTCGGTGCCAAGGGTGTCGGCGAAGGCGGCACGGTTGCCGGCACGCCGACGATCGTCAACGCTATTCTCGACGGACTGGCTGAATACAACGTGCGGGAAATCGACACCCCGGTGACACCGCAGCGGGTGTGGCAGGCGATTCAAAACTCCGGCGGTTAAGCAACCTCGCGCGATTGATGCGCTGCGGACACATGATACGTGCCTGGCGAAAACATCAGGCGCGCCCAGGTTTTCTATGAGCGCCTGAAAGCCTTATCCACGCTGGGTTTCAGGCTCACGCCATAGTGAACGGAACATCCGGGCAGAATCATGGCCTCCTGCCCTGAACCGGCCATGAAAAGGCAGAATCATGGCCTCCTGCCCTGAACCGGCCATGAAAAGGTTGATATTGACGATCAACCTCAAGATAGTACCGACATAATAAGTGACTTAATAAAACCAAGCTCATCAGGGAGGGTACCTTGTTCAAATCATTGAAATATCTTGCCATCGCAGCAGCGGCGTTGCCGTTTGTGGCGCTCGGCAATCCTGCCTCCGCGCAGGATCTGGTCGTCGGCGCTGCCGGCAACCCGGGCGGCCTGGCCGTCTTCGTGGCCCAGGAAAAGGGTTTGTTTGCCAAGAACGGCGTGGACGTGAAGGTCGAAATCCGCAACACGGGTTCCGAGCTCTCCAAGGGTCTGCGCGCGGGCGAGTTTGATTTCGCTCCGGCCGCTTTCACCAACCTGCCGGCCGCTCTCGAGCGTGGCCTCGATGTGCGTGGCATCGTTGGTTACGTCGGTGCAGCGTTCGAGAAGCCGACCGCCGACGCGGTCGTCGCGCTCGTCGCCTCGGGCAATTCGGGCATCAAGTCCGTTGCGGACCTCAAGGGAAAGAAAGTCGGCGTGACCTTCGGCTCGACGGGCGATCTGTGGCTGATCGAAGCCATGAAGCAGGCCGGCCTGACGACCAACGACGTTGACCGTATCAACACCCGCCCGCCGGGACTCGTCTCCGTGCTCGACACGGGCGGCGTGGATGCGATTGCTGCATGGGAGCCGTTCGTGACCCAGACCCTGAACAAGGTCTCGGGCTCCACGCTGGTGAAGCGCGGCGGCGATCTGGTCTGCTTCTGTGCTTACCTGCACGGCAACCCCGATCGGGTCTACAAGGACGAAAAGGCCACCCAGGCCTTCGTCGATGCGATCTCTGAAGCCGCTGCGTATGTTCGCAACCCGGCCAACCGCGATGAAGTTGCCGATATTGCAACGCGTTTCGTGAACAACTCGAAAGAAGAGATCCTCGCGGGCCTCGACTTCTGGCAGTACGACCCCCGTATCGGTGAAAACACCGCGAAGGCGTTCGAAGGATCGGTCAAGCGACTGATTTCCCAGAAGAAGATGAAGAAGCCGTTCCCGGCCTCCGACTATCTGGATTCCAAGTTCGTCGAGTCGACGATGAAGCGGCATCCGGAATGGTTCGCCGATCTGGGTGGCGCAAGCTAACCCGTTCGGATTGTTGGAAATACATCACTTTTGATGACATGACGGGCGCGGATTGGTTTCCGCGCCCGTCAAACCTTCAGGAATATCATGACGACCGAAGCAAAACTCATCGTTCAGGGGCTCGCACACCACTACCCCGACGAATACACCGGTGAATCCGTTCACGCGCTGCAGGACATCAACCTGCAGATCCACGAGAACGAGTTTGTCGCAATCGTTGGCCCCAGCGGATGCGGGAAGACGACCTTCCTGAACATCATTGCCGGCCTGCTCCCCTATCGAGAAGGTCGCGCCATGGTCGATGGCGTGGAGATCAAGGGCCCGGGCCCCGATCGCGGCGTTGTTTTCCAGGAGCATGCAATCCTGCCCTGGCGGACCGTCAACCGGAACATCGGGCATGGCCTAGAATTGCGCCGTGTCCCGAAAGAAGAGCGCGAACGTCGCGTGCAGGAGTATGTTGACCTGGTCGGCCTGTCGGGCTTCGAGGACCGCTACCCACATGAATTGTCCGGCGGCATGAAACAGCGCGTCGCCGTGGCGCGCACATTGTGCGCCGACCCCGTGATCATGCTGATGGATGAGCCCTTCGCCGCCGTCGATGCGCAAACACGCATCACGCTGCAGGACGAGCTGAACCGCGTCGTCATGGCCACGAAGAAAACCATTCTCTTCATCACCCATTCGGTCGAGGAAGCCGCCTTCCTCGGGGATCGCTGCATCGTGTTCTCGCGCCGCCCGGGCATGGTGAAGTCGGAAATCAAGATCGATATCCCGCGCGAGGAACGGCTGTGGAAGGACATGGTCAACAACCAGAAGTTCACCGATGCGCGCGATGAAATCCTGAGCCTCGTCCGCTCAGAGGTCACCAGCGATGACGACGGTTGATGCGGCGCCGGTCCGGCGCAAATCACTCAAGAAGACGATCACCGACAGCCGGGCGATACAGCTTGTTATCCTGCTGGTCGGCGTCCTTATTCTCTGGACGATCATTTCCTCGGTCATTGACCGTCCGGACCGCTACCTGCCCTCGCCCCTCACGACGCTCTTTTCGTCGGTTGACCTGCTGCAGAAAGGCGTGTTGGTCAGCTTCTATTCCGACACGGTGACCCGGCTGGTAATCGGCAGCATTCTGGGGATCGCGCTCGGCATTCCCTTTGGCCTGCTCCTCGGGTTGAACCGCACCATCGCGGATATGTTCTACCCGCTGATGAACTTCTTCCAGTCGGTATCCGGCATCGCCATTTTCCCGGTGATCGTCATCTGGTTCGGGAACAGCAACACGACCGTGATGATCGTGATCCTCTACACTGCCTTCTTCCCGATCGCGTTCAATGTCCTGTCGGGGGTTCGCTCGGTGCCGATGCGCTATATCAGCGCTGCGCGCACGCTCGGCGCGTCTCGGTTCCAGATCGTCAAGGACGTACTCCTGCCAGGCGCCATGCCGTCCGTTGCCATCGGCTCGCGCCTGTCAATCGGTTTTGCGTGGCGCGCTGTGATCGCCGGCGAAATGCTCGCCGGACAGGCCGGCCTCGGCAACATGATCTTCGCCGGCCAGGAACTCGACAACACGGCTCAGATTCTGCTCGGCATGATGCTGATCGGGCTCACCTGGATCATGTTGGACCACTATCTGCTGCGTCCGCTTGAATCCGATACCATCGAACGCTGGGGGCTCGTGCAACGATGACCGCCATTACCGAATTTTCAGTTGCCGTACAGCGCCGATTTGGCCGACAGCGGCTGCGCAAGTTCTTCCTCGGGCTGATCCCGTTCGCTGCCCTGATCATCCTGTGGCACATGAACACGATCTTTGTCTGGTTCGATCCGGTTGAAATCCCGCCCATCGAAGAAGTCTGGGGGGCGATCTTCTGGCTGCAAAGCGACTGCCCGGGAATCCTGGCGGCCATCGAGGGCCATAACAGCTGTCAGCTGACGAACAACATCTCGTCGTCGATCGCCCGCGTGATCCTGGCGATGGTTGTGGGCGTGCCTCTTGGCATTGCCTTCGGCATCCTGGCCGGCATGAACCGCGTTGTTTCGGCCTATCTCGAGCCGATCGGCGTGTTCATGAACTCCGTCTCCGGGATCGCCTGGATCCCGCTGGCCATCGTCTGGTTCGGCGTTGGCTGGGAGACCACCCTCTTCATCATGCTGAACACGATCTTCTGGTTGTTGTTCTTCAACACGATGATGGGCGTACGTGCGGTCCCGAAGGTCTTGATCCAGGGCGTTCAGACCCTGGGCGGGTCGCGGCTCGACGCAATCCTGCAGGTCTACCTGCCGGGTGCGATGACCTCGATTATCACCGGGTTGCGCATGTCCATGGGTTTCGGTTGGCGCGCGCTGATCGCGGCCGAGATGATCGGTGGTGACAGCGGCCTCGGGTTCATGATCTTCGTTTCGGCACAGGAATTCAAAACCGAGGAAGTCTTCCTCGGCGTGATCCTGATCTCAATTATTTTCCTCGCCACCGACCGGTGGATCCTTGTTCCACTCGAGAAGTGGACCATTGAGCGTTGGGGACTGGTCTGGAAGCCTACTTGATATGACATCACAGGAAATGGATGAAGTCCGCCCGGTACGCCGGCGACGGGCTTGGTACAAACGACGTGACATCCTGTTCATTCTCGCGGTCGCGATCGTCTGGATCGGCTGGCAGAGTTACGGGCGCGTGACCGGACCGTCACGCATCACGGATGCATTGGCGGCTGAGCTCGACGCTGGCAATGAATCGCTCAGTCTGCATGTCACCGCAAAGTTCCCGCCGGAACGTTTCCATTCAAACGTCTACAACGATGTCGGCGTGCAACGCGGCACCAACGGCGCGACCACCCTGCTGGTGCGCGTCCAGCCCGCGGGGGTTCGTTGGTTGTCCCGGCAGTACTGGATCGAAGAGATCGATCTCGCCCCGCCGAGCAATCGCTGACCCGGTATTCTTGCCAATCGGCTGCCTAACCCTCTAAAACCCGGCTCGTACCCATTCCCGACGAGTCAGCGGCCCCATACCCATGAATAAAGACAGCGCAACAGACGCGCCCCAGCATTTCGACCGGCGCTATATCCTGAAGCTGTCGTGCCCGGACCAACGCGGCATCGTGGCAGCAGTCGCGAGCTTCCTGTCCGAGCAGGATTGCAACATTCTGGAATCGGCGCAGTTCGACGACGAGATGTCCGGTCAGTTCTTCATGCGAACCGTTTTCGGTGCGGGCGCCGCGACTCCGAGCATCGACAACCTCTCGGCAGCGTTCGGCCCCATTGCATCACGCTTTGCGATGGAATGCTCGATCCATGACCAACAGGTGAAACCCAGGGCGCTCATTCTGGTATCCAAACCCGGACATTGCCTGAACGATCTGCTCTATCGAACCAGCTCCGGCTCTTTGGGGCTCGAAGTCGCGGGGATCATCTCGAATCACGCCGACCAAAAACCCCTCGCCGATTTCTATAACCTTGACTATCACCACCTCCCCGTCTCGCCCGAGACCAAGGCGGAACAGGAAGTGAAAATTCGTGCCCTGGTCGACGAAACCGATGCGGACCTGGTCATCCTCGCGCGCTATATGCAGATTCTCACCCCCGAGATGTGTGCTTTTCTGAGCGGCCGCTGCATCAACATTCACCACTCGTTCCTGCCGGGCTTCAAAGGGGCCAAGCCCTATCATCAGGCGCATGCGCGCGGGGTGAAGATTATTGGGGCCACTGCGCACTATGTGACACCCGATCTGGACGAAGGACCGATCATCGAGCAGGAAACCAGCCGCGTGAGCCATGCTCACACGCCTGAAGACATGGAACGGATCGGCCGCGACCTGGAAAGCGTCGTACTCGCGCGTGCCGTGCGCTACCACATCGAGCAGCGGGTGCTGCTGCGCGGCGACCGAACAGTCGTCTTTTCCTAGGAACCCGCGGCTAGCGTTCCCGGAAAGCCTCCGAACGGGTCTTCAGGACCGGCTGTATCAGATATTCCAACACGCGCTTCTCGCCCGTGTGAATATCGATCGTGGCTTGCATGCCCGGAATAATCGGCAGAGACCCGTCCACACCCAAGGCACTCTCCGTGGTCTCGACGACAACACGGAAATAATGCTGCCCGCTTCGATCGGTGTCGGCGTCCGCTGCGATACTGACAACACGTCCCTCAAGTCCGCCGTAGCGCACGAAGTCATAGGTGCTGACTTTCGCGACGGCACGCTGTCCCACCTCCACATGCCCGATATCGCGCGGACCCAGCCGGGCCTCGATCAACAGGCGTTCGCGCGACGGGACGATCTGCATGATCGCGTCCCCCGGGCCGACGACCCCGCCAATCGTGTGATAGGCCAGGTTTTGCACCACGCCTTCGATGGGGCTGGCGATCACCGCACGTGAACGTTGTTCGGTCGCCTTAACGAGGCGCTCGCGCTCGCGCGCAACTTCGAGCTCGACCAGCGTAATCTGCTCCGAAATCGCGCGCCGAAACTCAAGCGTGATTTCCCGAACACCCTCTTCCGCTTCGGCCAGTGCGGCCTTTGATCGCGGCAGGTTGGAGCGCAGGCGGTCAATCTCGCCTTTCAACTCTTCCAACTCTCGCTCTCTTTCGAGATGTTCCATGCGCGGTGTGAGCTCTTCTTGCAGAAGCGACTGGGACAAACGGAAACGTTCTTCGACCAACGGCAGGCTCGCGGCGAAGGCCCGTCGGCGGGCCTCAAGTTCGGCCACCTCGAGGGCACGCTGTTCGACACGCCCCTGCGCTCGCGCGAGGATGACCCCCTGATCCTGGCGGAGCATTTCCTGCAGGAATATTCGACGGAAGAGCGCAAGGAATTTGACGGCTTCTCCCGCGAGGCCGCTGCCGCGATCGTCAGTTATGACTGGCCGGGCAATGTGCGCGAACTGCAAAACGTCGTCCGCAATATGGTCGTGATGAATCCCGGCGGCGAAGTTGCAGCCGCGATGCTGCCGCCGCAGATTGCGAGCCTGGCGCCCGGCGGTGTTGGCCCCGAGGGCGCGGCGGCGCCGATGGCCACATCGGGGCTCGGCAGCGACCTGTCGGATACGATGTCCCCTGCCAACGCGCCGGATGACATTCGACCCCTGGAAGATACCGAACGCGACGCGATCGAACGGGCGATCGAATTGTGTGACGGCAATGTGCGGATGGCGGCGACGTATCTCGAAGTCTCGCCCGCCACGCTTTACCGCAAGCGGGCCAAATGGGACGAATCCGAGCCGGCGGCCGACACAGACTAGGCCTCCGGCTCGCATTCTGGCCGCGATATCGCGTTTCACAATGCGATTTCGTGTCTCAAACTGAGACCGCGAAGACGCGGCAGCGCGCCCCCCGAAGAGGTCTGTTTGTTGCGCGGATCGAGATTGATAAATCATATTATGTATCTGATTTAATTACTATTTTTTCAAATTCGATGCCGAAACAATAAAGGCGGCGACCAGATTGGACGCCGCCTTATTGGGGGAGGAGGACACAAACACACTCAAGTGTCCTACCCCTAACGATGCAACCGGCGTGCCAGTTGCACGCATTTATTGGCTTTTCAGCTGAAAATCGATCCGGCCGGCCAGTGTTTCGGCCTCTTCCGCGACTTCGAGCATGTGTTGCGCCTCGGAACGAAGGTTCTTGGCTTCCTTTCGCAGCATTGTGATCCAGCTGCGCATGGCCTCGCGGTCCGCATCAGAGTGGCCAACATCATTGGCAACATCGTGATTCCGGCCACGGATGAGAGATAGATTGTTCATACCCCCTTTAGAGCAATCTGCATGCCAACTATTCCCCGTGCGATGGCTGTTGTGGTTAAGACCGTGCATCGCGAGAATAGTCCCGCTTCGATCGTCGGAGCGCCCTTCCGACCTGACACTGAGGCACGCCTTCAATGCACCTGCTGAAGAACGGAAATCGGCCGTTTCACCTGGGGTCATTTCCTCTCGAAACGCTGCCTCGCGACGATAGTCTTGGGACCCTGGAAATTTCGCGGCCGCCCGCGCCGCCGGCCGACGATCGCCCGGCATCGCCGCTACTCGGAGAGGTCACCCGCAATTTCCGCGATATGTTTGCGCAATTCTCCGTCGGCGACGTTGCGCCCGAAACCGCACCCGATACAGACGATGTGGAACGCTGCACGGTGGACATTATGGGGGCGGCCTATTTCCTGGACGCAAGCCAGGCCGGTATCTGCCTGATCCCCCAGAGTGCTTGGCGTACCGGCGCGACGCCCCTGTCCCACAGCCACGCAATCGTCATCATGGTCGAACATAGCCGCGTGCCCGACGACGAGCCGCTCTCGGCACAGTGGACCAAATCCGCAGTGGTCGAGACCGCCGAAATGCGGGCCACCGAGATTGCCGTCAACATCGCGGGCCATATCCGGCTGATGGGCTATGACGCGCGCGCCGACGTTCCCGGTGACCGGATGCTCGATGAAGAACGCCTCGCCGTGCTGGCCGGTATCGCCATCCGTAACGACGACGACAGCCTCGCGAACCCCTATATCGAGAATTTCACATTCGCCGTCATCACGACCGATTATCAGCTCGAATGCGACCGCCCCCTGGCCGCCAAGGCAATGAACGCCAAGGGCCTGCGCTACTGGTGGGGCATCAACGACGCCCAGTCCGGTCGCGAACGAAACCGCCGGGCCGGGCGCCCGTCACATGCCAGCCGCTACCCGATGGAAACGGTCAAACGCATTGACCGGCCCACGACACTCATTCTCGATGACGAAGTCCCGCGGGTGCCGAAGCGGGCGGCGTTCTTCGAACGCGCACTCCAGGGTGATCTCGGCGACAAGGCACAACGCGAACGCGCCCGGTTTGCCACCAAACATCCGCTCGCCCGCTCGATGGTGTCTTTGATCCGAGCCATGGTCCCGCACCAGGACGGCATCCCGACGACCGCACCGGACATGTCGAAATATTCCGATCCGGCCCAGAACAGCAAGGCCCTGAAGTCCCTGTCCTACTTCCTCGGGGCCGACCTGACCGGCATTTGCGAGATTCCCCGTTATGCCTGGTACTCTCACAAGGACGACGGCACCGAAATCGAGATGTATCACAAATACGCGGTCGTGATGCTCATCGACCAGGGCTTCGACACGATGGAAGGCGCGAGCGGCGACGACTGGATTTCCGGCAGCCAGTCAATGCGCGGCTACCAGCGCGGGGCGGAAATTGCCGGCGTGATGTCCCACATGCTCGGCCAGCTGGGATTTTCTGCACGCGCGCAGACCAATGCCGACAGCGATGTGCTACAAATTCCCCTGGTCCTGCTCGCCGGACTGGGCGAGATGAGCCGGATCGGTGAGCTGGTGTTGAATCCGTTTGTCGGGCCACGTTTCAAATCCGTCGTCCTGACGACCGACATGCCTCTCGAAGCCGATAAGCCGATTGATTTTGGCCTCCAGACCTTCTGCAACAACTGCCTCAAATGCGCCCGCGAATGCCCCTGCGACGCCATACCCTTCGGCGACAAGGTGATGTTCAACGGCTACGAGATATGGAAACCGGATGCCGAACGCTGCGCGCGCTACCGTGTTACCAATCCGCACGGATCGGCCTGCGGGCGGTGCATGAAAACCTGCCCCATCAACAAGGTGGTCGATACCGATGGCGCGTTACTTACCCGCCTGGCGAGCTGGATGGGGGTCAACGCCCTTTTCCTGAAACCGGTCATGGTCCCGATTGCCACATGGCTGGACGATGCGCTCGGCAATGGCCGGCGGAACCTTAAAAAGAAATGGTGGTTCGATCACGAAGTCGTCGGCGACCGCACGGTTGCACCCAAGGGGGTGAACCAGCGCGAGATCGACCCGTCGCGAAAAGTCGATCCGGCCAAGCAGCGCATGGCCTACTACCACGCCAACATGATGCCGCCACCCGATACCCCCGAACCCGTCCCCGTCGACCGCAAGGCGGCCATGGCGGCCGGCGCCCTGCTGGAGACACCGGACGAGGCGAAAGCGCGCGCCGCGGCGGGCAAACCGGCGCCGGCGCATTACACCCCTACACCGCCCATGGGGGCTGGGCCGGCAAAAAAACTGGCCGAGAACCCGTACGCGGCCGATTTCAAGGACGTAAAGGCAGCCGACGCCGACTGACCGGCACCTCACATTTCAAATTCATGTATGGAGACAAGAATGGCCAACTTCGTTTTGGTTCACGGTGCCTGGCACGGCGGCTGGTGCTGGTCGCGCATCACACCGCATCTGCGCGCCGACGGACATGACGTGTACACCCCCACGATGACCGGGTTCGGCGAACGCTCGCACCTGCTGACACCGGATATCGGGCTCGAGACCAACGTCACCGACATCGCCAACGTCCTCGAATGGGAATCGCTCGAGAATGTCATCCTCGTGGGAGCGAGCTATGCCGGCATGGTGACGACCAGCGTTGCCGATCGCATGCCCGAGCGGATCGCTGCCCTGGTCTATATCAACGCCTTCATCGCAGCCGACGGCGTGTCCCAGAACGACATGCTTCCCGACTGGCGGCGCGAAATGATCGAAAAAGAAGTGGCCGCGGACCCGGACGCATGGCGCATGCCTCCCCCCGCACCCGACCTCATCGGCGTGGACGACCCGGACGACGCCGCCTGGATCGCCGAGAAAATGACGATCCAGTCCGCCAAGACGTTCCACGACAGGGCCACAATCACCGGCGCATTGGATGCGATCACAAACCGCACCTATATCCGTGCAACCGGCTACCCCAACACGACATTCGACGCGAACGTCGCGGCATTTGACGAACATCCGGGCTGGCGCGCCGAGATTCTCGACACCAGCCACGATGCCATGATCACGGCCGTCGATGATGTGGTCCGTATCCTTAGGGAAGTCGCTGCCAGCGTGGCGAACTGAAGTCCCCGCAACAAAAAGAGCCGCCCCCTGAGGGGCGGCTCCGTGAGCGGGCATTGTGCCAGCCCATGGTCTTTGAAAGACCTGTGTCTCTATCCGGCCTAGAGAGGTTGCTCCATAGTCCGAACCCGACACGTTGGGTTGAACATAATGCCTATCATCTCACTCGACATCGGATCACCTCCTTTCAATTGTTGAACGGTATCGAAACCCTAGCATCGGATTCCGCGTCGCCTGCAACTGGAAAATGAGCCGTTGGCGAAGACGTTACCCCGCCGCCATCGCGCGGTACTTTTCTGGAATCTCCAGGTCGAAGACCCGCGCCGCGTTGTAGCCGAGAATATTCCGCTTGGCCTGCTCGTCGAGGAAGGGCAGATCCCAGATTGTCGCCGGCAGGTCAAAGTCCCAATGGGGCCAGTCAGAGGCAAATAACATCTGGGTCTCCGCGTTCATGGCGTCCATCGAAGCCGCCAACAGCGTCTCGTTTGTCCGCTCCAACGGCTGGGTCGTGAAGAACATGTCACGGATATATTCGCTCGGCAGCTTCTTGAGCAGCGGCGCTTCCGACGTCCGCATCATGTATTCATGATCGAGCCGCTGCATGATGAACGGCAGCCAGGCCACGCCGCTTTCGATCCACATCACCTTCAGTTTCGGGAACCGCTCGGGCAGGCCGTTGATCACCCAGTTCGTAAGGTGCACGAGGTTGCACAGTACGAAGGAGATCGCGTGCATCGAGATGAACCGGTTGAGCTGGGAGGTGTATTCGTCCTGCCAGTTCAGGTGGGTGTGGAAACCCAACACCTGGCCGGCCTCCTCGAGCATGCCGTACAGCCGCATATACTCGTTTGCATGAACCGGCTTGTGCCGCGATGAGGTCACCAGGAACCCCGCGACACCGGGTTTGCCCAGAAAACGTTTGACCGTTTGTTCCGCTTCGACCGGGTTGTTGAACGGCAGATACATCATCGCCTTGATCCGCGGGTCTTCCGGCAACACCCGCTCGACGAGCCAGCGGTTGTAGGCCGTCGCCAGGTGAATCTCCATCTCCCGGACCGGATGCATCCCGAGGAACAGCATCGCGTTGGGAAACATCACCTGATAGTCGAGTCCCATCTGGTCGATACAGCGCCGCGCCAGCACGGTTTCGCGGGAGAGTTCACTCTCCGTCACCTCTTCCTTCAACCCCTGACCGTGGGGAATCCGGCCCCAGACATTCTGCCATTGCAGTCCGTCGGTGCCGTTCAGGAACGCACCACGTTTTGTCCCGTCGCCGAAGGCCGACGCCGCCTCGCGAACCACCGGGTCCTCCACATAGTCCATGATCTCGGGCCAGTTGCCGCCGTCGCTGATATGCGAATCGATATCGACAATGAACACGTCATCGAGCTGGCGTTCCTCGGCTTGCTTGCGGGCATTGGCCAGCAACTCCCGGCTGTCCGTCCAGTCGTCGATCTCGGGATAGGTCCGTTTGAAATCGTCATCCATTGCCATCACTACCCTCCCCGGCGGGCTGCGCCCGCCCGGACCACATTGCCAGGTCAAAAAGGTTCAAATCTGCTGCGCGCAGCAGCGCGGTCACGGTGACGGCCACATCCGTTGCCGTCAGAATACTGCCCTCCGCGAGCGGCGAGAAACTCCGCCCCTCGACATCGGTCTTGCGGGCATAAAGTCGTGTCGCGGTCGTGAGGAGTTGCTGAACGCTCGCATCGGAAATATCAGCCGTCTCGCCGGCCACGAGACGCCGATCGCCTTCCCGCATGGCCGCCTCCGCCAGGTCTGCAAAATCGCTCTCAGATGGTGACATAGACCGCTCCGTCGCGAATCGTGACCGGGAAGCCACGCAGGTGCGAATCAGGGTTACCCGGATGAACCCCGGTCCGGATGTTGAACTCATACCCGTGCCACGGGCAGATGATGTGCACATCCGCCTCGACGAACTCATATCCGTGGGCGCATTTCTCGTCGTCGAGCACCTCGTTGACGCGGTTCATGACCCGTCCCTGGCACACCGGCCCACCGGCATGGGGGCAATTGCTCTCCCACGCAAAGAACTCATCGCCGAGGCGAAATACGCCGATCTCAAGGGCGTCCTCCACCACGATCCTTCGGTCGCGATCCGATAGTTCGTCCACTTTCGCCACATAAAGTTCAGGCACCGGTGCCCTCCGGGTTTACGATATTCACTATAGGAAAATAACTAGCGCCGCTTCCCAGCCCGGTCAATGACAGCGCACCGGTGGCAAGCGAACCGAAGCGGGGCTATCTTGGGCCCATCCAAGCTATTGTGTGTGCCAGACATGACCAAACTTTCCAGCGTCGAAATCTCGCTTCTCGAGATCAAGTTCGACAAGCCACGCGGCGGTTCGGGTGTGCGTCAGGTGGACATCATCGTGGCGGACATCACCGACAGCGACGGCGCGTCGGGGCTGGGATTCAGCTATGTCATCGGCGGGGGTGCTGCAATTCCGGCAAGGATCGCGAGCGACCTTGCTGAGCGCTTTCTCGACGATACCGAATTCGAACACCCGGAGGTGCATTGGCGAGGGATCGAGGCGAGTTTCAATCGGACGGGCGGCGGGCCAAATCTGATCGCACTGGCCGCGCTCGATGTCGGGCTTTGGGACTTGCATGCCAATCGCGCCGGAAAATCGCTCTCCGTGGCGATGGGGGGCGATGGCGGGCCCGTCCCGATTTACGGCAGCGGTGGTTTTTCCCCGGCGATGGGACCGGCCGAGGCGGCAGATATCGCGGTCGCGCACCGTGATGCCGGCTTTCGGGGCGTTAAGCCGAGGGTCAACGCCCAGCCGACGGATGCGAGCGTGATGGAGGCCGTACGCGCGGCCGTCGGCGACGAAATTTCCGTCATGGTCGACGCAAATGAAAAGGGTGACCTGATGCGGGCTTCCCGCCTGCTCGCCGCGGCGGCGGACACCGGCATGCTGTTCGTCGAGGAACCGCTGCCCGCCCGAGACCTGCTCGGCTACCGGACGCTCGCCGCCAACGCCCCGGTCGCCATCGCGGCCGGCGAGCATCTCCAGGGGCAGGACCGTTTCTCCGCATTGATGGCGGACCAGGTCGTCTCGACCATCCAGCCCGACCTCGCCATGGCCGGGGGCCTCACCCCCTGTCTCGATGTGGCGCGAAGCGCCGGCCCGTTCGGGGTTATCGTCGCGCCCCATTTCCTGCCCGGGCTCTTCGCCCATTTCTCCGGGCTGGCGACCGCCGGACTGTGGGTCGAGGATTTCCCCCTGCTGGAGGAGGCCTTCGAGGGATGGCCCGAGATGACCGCGAACGGCGAGATGGCGGCGCGAGACACAGCCGGGCACGGCCTCTGTCTGACGGATGCGGCGCGCAAATCCCGCGTTTGAGCACCTGAACAGCAGTCCGGTGATCCGAAACGGCACGCGCGGCGTATTCGTTGGAGCACGCCGGAGAGTTTGATGATAACGAAGTATCTCGCCACCTATGCAGCGACCCTCGTCCTTTTCCTGATCATTGATGGAATCTGGCTCGGCGTCGTCGCACGCAGTTTCTATGTCCAGCAGATCGGAAACATGCTGCGCCCGGCGCCAAATTTCGGCGTCGCCGGGTTGTTCTACGCGCTGTACGTGGTTGGCATCCTGGTTTTCGTGGTCTTCCCTGCCCTGAACCACGGCACGTGGGTCACCGCAGCACTCTATGGCGCGCTGTTTGGCCTGATTGCCTATGCCACCTATGACCTGACGAATTTGGCCACCCTTGAGGGGTGGCCGGTCGTGATGTCTGTCGTGGACATGGTCTGGGGTGCGGCGCTGACGGCAACCGTCGCGACCGGGGGCTATTTCGCCGCCCGCATGATCTTCAACTGACCATCGCGGGCGGCGTAAAGGGCATTATCCCAGGTTCATCTGGTAGCTGTGCGGCACCCAGACATAACCGTCACCATGTCGCTCCATGTAGCCGACCGAGGGGAACGGCATGTGGAAGCCGATCGCGAGCATCTCGTCATCGGCCACTGTAGCCAGCACGCGCTTGCGTGACTCGACCGCCTTTATCGGGTCGTCATCCATTCCGAAATGCCATTCCGGATTCGCCGTGGAAATCGCGAAATGCGCCACGGTATCGGACATGATCATCAGCTGCTGGCCGTTGCTCTCGATGTGATAGGCCATGTGCCCGGCCGAGTGACCAAACGCATCGACCGCCGTGACGCCGCCGACGATATCGTCACCCGGTTTCACGAACCGTGCCTGATCCTCGAGCGGCAGGCAGATGTTGTTGAACATCTCCAGCGTCGGCGGGCGGTTGTCGGGAATGTTCTCACCCTTCTTCCAGTAGGCAAACTCGGTCTCGCCGAACACGATCTCCGCGTTCGGGAAGGTCGGATTACCGCCGGCCGTCAGGTTACCGATATGGTCGGGGTGACAATGGGTGACGACCACGTAATCGACATCGGCCAGATCGTATCCGGCGTCGGCCAGTCGCCCGTTATAGTGGCCCTGGCTCGGGTTCTTGTCGCCGAAACCCGGATCGAAGGCGATCAGCTTATCGCCGGTGTCCACCAGGGTCGGGATGAACTGGTGCTCCAACTGCGGGAACGGCAGCTTGTGTGCCTTCGCAACCGCCTCGACCTCCTCGGCCATCGCGTTCAGCGCGTAGACGGGGTGCAAGTCGTCCCGGAGGAGAGATCCCTCCAGGATATTTGTAATCGTGAAATCACCGAGCTTGAACTGATAGACGGTCGGGCGCGTCATGTTGGGCTTGTTTGCAACCACTTTCGATCCTCCTCCGAAACCATGAAATCGCTGTATACCACCCCCGAGCAGGCCCCCGAAAGACGCTGTTGGCGTAAATCCATTGACATGCGGGCACACCCAACATGAACCTGTCGGAACTTATGAAATGGAGAACGGCACATGTCCGTCCCTGAACCGATAGAATCTGTTCCTCTCGCAGACGCTCTGGGCGCCGAGATTCGCGGCGTGGACTTGTCCGCGCCCCTGGACGATACGACGATTATGGCGATCCGCCAGGCTTGGCTCGACCATCAGGTTCTCGTGTTCCGCAGCCAGCGTCTCACGGACGCGCAACTTACGGCATTCAGCCGTCATTTCGGCAACCTGGACAAGGTACCCGGCTGGGAGCCTTTTTCACCGGCGGGGCACCCCGAAGTGCTGATCATCTCGAACGTCCAGGAAGACGGCACCAGGATCGGCGTTCTCGGAGATGGCGAGGCTTCCTGGCACACAGACATGTCCTATCTGGACCAGCCACCCCCGGGCAGCCTCCTGTATAGCCTCGAAGTACCCGACAGCGGCGGCGACACCTGTTTCCTGAGCATGTATGCCGCGCTCGACGCCCTGCCGCCGGATTTACGCGCGGCGATCGATGGCAAGCTGCTGAACCATGATTCCAGCCACGACAGCGCGGGCAACCTGCGTTCGAACCACGTCCCCTTCGAGGATGTGAGCGTCGCGCCGGGTGCGCAGCACCCGATCGTGCGCGCGCATCCCGAAACAGGGCGCCCCGCCCTGTTTCTTGGACGGCGCCTGCATGCCTGGGTTGTCGGAGAGGATGTCGCGACCAGCGAATTACTTCTCGACCGGATCTGGGAGCATTGCACCCGCGAGGACCTTACCTACCGCCACCGCTGGCAAGCCGGTGATCTGCTGATGTGGGACAATCGCTGCACGATGCACCGCCGCGATCCCTTCGACGCGAAAGCGCGACGGGTCATGCACCGCACGCAGCTCATGGGAGACGCACCCGTCGAAGCCGCCGCGGCCCGGGCCGGCTGACAGAGCTAGGCCTTGCGCCGCTTGTCGGGGTGCAGACTCTTCCCGAGGATATGCTCGCCCTGGCCGATCACGTGGGTGCTTGAACCGACGATGAACGGATCCGGCTCGCCAACGACAGCGCGGTCCTTGTTGGGATAATTCAGCGATGACAGGAAATGGCTCATGCAGTTCAGCCGCGCGCGTTTCTTGTCGTCCGACTTGATAATCGTCCAGGGCGCATCGGCGGTGTCCGTATAGAAGAACATCGCCTCTTTCGCCTCCGTATAGTCGTCCCACTTGTCCAATGACTGGCGGTCGATCGGCGACAATTTCCAGCTCTTCAGCGGATCGGTCTCGCGTGACTTGAACCGTCGCAACTGCTCCCCCTGGGTCACGGAGAACCAGTATTTGTAGAGCAGAATTCCGCTGCGGGTGAACATCCGCTCAAGATCGGGCGTCTGGCGCATGAATTCCAGATACTCGTTCGGCGAACAGAAGCCCATGACGCGATCCACGCCCGCGCGGTTGTACCAGGAGCGATCGAACAGCACGATTTCGCCGGCGCTGGGCAGATGCTCGATGTAGCGCTGGAAGAACCATTGCGAGCGCTCGCGGTCCGTCGGCTTGTTCAGCGCCACAACCCGCGCGGCACGCGGATTGAGGTGTTCCATAAACCGCTTGATCGTACCGCCCTTGCCAGCTGCATCCCGGCCCTCGAACAGCACAACGATCCGCTGACCGCTTTCCTTGACCCAGTCCTGTACCTTGAGAAGTTCGACCTGCAGCTCGGCCTTCTTCTTCTCATAGTCGCGGCGTTTCATTTTCTTCCGGTAGGGATACTCGCCTGTTTCGAATAGCCGACGCACTTCGTCGCGATCGAGATTCTTGGCAGTCAGGTTACGTACCGTCGAGGCCGGATGTGGCTCCTGCTCAGACTGGCCAGCCGTCGCGCCGAATGTCGGCAACGCACCGGAAACCGGTCGCAGTGCCACGGGCCTTTCCTCTTGCCCGCCCCCCACCACGGGTCCGGCGCTTATCCCTTTTTTCCGGGCTTTCCCGGTGCTTTGGCTTTCCACCATCTTCTCCAGACATTCGGTTCTCACATGTCTTTTCAGACTACCAATTCGGTCAAATCGGCATGTGATCCAAATCAATTTTCAGAGGCAAGAAAGCAGCGCTAAGGCGTAATCAACGCCCCCAGGAGGGCGGCCCGAATATCGTCGGGAAGAGGCTTCGAACTGGATGTTTCTGGATCGAAATGCACGGTCACGATCTCGGCGGTCGCCACGCAGATGCCATTCTGAAACACGCCCTGCCCCAATCCGTAGGAAGACCCACCGACACGGGTGACCACCGCACCGATCTCCACGGTGCCTGGATAATGGGCAGGCGCTCGGTAGCTCACCGAGAATTTCACGACCGCAAAGCCCGTCAGCTTGTCGCCGTCCGTACTTGAGAGCCGTTCCTGGCGAAAGTGCACCCGGCCATCCTCGAAGAACTGGTTTATGGCGCCGTTGTTGACGTGCAGGTTCGGGTCGAGGTCCCCATAGCGGACCGTGTCGGTTGTCCAGACGGCGAATATCTCGCGATCGGTCAGGTCGATATCTTCACTCACGCGTCGGCGCTCCGTCGCAGCAAGGCTATATAAATCAGGGCGGTGGCGAACATGATAAGGCTGTATGTCGCTGCGGGAACGACGGCGAGACCGCCACCGAACAGCAGCGTGGCAACCGCGATCGCCAATGTCCCGTTCTGCAATCCGCATTCGATCGAAATCGCGATCCGTTGCTTCATGCCAGACGCGAACATCCGAGCAATCAGATAGGCCAGCACCATCATCACCACGTTCAGCACCAGCGTCACCAGCCCCGCTTGCGCGAAATACTCAACGATGTTGGCCCGCTCCTGGAGTATCGCGCCGGCCAACACCAGCACGAACAGCACCGCCGAGACCTGGCGTGCGATCGGCTCAATCTTGATCGCCGCACCTTCGGCAAACCGCCGTACAGCAAGCCCCAGAACCACCGGAACAGTCACGATCACAAACACGCTGATCGCCGTTTTGGTGACCGACACGTCGCCTGCCTCGCCGCCGATCAACTGCCCATAGGCGAAGACGACGACGATCGGGATCGTCATCACGCTCAGCAGGCTGATAACGGCGGTCAGCGAGATCGAAAGCGCCACATCGCCGCGGGCAAACGCCGTCAGAATGTTCGAGGTCACCCCGCCGGGTGCAGCGGCAATGATCATCACGCCCAGCGCCAGTTCCGGCGGCAAGGACCAGACGCTGACAAGCGCAAAGGCGGCAAGCGGCAGCAGGATAATCTGGGAAAGCGCACCGACAATGAAGTCCCGCGGCTGCCTGGCGACGCGTGCAAAATCATCGAGGGTTAGCCCGAGCCCCAGCGCGAACATGATAAACGCCAGCGCGAGCGGCAGTATGACATCCGTGACAACGCCCATGATTCCCCCCATCCATCGACAATATCTACGGCCCAGTTACCGCCGCCGCCGGTGATTTGGCAAGAAAAGGCCCCTACCGATCGTTCAAAGCCGGCACCCGCTGCAGGAAAGGCTCGATGATCACCGTCTCGAACACGCCGCCCAACGTATAGGGGTCGTTCGCGTGGAAGGCCTCCGCCGCCGCGCGGTCGGGCACATCGAGGATCAGCACATTGCCGGTCACCTGTTTGATGCCCTCTTCCCCATAGACGAAGTTATCGACGTCGGTCCCGTCCTCGACAAGGCCGCCGCCGAACGTAATTACGGACATAAACGCCTTCTGGTATTCGGCATGGGCCGCGAGCAGTTCGGCGCGTTTGTCGCCCATTTTCGGCTTGTCGCGCCGCGCGATGGCAAACAGCATTCCGCGCCCTAACCCGCCACGACGGTGTTGGAGAGTTTGCCGATACCTTCGACCTCTACCTCAACCACATCCCCCGGCTTCATGAATACCGGCGGCTTGCGGCCGACACCCACGCCCGGTGGCGAACCGGTGGTCACGATGTCGCCGGGGCTGAAGCGGTAGAATTTCGAGTAGTAGCTGATGATCTGGGGCAGATTGAAAATCAGGTCATCGGTGTTCGACGACTGCATGACCTCGCCGTTCAATGTCACCGTCAGTTGAAGGTCGTGGGGATCGGCGATCTCGTCCTTGGTGACGATAACCGGCCCACAGGGGCAGAAGGTCGGGAGCTGCTTGCCCAGGATGTTGTGGTCCCAGGCGGCAATTGCCTCGAACGGTTTTGTGACCGTGAAGATAGGGCCCACCCAGTCGCGCGCGGAGACATCGTTGGCGATCGTATAGCCGGCGACGTAATCCATCGCCTCGTCCTCGGAGACGTTGTGACAGGGTTTGCCGAACACGAATGTCATCTCACCTTCATAATCGATCATGTCGGGGCATTGCGGCGGCGCGACGATCTCACCACGGTGCCCTGTCAGCGCCGGGTGGGTCATCGTGAACCCAGTGGGACGCGGCGGCACCGGCGTGCCCTCCATTTCCTCCAGATGCGCACGGTAGTTCATGCCGATGGACAAGATGATGGTCGGATCGGGCACGGGCGGCAGGAACGACGCATCGTCCCAGGCCTGCAGGACGCCCGTATCGCGCAATCCGGCCTGCTCGTCGGCCGACATGCCAGCCACAGCGTCGAGGCAGGCCTGTGCTGCGCCGAGCGCGGCATCGCCGCCGGCGAGAAGTTCGCGCATCTCCGCCGGTACCGCCTTCGCCGCGTCCAGTGTGCTGCGCAGCGCGACCAGGTCGAGCAGCTCATTGTCAGCCGTGACGGCGGCGACGTGGGCGTGATCGGTGCCTCTTTCGATTGTGGCCAGCTTCATGACATCCCCCCCAATGTTATATTCGCGCGCCGAAAATTCCCTTCACGGCATTCGCCATCCAATTTACGGTTCATTCTGGCGGAATTCCACATCAAGCCGACCGCCGCTTACGGGGATTATGGGGAGGCACGCAATGTCGGCCACGGATACAGACCTCACGGAAGGTCCACTCGATATCAGGTTTTCATCCCACGCGACGATCGACACGCTCGATTCCGAGAAAAGCCGCAAATTCTATGAGGATTTCCTGGGGTTCGAAGTCATCCGCACCAGTCCGATCTCGCTGCTGCTGCGCCTCGGCGGAAGCCACACGATCGCCTGCGTCGAGGTGAAGGACAAGGAGCCGATGGGGATGCTCAATCACAACGGCCTCGACGTGCCGACCAAGGCGGATGTCGATGCGGCTCACGCCAAGGCAGAAGCCCAGCAGGAGAAGTGGGGCATCAAGAAGATCACCCGCCCGCTGGACCAGCACGGCACCTATTGCTTCTTCATGCTGGATGCCGACGAGAACTGGTGGGAGATCCTGACCAATCCCGAGGGCGGCTATTCCTGGATGTTCGAACGCGGCGAACAGGAAGGCCGCGGCCACCTGGACAAAGACTTCGAACGACCCGAGGAAACCCTCTAGCCCTTAAGCAGATCGAACATCGTATCGCCGAACCGCGCCCCGCGCATCCTCGTAGAGCGGCGCGACGGCCTCGCGGAACGCCTTGCGTTCCGCGTCGGTGAGCTCGACGGTCTCACAACCTTCGTCATCAATCGCCTGCTGAGAGATATCCTCTTCGGCCACAGCCAGCTCACGCTGATACGCAGTCGCCGCCTGCACCGCATCCCTCACGGCATTGCGGAAATCTTCCGGCCACCCGTCGACGCTCTCGCGATGCCCATAAACGCCGCGTGAAAGGTAGAAGTGACCGCTCAGCGTGTGATGCGGGTGATATTTGTGCACGCCGTAGGTGACCGTGTTGGCGAGCGGGTTCTCCTGGGCATCGAGGGTGCCGTCGACGACCTGTTCGATCGCCTCGGTCAGGTCCATCATCAGGGGCTCCGCCCCCAGAAGCTCGAACGTCCGCACATGCATGTCGCTCGGCAGCATACGGATCTTCATGTCGGCGAGGTCCGCCGGCTGATGGATCGGTCGCAACTTGTTCGAGATATGCCGGAAGCCATTCTCGAAATAGCCGAGCATACGGAAGTTGTAGCCGGCCTCGATGCGTTCATCGAGGTAGCGCCCCAGCGATCCGTCGAACGCCGCGCGGGCTTCGTCCAGATCCGCAAACAGGAACGGCAAATCGACGAACTCCAGTTCCGGTACCTTGCCGGTGAGATAGCTTGTCGACTGGTACGACATCGTCAGGATGCCGCATTCGGTCAGCCACATGATTTCGTCGGCCCGGTAGCCGAAGTCCATGATATTCCAGATATATTTGACATCCACGCCATCGCCGAACTGTTCTTCAAGGCGGTCACCGATGAATTTCAGCGCCCGGCTGTGGGTGGTGGTCGGCGGCCCGTAGCCGCCCATGCGAATCTGGATTGGTTCCGACATCTCGTTGCCCCTGTCGTAAGTGCTTTTGACGCAGGCAATCTAGACTAAACCGCTGAGCTAGACACCCGGGAACGCGTTGAAAATCGCCAGCCCACGAGCGCCACGGCCACGGCCGCGGCCGGACCATGAATAAACGGGTCGACCAGCAGCACGCCGAACGAAAGTACAGCCCTGAGCACGCGTTCGGCTGCACCCAGCCTCTGGAACTCGTGACCGGAAAATGCGGTTGCTATCAGCCAGATGGCCAGCGGCAGCCGGGCGATGATCCAGACAAACTCACCCCAGTGGAATTCGTCGACAAGGATAAACGACGGGTAGTAGATCCAGACGAAGGGGGATGACGAAACCGATAATGGCCACGCGCACCGCCTGGAATCCGGTCGTGAGCGGATTCGCCCCTGCAATCGGCGCGGCGGTGTAGGCCGCAATCGCCACCGGCGGGGTCACATTCGACAGGATCGCGAACAACAACACGAACAAATGCGCCGCCAGGACGGACACGCCGAGTTCCGCAACCGCGGGTGCCAGGAAGATCGCAACCAGAAAATAGGCGGGCAATGTCGGTAGTCCCATGCCCAGGATCAATGACGAGATCATCGCCAGGCCCAGCGCCAGGAACAGGGATCCGTCTCCCAGGTTGGCGATGACGGTCGCGAACCGGAAGCCGACACCTGTTGTGTTGACGACGCTCATGAAGATGCCGATCGCACCGACAATCACCAGGATCGTCGCCGATGCCTTGCCTCCCGAGATCAGGGACCGGCCGACGGCGCGCGCAAATTCGGTCGTCGTCTCCAGGGGTTTTCGATAGAGATCCCGCTCCAGAATGAGACCCGTGGGAATCGCCACCAGAATGCCGACGAACCCGGCCATCGCGGCAGATCGTCCCGACACCAGGATGACGACAATGACGATCAGGGGGCCGAAGAAACGCAAGGACTGGAGCCAGTCCGCGCGGGTCAGGACCGGGCGGTCGGCCTCGGGCAACGCCCCAATCCCAAGGCGTGCGGCTTCGGTGTAAACCGCCGCGAAGAGACTGATGTAGAAAAACAACGCCGGGAAAATCGCGGCGATCGCCACGGTCAGATAGGGCACACCGGCGAGGTCTGCGAGGATGAAGGCGACCGCCCCCATCACCGGCGGTGTGAACTGCCCGCCCGACGAGGCTGATGCCTCAACCCCGCCCGCGAAAGAAGGCTTGAACCCCTGCTTTTTGATCAGGGGGATCGTGAAAACTCCGGTCGAGGCGACATTCGCCACGGGGCTGCCGTTGATGGTGCCAAACATGGCGCTGCCCAGGATCGCGGCATGCGCCGGGCCGCCACGCAGGCGCGCCGTGGCCGCGGTTGCCATCTTCAAAAGGATGGCACCACCACCGGTGCCTTCGAGCACGGCGCCGAAGATCAGAAACACGAGTACGATACGGCTAACCACATCCAGCGGCAGGTTGAAGATGCCTTCACCCGGCCGCCACCAGATCAGCTCGAGTGTTTCCTCGAGCGGAAAACCGGAATGGCGCAGCAGGCCCGGCAAATTCGCGCCGAACAGCATGTAGAGAACGGACAGCACGATGATGGCCGGCAGGATCAATCCAAACCGCCGGCGGGTCAGCTCGACGGCCACCAGCCCCGCGAATACCGCCAGCCAGCGGTCATAGTCGGTAAAGAAGATGATGGAGTCCGACATTTCCTCGGCAACCGCCAGGAATCGGACCATCGCCAGCGTGAAGGCGGCGACAAGTACGACGTCGATAAGCCACAACACCGCCCGTACAACACCCGGCGCCGTCGCGTGCCGGCGTGCGAGCGGCTCCATCAGAAACACGATACCGGCACCGGCCGCAAAGAAGGAACTGCGCTGGAGGTTCTCTTCCAGGAGCGCGACCCCGGCGACATACATGGCGTAGAAGCACAGCATGAACGCGGCGACGCGCGCCACGGAATCCATGCCGTTAACGATCAAACGCTCAAATGCGGTCAGATTGGCCATGCTGTGCCCCGAATATGCCGACGGCCGGAACCTGATCGGGCCTCAAGCCCCTTGTTCCGGCCGCCAACTGCATATTTGACGTGGGTTTGCTTCGCGCTACTGCGGGACGCGCTTGCCACCCACAAAGGCGTCGGGAATATCGAGCCCCTTTTCCTTGTAGTAGCGCAATGCGCCCGGATGGATACCGTTCGGAATGGGGAACAGCGCCTCGTCGAGCGACACCGCGGAACTCATCCAGGGTGCCAACGCGTGGGCTTCCTCGATGTTGTCCCAGAATGCCTTGGTCATCGCGTAGACGACATCGGCATCCATATCCGCACGAACGGCCAGTGCCACCTTCGGGTTCACCAGCTTCACGGCGCTGGTGTTCATCTGATTGGCGCCGTAGGCGTCCGGCGGGAGATCGATCAGCGAGTTCATCGGGTTCGACAACAGCCGCTTGGTTCCCGGATCTTCCATCATCCGCGCCTCATCAACGCCGATCACACGAATCTTGGACGTCAGCGCAAGCTGCTGGATGCGGGGATCCGGATTGATGCCCGGAAGCATCATCACGTCATATTTGCGATCCTGGAACGCCTGGATCGCCGGGCCCCAGTTCAGCTTGACCAGCTCGAAGTCCTTGCCCGGCTCATAACCGGTCTGGCCCTTCACGGTGATCAGGTTCTGCTGCGTGGCCGTGCCACCCGGCGGCCCGAGGAACACCTTTTTGCCCTTGAAGTCGGCAAAGGTCTGGATCGGGGATTCGTCGAACACGACATAGTGACGCGCGCCGATCGGATGGGCGAACACGATCGACAGCTTCTCGGCCGGGTTGTCGCCTTCCTTCAAATTCTTGAAGGGGCCCTTATGGGCGCCCATCAGCTGGATCGAGATCATCGAGGTGAGCGAGAAATCCATATCGCCTGCTGCGACCTGCAGCATGTGACGGGTCGCCGGCCCCGACGCCGAAAGTTGCACCTCGGTATTCGGCACGTGCCGGTTCACGGCATTGGCCCAGGCCGTGTGAATGATATTCACCGACGTACCGGGCGGGAACGTGCCCATCTTGTAGAATGTTTTCTCCTGAGCATCCGCAATGCCCGTGGCCGCCACAATGGCGATCCCGGCAACGGCGAAGCTCCTGAACAGCGTCTTCAGCATTTCGGTCTTCTCCCAGTTCGACACCCGGCCTGTGCGGGCGCTTGATGCGGGTTCGTCTTGCGATCTTTCCGTCGTCGCCCGCGACAAATGCACGGCATAATTTTGAACAACCCGATGGTTCACGTTCGCTGTGCGAACGCCGGAACTCCAAGGCTTTATCCGGGAATTTCTATAGGCGAAATCGCCTTGCGGACGTGATCGACAATTCAACGAAGCAACAAGACCCGTTATACTCCAAATCACTCGCGCGCCGTTATTGGCGCACCAAGCGTTGGGCAAGCTCACCGGCGGTATCGCCCACGACTTCAACAATCTGCTGGCCATTATCCTGGGAC
>CBDHEC010000056.1:0-169571 GCA_965261975.1 Alphaproteobacteria bacterium
AGATGGGAAGCGGCGGCGACGGCGCTGTCGGTGACGGGAATCCGGTGGTCGGCGTCTCCCGGTCCGGTTCCGATGATGGCAAGGCTGCCCCGGGCCCTGCCGCAATTCTCAAGGTCGATCGTGGTGCCACGCGCAATCGCGCATGTCGCGCGGGCAGATTTGTGCTTGGCGACCACCAACGCGCCTTCGCTGCCGGTTGCCGCCAGCGCGGCGGCTTCGGCCACCCCATGGGTGTCAACTTCGCGAAAGACGATCTCGGACGGATTCTCCAGGCGCGGGGTTTCGGCCTCGAGGCGCGGCGCATCGAAAAACCGTGTCGGTGCGCCCAGATGGTCGGCGAGCATATGTACGGCGGCCTCGTCCATCTTGACGTCGATACTGGTGACCACGGCGATCGACGCGGGGGATAGCCCGGCCGCGGCGATTGTTTCATCGACCAGCGTGATGAGCTCGTCGGGCTCGCAATCACGTTCGCAGCCGACGCCCAGCGCGAGGGTCGGCGGGTGAAACAGAAGTTCATCTGCCGCCGGCGTGATGGCGCGATCGCTGATTCGGATCATCCACGTGCCGTCACGGTCGATCGGCAGCTTCGCCAGCCAAGCCGGGTGCCCGGCCTCGGTGACCATGGTCGGCTGATCCCCGGCCAGCAGGGCCGCCATCACCGGTTTCGCGGATCGGGGGTTGGCCAGGTGCCAGCCGGGCGGCGGGTCGTCCAGTGCGATACCGTGCACGGTCTCTCCCGCGGTGGTGATTGCGGCGGTACCCCCCGAGATGGCGGCAACCTGCGCGGCCAGGCTATTCGCGCCGTGATGGCCGCCCAGCAGCGGCACCACGTGAAGACCGTCGGGAGATACGGCGATGACCGGCGGTTCATTCTGTTTGTCGTCGAGCCCGCGTGCCAGCGCGCGGATCAGGATGCCTGAAGCACAGATGCCGATGATCGCCTGGCCGGACGCGAACAGGCCGTTGAGATGGCCCGACACATCCTCGAAACCGATGTCGTAATCCGCGACCCGGCCGGTGAGGCCATGGATCCGGGAATTTGGCAGTGCGCCCTGGATCTTTCGTGCGAGCGCCGCACCGTCCCGGGTCAGTGCCACGAGCGCGATATCGCGATCGATGCTCATGACCACGCGGCGCCGCGTTTGTGGATCAGGATCATCGAGAAATAGGGCGCGGCGGCCTCCGAGACGGCATCGAGCGGGCTGATCACCTGGCGGTCCATGGTGGCGTGCTCCACATATTGTGCCCGGTCCGCGAGACCCAGATCGTCGAGGAGGGCTCGAATTCGTGGCAGATGGCGGCCGACCTTGATGATCGCCGCCGCGTCCGTTTCCGCCAGCCTTGCGCGCAATACGTCGTCGGGCAGCGGTCCGGGCAGGATGGTCAGCACATCGCTGAGGGCGGCGAGCGCGGTGCCGGTGACGGCCGCGCAGGCCGTCAGCGACGAAACGCCGGGCACGACCTCGACCGGCCAGTCCTCGGCCAGCCGTGCGAACACATACATGAACGAGCCATAGAAGAAGGGATCGCCTTCACACAGAACCGCAACATTCTGCCCGGCGGCCAGGTGCGAGCCGATTTCCGCCGCCGCGCGGTCATAGACCGCCTCGACGGGAAAGCGGTTGCTCGACAGCGGCATGCGGATCGCGATTTCCGTTGCGTCCGCGCGCAGATGGGGTGCGGCGATGGCGCGGGCCAGGCTGTCGCCGGTTTCGGGCGCAGGATAGGCGACCACGGCGGCGTCGGACAGGATACGTGCGCCCTTCAAGGTGATCAGCTCGGGGTCCCCCGGGCCAACGCCGATTCCGATCACGGTCCCTGTCGTCATTTCACGACGCTCCACTGGGTTACCGGCATCGCCGGGCGCCAGCCGGTCAGGCCGCCGACGGGATCGGCGTGGCTGACCGCGATGCGGGTCAGTTCACCGCCGTGCTTTGCGTGCGCGTCGAGCAGGGCCGTTTCACCTTCCAGGGTGACTACATTGGCGACCAGCCGTCCGCCCGGCCGCAGGCGCGCCCAAACGCTGGCGATGAGGTTCCTGTCACCCGAGAGGCCGCCGCCGATGAACACCGCGTCCGGGTCGGCGAGCGCGGGCATCGCCTGGGCCGTTTCGTCATGGACGATATCGAGAAACGGTGTGCCCAGGCGTGCGGCGTTCTGTGCCGCCATGGTGCAGCGATCCGCATCGCGCTCCACGGCGATGGCCGTGGCACCCTGGCCCTGAATATCCTGTGCGGCGCGCAACCATTCGATGGCGACCGAGCCGCACCCCGCCCCCAGGTCCCAGAGGGTTTGGCTCGGCAGGGGCGCGAGCGCTGCGACCGTCGCGGCGCGGACAATTCGCTTGGTCATCTGGCCGTCATGGACGAAGGCGTCGTCGGGCAGGCCCGGGACCTGCGGGATGATGCGCGCATTCGGCCCGGCGATGCATTCGATGGCCACGGTGTTGAGATCCTCGACGTTCGACAGTGACCATGCGTCGGCCGTCGAGTCATGTCGGGCTTCGTCACCGCCGCCCATGGATTCCAGCACGGTGATTTGGCTCGGCCCGAATCCGGCTTCACGCAGCAGTTCGGCAATGTTTCCCGGCGTGGTGCCGTCATGGCTGAGAATCAGGAGCCGGCGGCCGGGTTGCAGGTGATGGTTCAGAAGTTCCAGCGGCCGGCCGTGCGCGGTCAGGCAGGTGCAGCCGTGAAGCGGCCAGGCCATTCGCGCCGCGGCGAGGCTGAACGCGCCGGGTGCGGGCAGGATGGTCATGTCGGCGGGGTCGAAGTGGCGCGCCAGTGTCGAGCCGATCCCGAACGCCATGGGATCGCCCGTGGCGAGCACGACGACGCGGCGTTTGTTGGCCGCGGTTATCTCCTGCACCAGCCCGTCGAGTGGAAACTCCCAGGTGAGTTTGCGGGCTGCGTCGTTCGCCACCATGGCGAGGTGGCGTTCCCCGCCGACGATCAGC
Organism: Alphaproteobacteria bacterium; assembly: GCA_965261975.1. GTDB lineage: Bacteria > Pseudomonadota > Alphaproteobacteria > UBA6615 > UBA6615 > UBA8079. Next base: position 2,960 of record CBDHEC010000056.1, read on the forward strand.
TCGGCCGTCTCGATCAATGTGCGGGAGGTCGCGGGCAGGCCCGACAGGCCGTCCGCGCCGATCCCCACCACGTTAAGCCAGGCACTCATACGTCCGGACCCTTGGAGGCACCGCGGGCCAGCGCGTTGACCGCGGCCGCCGCCAACGGGCTGCCGCCACGCTGTCCCCGCAAGGTGATGAAAGGCGTGGGCGCCGTGGCAATAAGCGCGTCCTTGGATTCCGCAGCACCGATATACCCCACGGGAAGGCCAATGATCAGCGCCGGTTTGGGCCAGCCGGCGGCGAGTCCCTCCAGCAGCCGGAACAGGGCGGTCGGCGCGTTGCCGATGGCCACGACCGCGCCCTCGAGGAACGGGGCCCAGAGCTCGACGGCGGCAGCCGAACGGGTCGTGCCGGCGCGTTTGGCGTTGCCGGCGACACTGCCCAGACCCAGGGTGCAGATCACCCGGTTACGTGCCGGCAGGGCGGACCGGATGATGCCGTCCGCCAGCATGCGCGAATCCGTCAGCACGGGCGCACCGGCTTTCAGTGCCGTTTGACCGGCCTGGCCGGCCTGCGTCGAGGCGGCGAATTCCTTAATCACGTCCGGGTCGCCGACAGCGTGGACAAGTCGCAGTGCCACGTCGCGCAGATCCGGCGCGACGCCGGTCATGTCAGCCGCTTTCTCGATGGCTGCGAACGATGCGGCGTAGATCGCGTCGGGATCGCGCAGATAGTCGAAGTCGGATTTGTTCATCGGCACATGACGGCGCGGCGGTTAGTCGCCTTCCGCCGGCAACGTGCGCGGGCCGTGCGGATGGTCGGCATGGGGGTAGGGGTGGTGTCCATGGTCGTGATCATGTTCATGGCTGTGGTCATGACCGTGTTCATGGCTGTGTTCATGGCTGTGCGCCTTGCCAGATCCCGTGCCGATCCCCTCGACATGATGGTGATGGCTCTCCTGGGGCAGGCCGACCTCGGTCTCGAAACCCAGCACCTGTTCACGGTACTTGCACATCTGACAGTTCATCAGGTTCGTGCCGTTGAGAATCTCGTCGACCCGGTCGGCGAAGGTCTCGAGCACCTGGGGGTGATCGTTCAGATAGGGCGCCTTCACGAACTGAATGTCGGGGTAATTGGCCGCAACCATGTCGGTGTGGTCGTAGATGCGGTTCACGAGGATGCCGGTGAACAGGAAATAGGGGAAGATCACGATCCGTCGGTAGCCCAGCTTCACCGCATGTTCCAGGCCCGGTTGGACGAGCGGGAAGGTCACCCCGGAATAGGCCGTCTCGCCCCAGCCGAAGCCCAGCCCCTCCCACAGCATGCGAGAGACCTTTGCCACGTTGGAGTTTGCATCGGGGTCGGACGCACCGCGCCCGACGGTGAGCAGCATCGTCTCGTGCATGGGGACCTCGCCATGCTCGGCATTCGCCTTCGCGATGGCTTCCTGCACGCGCTCGCCGGCCGCACGGATCATCTTCAGATCGATGCCCAGCTCACGGCCGTAGATGATCTCGACACCCGGGTTCTGTGCCGCATAGGTGTTCAGCACGGAGGGGATGTCGTTCTTGGCGTGCCCGGCGGCGAACAGCATCCCCGGCAGCGCAAAGATGCGGGTGATCCCGCGCGCGACCAGCTTGTCGAGCCCGTCGCGGATGATCGGCGTTGCGAATTCGAGGAACCCGTGCTCCACCTCGCGATCGGCGAAACGTTCGCGCAACGCCTCGGCGACGACGGCAAATTCCCGCACGGCACCCTCATCGCGGCTGCCATGGCCGCACACCATGATTCCAAATTCTTCAGACATGTATCGCTCCTGAACGCGCAATAGACCATGCCGGTCCCGCCCGGCCAAGTGGACAAGCACAATTGGTGTCCGGGTGCGTTGACGGACCCATGATTGACCCGGCGCGGCTGGCCCTCGCAGGATGCCGCGATGTTCCTGAACCCTGAAATTGCGGGCCTTTCGATTGCCGCGATCCTGTTTGCGGCACTCGTCATCGACGCTGTTTTCGGGGAGTTTGGCCCGATATTTCGCGTGATTCCGCACCCGGTGGCACTGGTTGGAGGGCTGGTCGGGTGGTTCGACCGTCGCCTCAACCGCGAACAGCGAAGCGAAACCGCGCGGCGTGCGCGCGGCGCGGTGGTCGTGGTGCTGATGGTTGCAACGGCGGCGGCGGTCGGTTGGGGGCTGACCGAACTTGCGCGCATGTTTCCCTTTGGCTGGGCGATCGAGCTGGTTGCGATCACGCTGTTGATCGCCCAGCGGAGCCTGTTCGACCATGTGCGCGCCGTCGCCCATTCGCTCGACCGCGACGGGCTTGAAGGCGCCCGTTTGGCCGTCGCGCGCATTGTCGGGCGTGACCCGAAAACCCTCGACGCACATGGCGTGGCGCGCGCGGCGATCGAAAGCCTGGCCGAGAATTTCGCCGACGGTGTGGTGGCGCCGGTGTTCTGGTACCTGCTGCTCGGGCTGCCGGGGTTGCTGGTCTACAAGACCGTCAACACGATGGATTCGATGATCGGATACCGAACGCCCCGCCACGAGGCGTTCGGCATGGTCGCCGCGCGTCTCGACGATGTCTTGAATTACGTGCCTGCGCGTATCGCGGCGGTAATGATCGTGGTCGCCAGCCTGTTTGTGCCGCGCGGCCAACCGGTCTCGGCGTTGCGGGTGATGGCGCGCGACGGCGGCAAACACAGGTCGCCCAATGCGGGCTGGCCCGAGGCGGCGATGGCCGGGGCTATCGGGGTCGCACTGGCGGGGCCGCGCAGCTACGACGGCAGGGTCGAGGATGAACCCTGGGTCGGCGGGGAATTCAGTGCGCAGATTGGGGGCACGGATATTCGGCGCGCGCTTTATCTGTTTGTCGTGGCGTGTTTGTTCGAGGCGGTGATCGTCGCGCTGCTTGCCAGCCTGTTGCTACGCTGACGCGCCGGGTTGCTATCTGCGGCGCGCGATCTCAAGAATCTGCGCGGTGTCGATATGCTTTTCTATGTGGTCGGCAATCTGGTCGAGCGCAACATCCACCTGCTGGCTCCACGCGAGACCGCCACGGCGCAAGGGATTCAGGCGCTTGAGAAAGCTCGAGCGGAAATCGTCGGCGGCGTAAATGCCATGCACATAAGTCCCGCTGATACGTCCATCCGCCGACTGTGCCCCGTCGGGACGCGGCGTGTCCGCATCGTCGATCGTCAGCATCGGCCGCGCCGTGTCCGGTCCCGTCGTCTCGCCCATATGCATCTCGAATCCGGAGATGGTATCGCCCGTCGTTGATGACATGCCGGTCACCGGTGTGAGCGCTTTCTCGTTGGACATGATTGTCGCGATGTCCAGCAGACCGAGGCCCGCCGTTTCGCCGGGCGCGCCCTCGATACCCGCCGGGTCCGCGATTTTGCGGCCGAGCATCTGGTAGCCACCGCAGATGCCGACCACTTGCGCGCCGCGCTGTGCCGCCTCGCCAATCTGTTCGGCCCAGCCGTTCTCCCGCAGCGCCGCCATATCGGCGCGGGTGGATTTCGAGCCGCAGAGCAAAACCAAGTTCGCGTCGGTCGGCAGCGGATCACCCGGTTCCACGAGACGTAATGCCACGTCCGGCTCGGCCGCCAGGGGGTCGAGGTCGTCGAAGTTTGATATTCGCGGCAGACGCGGCACCGCGATACGGATGTTGGCGGCGGACCAACCCGCCCCGACATAGCGACCCGCCAGGGATGCCGTGTCTTCGGCCGGCAGGTCTCGCGCGGTCTCGAGCCAAGGCAGAATGCCGAGCGGGTGCATGTCGGTGTGCTTCTTGATGACCGGCAGCGCGTCGTCGAACAGGCCTGACATCGCCGCGAAACCGGTTGACGATAAAGCCTGCGAGCCGCTGGCGTTCGCCAGGCGGCAGCAATGTCCAGGTGCCGACGAGCGCGGCGATCACCCCGCCGCGCTCGATGTCGCCGACCAGGACCACCGGCACGTCGGCGGCCTCGGCGAAACCCATGTTGGCGATGTCGCCGGCGCGCAGGTTCACCTCGGCCGGGCTGCCTGCACCCTCGATCAGCATCACATCCGCCCTATCGGCGAGGCGGTTATAGGCGTCGAGGACGCCGGGCAGCAGTGACGGCTTGAGGTCATGATAGGCCCGCGCGTCGGCATTGCCCGAGACCCGGCCATTCACCACGACCTGCGCGCCGATATCGGATTGCGGCTTGAGCAGCACCGGGTTCATGTCGGTGTGGGGGGTCAGTCCGGCGGCGCGCGCCTGGAGCGCCTGGGCCCGGCCAATCTCGCCCCAGCCGGTCTCATGGGACACGGCGGGTGCGGCATTGTTGGACATATTCTGGGGTTTGAAGGGGCGCACCGCGAGGCCTTGCCGGGCGAACAATCGTGCCATCCCGGCGACGATCAGTGACTTGCCGACGTCCGAGCCGGTGCCCTGGAACATGACGGCCGGGGCTCTGGAGGAAGATGTCATGGGCGCATCCTGCTCAGAACTCGATGCCCTTCTGCGCCTTCACGTCATCGCGGAAATGATGTTTCACCATGGTCATGTCGGTGACCATATCGGCGGCCTCGATCAGCTCAGGCTTGGCGTTGCGTCCGGTCACGACGACATGCATGTCGGGGAGCTTGTCCCGAAGCCCGGCGACGACGTCGTTGATGTCCAGATGGTCGTAGCGCAGCGGAATGTTGAGTTCGTCGAGCACCACCAACCCGTATTCCGGGTCGCTGATCATCTCTTTCGCCATGTCCCAGGCGGCCTCGGCGGCGGCGATGTCGCGTTGGCGGTCTTGCGAATCCCAGGAGAAGCCTTCGCCCATGACCCTGATCGTGACCCGGTCGGGGAAATGCTCGAAGATCTCCCGCTCGCCGGTCTCCCACTTGCCCTTCACGAACTGGATGATGCCGACCTTCATGCCGTTGCCCAGCGCGCGCATGGCCAGCCCCATGGCGGCGGTGGTCTTGCCCTTGCCCTTGCCGGTGTGGACCATCAGCAGCCCTTTCTCGCGGGTCTTGGTCGCGAGCATGCGGTCGCGCGCGGCCTTCTGCTTGCGTTTCCTGTCCGCCCATCGGGCGTCGTCGTCGGTTTTCTCTGTATCGCTCATGCGGTGTTCTCCAGTCGCCGACCGGCGAGTTCGCTCAGCCGAGCATAGGCCGAGTTGGACCGTGCCTGCCACAGGCCGCGTTCGGCGGCCTCGAGGAAGCGCCCGGCCATTTCGGCGAGTGCGGCCGGGTTGTGCTTGGCGAGGAAGGCGCGAACCTTGTCGTCGTCGAGGAAGGCCTTGTAGACCGCGTCGAACTGGTCGTCGCGCACGGCGCTGGTCGTCGCGGCGAAGGCGAAAAGGTAGTCGACCGTCGCGGCCATCTCGAACGCGCCCTTGTAGCCGTGGCGCATCACGCCTTCGATCCATTTCGGGTTGGTCACGCGGCCGCGCACGACCCGGGATATTTCGTCCTCCAGGGTCCGGATTGCCGGTGCGAAGGGGCGGGAGTGATCATTGTGATAGACGGTCGGTTCGTTGCCGGATGCCATCGACACGGCCGCTGCCAGCCCGCCTTCGAACTGGTAGTAGTCATCGCTGTCGAGCAGGTCATGTTCACGGTTGTCCTGGTTGTGGATCACGGCCTCGACCCGCCCGAGGCGCCGCGCGAAGATATCGTGCGCGGCAACCCCGTAGGATTCTTCTCGGCCCGTCCCGGTGCCCGCGCCATAGGCCCAGCCGCCCCAGGCGATGTAGGCGGCGGCGAGATCGTCGGCCGTATCCCAGCCCTGTTCGTCGATCAGGGCCTGCAGCCCGGCCCCGTAAGCGCCGGGTTTCGATCCGAACACCCGATATCCGGCCTGGCGCTGCGCGTCTGCCGGGGCCATGCCGGCGGCGGTCAGGCGTGCAACTTCATCCCGGGTCCGCGCGGCCAGGGGATTGTCGCCCTCGCTCTCGTCGGACAGTGCGGCGATGGCGGTCACGGCGCTGTCGAACAGATCGATCAGGCCGGGGAACGCGTCGCGGAAAAACCCGGACACACGCAGCGTCACATCCACGCGCGGGCGGTCCAGCACGGAGACCGGCATGATCTCGAAGCCGGTCACCCGTCGCGACGCGCTGTCCCAGGTCGGCTGGGCGCCGATCAGCGCCATGGCCTGGGCGATGTCGTCGCCACCGGTGCGCATGTTGCTGGTGCCCCAGGCCGAAAGCGCTATCGCGCGGGGCCAGTCGCCATGCGTCTGGGCGTGGGTCTCGACCAGCAGCTGCGCGGACTTCCAGCCCAGCTCCCATGCGGCCGGGGTCGGCACCGTACGGGTATCGACGGAGTAGAAATTACGGCCCGTCGGCAACACATCCGGCCGGCCGCGGGTGGGCGCACCCGACGGGCCGGGGGTGACGAAACGCCCGTCGAGGCCGGTCAGGAGGCCGCCCAGTTCGGCGTCCCCCGAGATATCGATGGCAGGTGCGATCGTGTCGGCGAGCGTCGCCAGCACCGCCGTCGTGGCGGCCCAGTGCGTCTCGGGCGTGGCCGTTCCGTCGATCAGGGCTGCGGAGAGGCCTTCCAGCCGTTCGACAGTATCCCCCGCCGTGCGCCAGGGCTGGTCGCCGGCCAGGACGGGTGGCCTGGGTCCGCCCCAGGGTGCCGCGAAATCGCATTCCAGCGGATCGAAATCGAGCCCCAGGTCCAGCGCCAGCGCGCGTGACAGGGAGGCGTCGCCGGGCGTGTCCGTTCCGCGCGGCAGCCGGACCAGCGCCGAGAGAAGCCCCGTGCGCAGTTCCCCCGTGGGTGCCTTGCCGAACACATGCAGTCCGTCGCGAATCTGCAATTCCTTGAGTTCGCACAGATAGCCGTCGAGCCGGTTCAGCGCGTCGGCGTCGGTCAGGTCCGCATCGGCGGCGAAGCCGAGATCGCGGTCGAGGCCGGTTTCACGCACCAGTTCGACGATCTGCCGGCCGAGCACGGCGAGGCGGCGCGGGTCGACGTTTGCGGCCTCGTAATACTCGTCGACCAGCGCTTCCAGATCCTTGAGCGGGCCGTAGGTCTCCGCGCGCGCCAGGGGCGGGGTCAGATGGTCGATGATCACGGCGGCCGCGCGGCGCTTCGCCTGGGTGCCTTCGCCGGGATCGTTGACGATGAATGGATAGATATGGGGCAGCGGGCCGAGCGCGGCCTCGGGGAAACAATCCTGGGCCAGGGCGACCGCCTTGCCCGGCAGCCATTCGAGGTTGCCGTGCTTGCCGAAATGGACGGCCGCGTGCGCCGCGAAGCTCTCGCGCATCCAGGCATAGAAGGCGAAATAACCATGTGGCGGCACGAGATCGGGGTCGTGATAGCTCGCCGCGGGATCGATGTTGTAACCCCGCGCGGGCTGGAGCCCGATCGCAACTTCGCCGCAGCGAAAGGCGGGCACCGCGAACGCGCCGCAATCCGTTTGGCCGGCCATGAACATCGGGTCGGCCTCGGGCGGCCCCCAGCGCTCGATCACCGCATCGCGAACGCGCGCCGGCAGGCTTGCGAAGAACAGTTCGTACTCGGGCAGGGGTAATATCTCTTCGATCACGCGCCCCGCCGTCCCGGCATTGGTCGGGCCGGCCTGCAGGCGGGCGACGAGCGCATCGCCGTCCGCGGGCGCGCCCTGGATGTCATACCCGGTACCGGCCATCGCCGCGAGCGCACACACCACCCCGGCAGGCGTGTCGAGCCCCACGCCGTTCCCGATCCGTCCGTCGCGGTTGGGATAGTTGGCGAACACGATGGCGACCCGGCGCCGGTCGACGGGGGTCCGGCGCAGCTTCGCCCAGCCGGCCGCGAGACGCGCGGTGAAGTCGATCCTGTCCGGGACGGGCAGATGGGCGACGATATCCGTCTGGCTGAGATCGTCATGGACATCCGAGCCCTTGAACGCGACTGCGCGGGCCAGCAACCTGCCATCGACCTCCGGCAGGGCGACGTTCATGGCGATGTCGCGTGCCGACAACCCGTTGGCCGTGTCGCGCCAGGAATCCTCGGTGGTCCCGGCGAAGACCGTCTGCAGGATGGGAGCGTCGGTTTGTACGAAGGGGCCGCGCTCCGTGGTCGCGCCGGGCGCGGAAAGCGAAAAACCGGTGGCGTTGAGAATCACGTCGGGTGGTGCTGCGGCGAGTGTTTCGGCGATCATCGCCGCGGCCAGGGGGTCCTTCAGGCTAGCGGCGTGGATCGGCAGGGGGTTGAGGCCATTCGACTGCAGCGCGTCGACCAACGCGTCCACGGGCGCCAGGTTCGCGGCCTGCATCAGCGCCCGGTAGAACAGAAGCCCGGCGACGGGCGCGCCTTCGGTCCAGTGCTGGCGCAGGTCATCCATGGTGACACCGTCATGGCCGGGCCAGTAGAGACCGGCCCGGGTCAATGGCGCGGGCTCATGCCAGTCGCGCGGCCGTCCGATCAGTGTCTGGGCGTAGGCGAGGAAGCCGCCGGCATTCGTAATCCCGCCATGGACGAGATACTGCCAGAGCCGGTGGCTGGCCTCGGCGTCGAGCGAGGTCAGGCTGCTCAGCTCTGCATCGGGCTGATCGTCACCCGGCAGGAAGGCGACGGGAATATCTGCCGCCCGGCAGGCCGCGACGATTTCATCGACCCCGTAGGGCCAGTAGCCGCGCCCGCCCAGCAGGCGGCAAACCACGAGCCTGGCGTGACGGACGATGTCGTCCACGTAAAGATCGACCGACATGTTGTGGGCGAGACGCAGATAGTTCGCCAGGCGCAGGCTGGGGGCGTTCGGATCGCTGGCGAGGCGTGTCCGGTTCGCCATGGCGAGCGCGGCAATTTCCGTGTCCGCGGCTGTCAGAACAACGATGTCCCCTGGCGACTGGCCCAGATCGATCGCTTCGGAGCCATCGTCGACGGTTCCCGGGACGGCGGCGAGGAGATGCATCAGCCGCCCTGGATCACCGCTTCGATGCCGGCCCGGTCCATCCCGCTGCGACCGATCACAACCAGCTCGGTCCGGGGTGTCTCGTCGGCCGCCCAGTCACGATCGAAATACCGCTGGAAGCGGCCGCCGACCCCTTGCAACACCAGGCGTCGGGGTTTGCCGGGGACATGGGCGAAGCCCTTGATGCGGAAGATGTCGTGTTCGTTCACGGCGGCGACGAGGCGGCGTTCGAGGGCGTCGGGATCTCGCACCGGTCCGAGCGCGAGGGTGAAACTGTCGAAGTCGTCATGGTCATGCTCGTCTTCGCCGTCATGGACGCTGGGCCGCGTGTCGAGATCATCTTCGGCCTCGGCGTCGAGCCCGAGCAATATGGCGGGGTCGAGCCGGCCATGGGTGGCCGAGACGGCACGCACCCCTGCGCGGCGGTGGGGCGCGAGCGCGGCCTCGACCGAGCCGTCACCCTCGGCGACGAGATCCGCCTTGTTGACGATGATCAGGTCGGCGCAGCTCACCTGGTCGACGAAGAGTTCCTCGAGCGGGTTGTCATGGTCGAGCGACGGGTCCTCGGCCTGGGCCGCGGCGATGGCTTCCGGGTCGTCGGCGAAGCGCCCGGCCGCGACGGCGGCGGCGTCGACCACCGTGACCACGCCGTCCACGGTCGTGCGGGCGCGCACCTCGGGCCAGGCGAACGCCTTGACCAGCGGCTTGGGCAGGGCCAGGCCCGATGTCTCGATGACGATATGGTCGGGCGGGTCGGCGCGATCGAGCAATGCGGAGATCGTCGGCAGGAAGTCATCGGCCACCGTGCAGCAGATGCAGCCATTGGCCAGCTCGACCACGTCGTCGTCGTCGCAACCCGGAATGGCGCATCCCTCGACGATGCCCCGGTCGATGCCCAGGTCGCCGAATTCGTTGATCACCAGCGCGATGCGCCGGCCGCCGGCATTCTCGAGCAGGTGGCGGATCAGGCTGGTCTTTCCGGCGCCAAGGAAGCCGGTGACGACGGTGGCGGGGATGCGATTCATGACAACTCGTTCTTCAGGGTGGTGGGTAGGCCGGCGGCGACGAAGTCGACCCGGTCGGCCTGGGCGGCGACCTGTTGGTTGAGGCGCCCGGCCGCATCGCGGAAATCGCGTGCCAGTTTATTGTCGGGCACGATCCCCAGGCCGACCTCGTTGGACACGCAGACCACCGGGCCGTTGGCGTGGGTAAACGCGTCCAGCAGCGTGGAGGTTTCGGCCGTGAGTTCGAGCTCGGCATGCATCACGTTCGACAACCACAGGGTCAGGCAGTCGACCAGGGCCGGTTGCCCGTCCGACGTTGCCGCGACGATGGTGTCGGCGAGTGCGAGCAGGGTTTCTTCCGTGTGCCAGCGCTCACCGCGCCGGGCGCGGTGATCTGCGATCCGGTTCACCATCTCGCCGTCGCCGGCCTCCGCGGTGGCGATATAGGTCGGCCGGGTGATGCTGTCGCTGGCGTCGAGATGCGCGGCAATCAGGGTTTCGGCGTGATGACTCTTGCCCGACCGCGCGCCGCCGAGCACGAGCGTCAGCGCCGGCAGCAGGCTGCTGTCGGGGCGGCGGGGCGTGTCGTCGTTCACGGCAGGCGTATCTTCGGTCACGGCGCGGGTCCTCCTCCCGAGGGTATGCGCGAATGTCGTGCGCCGAAGAGGTCTCCTGGCTCCGGATCGACGGCCCTGTCGCACCCTTCCCGGCAGACTTTCCGCCAGTGGATATTACGCCGGGCCTAACCGTTACAGTTGCGGGGGCAGCGCCGGCGTTGGAACCGGTTGGTTCCGCACCGGACTTCCCTGTTTCAGCGCTGCACCAAGGCTAGCATGGCGGTGTGATCGGGAACCAGCGTCGAGTCCTGGGTCGGGATCTGATTGATGTGGAAAATCGCCCAGGCACCATCCGGGTGGCTCTCGCTGGGCCCGAAGTGATCGATCCGGGTGAGCGAGCAATTATCCACCTGGCAGGTCAGCGCCGCCTCGGGGTCCAGGTTCAGCGCGTGGCCGATCGCGGCCCGGATCGTGCCGCCATGGGTGACGGCCACGATGTCGCGGCCGGTATGTTCGGCGTTCAGGCGCTCAATCACGCCGGAGACGCGGTCCATCAGGTCGACGAAGCTTTCCCCGCCCGGTGCGCGGGTATGAGCCGGCGTCAGCCAGAACATGTGCTTGGGGTCCAGCTCGGCGTAGACCTCCTCGCGCTTGCGGCCCTGCCAGTCGCCGAAATCCTGCTCCGCCAGGCCTTCCTCGATATGAGGGTCGGGCAAGGCCAGCCCCGCCGCCTTGATGGCGTCCGCCGTCTGATGGGTGCGTTGCAGATGCGAGGTGACCAGCAGCGCGTCTTCGGGCAGGAGCCGCGCCAGCCCGGCATAGGTCGGCGGGTCATTGGTGTCGGCCAGGGGGTCGGTGTTGCCGTAGATTCGCCCGCCGGTCGAGCGGACGGGGGCGTGGCGCACCCACCACCAGCGTGTTCGTGTGGTCATCAGATACTCCCTGAGATAACGGCGCTTGCCGCCACGAGTGCGGCAGTTTCGGCGATTGCCTGGGCGGCCCCCAGAACGTCGCCGGTATAGCCGCCGATCTGGCGCAGCGCGAGCAGACCCACGGCAAAGGCACCGAGCCCGCCGGCAATCATGATCGTGATCACGCCGAAGCCCGCCGGGGTCACCACGGCCAGCAGCACCAGAAGAACCGCAAGGCCGAGCCCTTTCCAGCTGTCGCCCTCGCCGGGTTTGCCGGCATCGGCGCCCAGGCCATCGTCGCGGGCCGGGGCCAGCCAGCGCATGGTGGGGGCGATCAGCGCCCGGCTCCACACGGCCGCCGCGATCAGCGCGCCCGCGGCCGCCCCCATATCGTGGGCGGCGATGGTGGCCAGCGCGGCGATCTTGGTGACGACGACAACGGCCAGGGTGACGGCGCCATAGGCCCCCAGACGGCTGTCGCGCATGATCTCGAGCTTGCGCGCCCGGTCTCGGCCGCCGCCGAAACCGTCGGCGATGTCGGACAGGCCGTCCTCGTGCAGGGCCCCGGTGATCCAGATCATCAGGCCGATGGCCAGTGTTGCCGCCACCGGCGCGGGGACGTCGAGCCAGGTCAGCACGCCGAGCAGCAGCGCCCCCGCGCCGCCGATGGCGAAACCGACGAGCGGGAACAGCCACATGGTGGCGGCCAGGTCGGGCGGGGAGTCCTCGGATTCGAAAAGGACATCCTCTTCGTCCGGCGCGTGCTCCACGGGCAGCCGCGTCAGGAACGCGACTGCGAGGCGAAGCTGGGCGGCGAGTTGCGCGCGACCATTCTCGTCATTTGCATCCATGCCCGACTTATAGGACAACCCCATTCCTTTCCGAAACGGAACTTGCGGTCACACGATATGAGCGAAACAGGAAATGGCGCGAATGGTGCCGGAAACGGTACGGGTGAAGCCGGTGGGCCGGATTTCGACGAGATCCGCAAACTGATCGCCGAGATGCCCGTCCCCGACGTGGCCGCGGTGGAAGAAACCCGCGCGCGCGAGGCCGAGTTGACCAAACCGCCCGGCGCGCTCGGCCGGCTCGAGGAGATCACCGAGTGGGTCGCGGCCTGGCAGGGCCGTCACCCGCCGAACGTGACCCATGCCCGGGTCGCGGTGTTCGCCGGAAATCACGGCGTGGCCGCGCAGGGCGTGTCCGCATTCCCGGCCGAGGTGACGGCGCAGATGGTGCAGAATTTCGTCGCCGGCGGTGCGGCGGTCAACCAACTCACCGAGCTCGCCGATGCCGACCTGCGGGTCTACGAGATGGCGCTGGAGACCCCGACGGCGGACTTCACGCAAGGCCCGGCCCTTTCCGAAGAAGACTGCGCCAAGGCGGTCGCCTACGGCATGATGTCGGTGGAGGCCGGGGTCGAACTCATCGCGCTGGGCGAGATGGGGATCGCCAACACCACGTCGGCGGCGGCGATCTGCCACGCCCTTTATGGCGGCAATGCCCAGGACTGGGTCGGCCCGGGAACGGGTGTCGCCGATGACGCGTTGGCGACGAAGGTCGCGGTGGTCGAGGCCGGCGTTGCGGCCAACCGGGAGTTGCTCGATGACCCGTTACATCTGCTCCGCGCACTGGGGGGACATGAAATCTCGGCGATCGTCGGCGCGATCATCGCCGCGCGGCTCGCGGGGGTGCCTGTGCTTCTCGACGGCTATACCTGCACGGCCGCCGCGGCGGTGCTCCACGCCATCGACGAACACGCGCTCGATCACTGCATGATCGGTCATCTGTCCGCGGAGCCGTCCCATCGGGCCCTCTGCGAAAAGCTCGACAAGGTGCCGCTGCTGGCATTGGCAATGCGCCTGGGGGAGGGCTCGGGTGCCGCGCTCGCCATCCAGATCGTGCGCGCCGCACTCGCCTGCCACACCGGCATGGCGACCTTTGCCGACGCCGCGGTCAGCGGCAAGGCGAACTAGCTCGGTTTCCGCTAGGTACCGTCGCAGGAATGGGTCGGCAGGCCTGGCCCGCCCGCGAGCGTGCTGCGCCGCTCCAGCAGGATGACATCGCGCCAGTCGCCGTCGATATGGCCGTAGCGCTCGCGCCGGCCGACCTCGCGGAATCCGGCGGCGCGAAGCAGCGCGCGGCTCGCGGCGTTGCCGTCCATCACCTGGCCCTGCAGGGTCCAGTAACCGTCGGCCTCGGAGATTGTGATCAGGCGGGCAAGCAGCGCCGCGCCGATGCCCTGCCGGTGATCCGTGTCCTTCACGTAGACGCTGACCTCAGCGACCCCGGCGGCACCTCAGGTGTCCGGAACCGGTGACAGCGCGGCGAACCCCGCGACGGACCCGTCGTGCCGGCGCGCAACCAGCCGGCCGAGCTCCAGATGATCCGCGTTCCACGCCCCCCATTTCGGCGGGCTGGTCGTAAAGGCCGCGAGACCCGACGCGAGCCCTTCGCCATAAATCACGCGAACATCTTTCCAGTCATCGCGCTGCATACTTTCAATCATGGCATTCATCTTCGTCATGGGCAGGCATCGCCTGTGCCCGTATGGTTGTGGTCTCGAATGACATCCCGGAATCTAGCACAGGGGAGGAACGACCATGGCAACACCCATCCGGCGCGTGGTGATGGGCCACGACGACAACGGCAAGGCGGTTGTGATCGAGGACGGTCCTGCACCGTTCGTGCATATCAACCCGAAGAATGATGACGACTGGTCGACCGACCTGTGGCGGACCGGCGAGACCCCGGCGAGGATCGTCCAGCGGCACGATGAGCCGACCCTGGGCCCGCGCCGCCAGATGCCCCAGAAGAATGGCAGCGTGTTTCGCATCAACCATTTCGCACCCGAGACCGAGGACGTGCGCAACCGCACCGTGGAGGAGGCGCGCGCGGCCTTCCGGGCGCTCGGCAACGAGCCGGCGTCGACCTATGGCCGTGGCGGGGATCACCCGGCGAGCCACCGCACGGAGACCATCGACTATGCGCTGATCCTGTCGGGCGAGATCACCATGGTCATCGACGATGGCGAGGTCGAACTGAAGGCGGGCGATGTGGTGATCCAGTGCGGCACCAACCATGCCTGGGTCAACCGCAGCGACAAGGCCTGCGAGGTGATGTTCGTGCTGCTGGACGGGGAGTTCGATCCGGATCTGGCTGCGAAATTCCCCCAGGGCGACTAGGCGCGACGCAAGGTATCGATGACGCACAGCGACGAGCACGGCAGGCGATTCAACGACGGACTGTTCGCGGGGCTGCGGCCCAACCGGTCTGCCGCGCAGGTGCATTTGCGCACCTTGGTTCTGATTCGCTGGATCGCCATTGTCGGTCAGTTGACCGCGTTGCTGATCGTGCGGTTCGGGCTCGACTGGCCGTTACCCATCGACGCCGCACTTGCGGCGGTCGGGGCGTCGGTGTTGTTGAATGTGGCCATGTCTCTTCGCCGTCCGGTGCGTGGCCGGTTGAGCGAATGGGAGGCGGCGGCCTACCTGGCGTTCGATATCCTGCAGCTGGCGGTGCTCCTGTATCTCACCGGGGGGCTCGGCAACCCGTTCTCTTTGCTGTTTCTCGGGCCCGTGACGGTGTCGGCCACAACCCTCAGCCGCTCCGCGACCACGCTGTTGAGCATATTGGTGATCGGTTGTGCGAGCGGGTTGGCTTTTCACCACCTGCCGTTGCCCTGGTCGGAGGAGGGGTTGCAGCTTCCGGTTTTCTATATCGGCGGACTGTGGACGGCGGTGGTCCTGGGCACGATTTTTCTCGGTGGTTATATCGGCAGTGTGGCAGGCGAGGGTCGTCGCATGTCCGATGCGCTGGCGGCCATTCAACTGGCCCTGGCGCGCGAGCAACAGCTCTCGGCGCTGGGCGGGCTGGCCGCCGCGGCCGCCCATGAGCTGGGCAGCCCGCTGGCGACCATCGCGGTGACGGCCAAGGAGCTGACCCGCGAAATCCCGCAAGACAGCGAGTTCGCCGACGACATACGCATCCTGCAGGCCGAGGCGGACCGGTGCCGGGATATTCTCGCCGAATTGGGGCGCGCGCCCGACGTTGCGGACCCCGGGGATCCGTTTGCCACCGCGCTGCTGTCGGATGTGGTGGCGGCCGCGGCGGCCCGGCACCGCGAAGAGGGAATCGTGCTGGATCTCGTGGCGGCCGGGATCGACGAGAGTGCCGAACCGACGGTCATGCGAAGTCCTGAATTGCTGCACGGTCTCGGGAATGTGATCCAGAATGCGGTGCAGTTTGCCGACGCGCATGTCTCGGTCGATATCTCCTGGGACGAGGCGGAAGCCCGGGTCGAAGTGCGCGACGACGGACCCGGATTCCCGCCGGCGGTACTCGATCGTATCGGCGAGCCCTATATATCAAGTCGGGGCCAGGGTCATATGGGATTGGGCATCTTCATCGCGCAATCCCTGCTCGAGCGGACAGGGGCCCGGTTGCGGTTTTCGAATACGCGCGCGGCGGCGCGTACGGATGGGGCGGAAGTCTCGATCACGTGGCCGCGCGATGATCTTGAAGTTGATGCAGGGACGGGTTAATCGACGGTCATGGTTGATGCAGGCGTAAACGAGATGATGATTGCTGACGACGCTTCGTTGCTGATCGTCGACGACGAGGTCAATTTGCGCCTGCAATTGGCGAAGGCGATGGACCGACGCGGGTTTCAGGCCGATGTCGCGGAATCGGTGGCCGAGGGTATTCGCGCGGTCGAATCCCGACCCCCCAAATATGCGGTGATCGACCTGCGCCTCGACGATGGCAGCGGGCTCGAGGTTGTTGAGACCCTGCGCCGTGTGCGCCCCGACGCGCGCATCGTGGTGTTGACCGGGTACGGCAACATCGCCACGGCGGTGGCAGCGGTGAAGGCGGGCGCGGTGGATTATCTGCCCAAGCCTGCGGATGCCGACCAGGTTGCGGCGGCGCTGCTGGCCGATGGTGCGACATTGCCCCCGCCGCCGGACCGGCCGATGTCGGCAGACCGGGTGCGCTGGGAGCATATCCAACGCGTGTACGAACAATGTGATCGCAATGTCTCGGAGACGGCGCGGCGCCTGAAGATGCACCGTCGGACATTGCAACGCATTCTGGCGAAACACGCGCCGCGCGAGTGACGTCGGGAGATCGGCCCATCGTTTCGGAAGAGACCTACCTGACCTTTAAGGGGCTCGGGCGCGATCTGGTGGTGCGGGTTAGCGCCGATTTGGATGCGGCCGAATTGCAGGATGAGCTGCTGATCTTTCTGCCGGGCTGGGCATTCTGGACGCGGATGGCCGCAGACGCGCCGAACAGCACCGACGTCGATATCGATGTGACGTTCGAGGGGCAGGCCTTCCGGATCGCGGCGGTCAGCTGGGCGGGTGGCTTCTCGATCGCGGATGATTTTCTCAACGCTGCGAACGCCCTGGCCGGAATGCTGATCGATGCGCTCCTTGCGCATGGCATGGCTTTCTGCAGCTTGCATGCCGCTGCCGTCGAACTCGACGGGTCCGCGATTGTCATTGCCGGGCCCTCGGAAGCCGGCAAATCAACCCTCGCGCTGCGCCTCGCCGCGCGCGGCTGTCGCCACCTGGCCGATGATCGCATTCTCCTGCTCGGTGACGGCGCGCCCTACCGGGTGTCCGGACTGGGCCTCGCCGCCAAGGCGCGTGTGCCGCTCCCGCCGGCGCGATCATCGAAGCGCTGGCCGATGCTGACGGCGCGCGCGCGAAGGGCGCGCGGGGCCGGGCGCTGGTTGGCGAACGTTTTCAATGGCCGCAGATCGGCCGCGCCCTGGAGGAAGCCTATGCCTCCATCGTCTGATTCCGCGAAGGTCCCGGTCTCGGTCATCGTCCCGACCAAGGACGAGGAACGGAACATCGCCATCTGCCTGGAGAGCCTCGCCTGGGCGGACCAGATCTTCGTCTTCGATTCCCACTCCACCGACCGCACGGTCGAGATCGCCAGTTCGATGGGCGCCACCGTGGTCGAGCGGGTGTTCGACAATTTCGCGACCCACAAGAACTGGGCGCTCGATAATCTCGACCTGCGCCATGACTGGGTGTTCTTCGTCGATGCCGACGAGCGCGGCACGCCGCTGCTGGCCGACGAGGTGCGCGCGACGATCGCCGACCCGGACGCGCGCCACGGCTACTACGTGGCCGGTGAGAACTGGTTGTGGGGCAAGCCCATGCGGGCGATCTACCCCAACTATAATCTGCGGCTCATTCGGCGCGGCAAGGGCCGCTACGAAGAACGCATCGTCCACGAGCATATGGTGATCGAGGGCCCGGCCGGCTATCTCAAGAATCATCTCGTGCATATGGACGATAAGGGCATCGAACGCTGGTTCGACCGCCACAACAATTATTCGAGCATGGAGGCGGTCGAGGCGTGGCGGCTGCTGAACGCGAGCGAGAAGGAAAGCTCGATCACGGCGCGGTTGACCCGGCGCGGGCCGGAGCGGCGGCGCGCGCTCAAGCAGTTCGCCTATCGCTATCTGCCCGCCCGCCCGATCTGGCAGTTCCTGTATCTGTATATCGGCAAGCGCGGCATCCTCGACGGTCGGCGCGGCCTGCGCTATTGCCTGCTGAAGATGTTCTACGAGTATCAGGTCACCCTGAAGCTCAAGGAGCTGAACGATCCGGACTCGCCCATGTCCAAGAAATACAAAGACCTGCTGAACCGATGATGGCACCGAAAAAGGCAGCGTCGTGAAAATCCTGATCTACGGCCTGAATTTCGCCCCCGAGCTAACCGGCATCGGCCGGTTTACCGGCGATATGGCGGGCTGGCTCGCGGACCGCGGCCATTCCGTGCGCGCGGTCTCGGCACCGCCTTACTATCCGGCCTGGAAGGTCTCTGAGGGCTACTCGAAATGGTGGTGGCGGGGCGAGAATGTGGGCGGCGTGCGGGTCACGCGATGTCCGCTCTACGTCCCCTCGAGGGCGACGGGCCTGCGCCGTGTTTTGCACCTGATGAGTTTTGCCCTGACCAGTGCGGCCCCGGCGAAACTGTTCGGCCTGTTCTGGCGCCCGGACGTGGTTTTCGTGGTCGAACCGACGGCGTTCGTCGCGCCGGCCGGACTGGCCGCGGCGTTGTTTGGGCGGGCGGTCTCCTGGCTGCACATCCAGGATTTCGAGTTCGATGCCGCCTTCGACATGCACTTCCTGCCAAAGGCCTTCGCTTCGCCCGCCCAGGTGAGCGAGCGCTGGCTGCTGCGTCGGTTCAACACGGTCTCGACGATCTCCCCGCGCATGGCAGATCGACTGTCGGCCAAGGGCATCCCGGCCGACCGGGTCGTGGAGTTCCCCAACTGGGTCAATACGAAACGCATCAACCCGGATGCAGACGGCGCGTCGTTCCGGGCCGAGATCGGGATCGAGCCCGATGCGATTGTCGCGCTGTACAGCGGGAACATCGGCGAGAAGCAGGGCATCGACCAAATCGCCAGCGCGGTACAGGCGGTCGCGGCGGCGCGGCAGGATGGTGACCCGGCGGTGCGCTTCGTCATCGCGGGTGCGGGCGCGGGGCGCGACGTGATCGAGAATGCGATGCGCACTCACGGGCTCACCGATCAGCATCTCAAGCTTATGCCCCTGCAGCCGGAAGAGAAGCTGCCGGCCCTGCTGGCAATGGCCGATATTCATCTGTTGCCCCAGAAGGCCGAGGCGGCGGACCTGGTGATGCCGTCGAAGCTCGGTGGCATGCTGTCCAGTGGCCGCCCTGTCGTGGCATCGGCCGACCCGGGCACCCAGATCGCGCGCATGGTCGCAGGTTGCGGCACCGTCGTCGCCCCGGCCGATGGCCCAGCAATGGGGGCTGCGGTGCTGGCCTTGGCACGCGATCGAGAGCAACGCCTTCGGCTGGGGGCCGCAGCCCGGGCGGCGGCCGAGACCGAATGGGAGCGTGATGCCGTCCTGGAGCGTTTCGAGAAGGCGCTGATGCAACGCCTGGCGGCCTACAAACGCGGCGGGTCATCATGAACATGCTCTCGCGCCGCGCGCGCCAGTTCGTGAAACTGCTGCGGCTTTTGCCCAATCCTGTTTTCCGTCACGGGTTGCGTTTCGGGGTAGGGGCGGCGATCGAGCATCGCGACGTGATCGGGCCCTTGCAGCTGGGGACGGTTGTCGATGTAGGCGGGAATGTCGGCCAGTTCTCCCTGCTTGCCCGCGCGCTGCACCCGGCGGCGCGCATCTATGCGTTCGAACCGTTGCCCGATGCGGCGGCGCGCTACCGGCAGGTCTTTGCGGCAGATGAGAAAGTGACCCTGTTCCAGGCCGCGATCTCGCCCGAGGCGGGGACGGCAACAATGCATGTCAGCGCGTCTGCCGATAGTTCCTCCCTGTTGCCGATTTCCGACAGACAGTCGGAGCTGTTTCCGGGCACCCAGGAAATCGGCGTGACCGATGTCGAGGTGGGCCCGCTGTCCGACTTTGTTTCGGCGAATGATTTAACGGCGCCCGCGCTCCTGAAAATCGACGTCCAGGGCTTCGAACTCGAGGTTCTGCGTGGCGCTGGCGACCTGCTGGCAGCCTTCGAACATGTCTATGTGGAGGCGTCTTTCGAGGCCCTGTATGAAGGCCAGGCGCTTGCCGATGATGTAATCGCATATTTGGTTGCGGCCGGGTTTGCCGAGGTCGGCCGCCACAATGTCAGCATCGGGCCGGAAGGTGCGCCCATCCAGGCCGACTTCCTGTTTCGCCGTGAGTCCTGACCACCGCCGGATGACGGCATGGGCCCGCACCTGCTAAGAGGGATGGGATGAACAACACGCCACGCTTGATTGACTGGTTGGACCGGCTCGCCGCCGCACATGTCGTGTGCGTCGGCGACGTGATGCTCGATCGCTTCGTCTATGGCGAGGTTGAACGAATTTCACCCGAGGCGCCGATCCCGGTGCTGCGGATCGCCCGCGAGGCCGTCACCGTCGGCGGTGCGGGGAACGTGGCACGGAACCTTTCTGCGATCGGCACCGAAACCCGGTTGTTTGGTGTCGTCGGGGATGACCCGGCGGGCCGGGAGGCAGCCGAGGTCCTGTCCTTCGAGAATGCGGTGACATTGTCGCTCAGCGTGGACGGCGCGCGTCCGACGACCGTGAAGACGCGCTTCATCGCCGGCGGTCAGCAGTTGCTGCGCACCGATGAGGAAGAACTGACCGCGCTGTCGGACGCATTGCTGGGACAACTCTCCACGGATGTGGGCGCGTCTGTCGCGGATGGGAATTGCGGCGCGCTGATCCTGTCGGACTACGGCAAGGGCGTCTTGACCGATACGATGATCAAGGCGGCGATGGAGACCGCGCGCGCGGCCGGCGTGCCGGTGGTGGTCGATCCCAAGGGAGTTGATTTTGCCCGCTACCGGGGTGCCGGTGTCATCACGCCGAACCGGCGTGAACTGGCGGCGGCGTCTCGTATGCCGGTCGATAGCGATGTCGAGGTCGCGGCGGCAGCGCGGCACCTGATCGAGACGTGCGGGCTGGAGGCGGTGATCGCGACGCGTGGCGCGGATGGCATGACCGTGGTGACCGGGGCCGACGAGGTGCATCTGCCCGCATTGGCCCGTGAGGTCTTCGACGTCTCGGGCGCGGGTGACACCGTGGTGGCGACCGTGGCGGCCGGGCTGGCCGCGGGTATGAGTGTCGTGGATGCCGCGCAACTCGCCAACGTGGCGGCGGGCCTCGTGGTGGCGAAAGTCGGAACTGCCGTCGTCCGGCTCGATGAGCTCGCCGATGAACTGGGGGGTGCGCCGGGCCTTGCGGCCAAGATCATGGACAATGCGGCGCTCCAGGAACGCGTCGCCCAGTGGCGCGCGCGGGGCCTTTCGGTGGGATTCACCAATGGCTGCTTCGACATTGTCCATCCGGGCCACATTTCCCTGATCGAACAGGCGAGTGCGGCCTGCGACCGGCTCATTGTCGCGCTCAACGATGACGCCTCGGTGGGGCGACTCAAGGGCGAGGGTCGTCCGGTCCAGCCGGAGGGTGCGCGGGCCCGTGTCATCGCGTCGCTGGCGGGCGTGGACGGGGTCGTCCTGTTCGCGGAAGACACGCCCATGGAATTGATCGAAGCTGTGCGCCCCGACGTGCTCGTCAAGGGCGCCGATTATGCCGTGAACGAAGTCGTCGGCGGCGACCTGGTGGCGTCATATGGGGGCCGGGTTGTGCTGGCCGATCTGATTGACGGCTTTTCCACGACCGACACGATCTCCCGTATTGCCGGCTGAGGGCTGGTTTATATCCGCGGGTCGACCAGGCGCTGATGGCGTTGTGCGGCCGCGCGGGCGAAACGCAATGTCAGCGCCTTGCGCCGGCTCGCATGCAAGCCGGTGTCGGGTGCCTCGCGAATGGCCTCCGCACCCCATGAATCGGCGATGATGAGGCCGGTGCTCTCGGGCACGAGTTCGTGCGGAAACCCCCGCGGCACCGTGAAATAGAGCTGGTCGCAGAAGTCTTCATACTCGGGCCATTTGGTGTCGCCGCGCAGGTCGGCCACGCTCACCTTCACCTCGACGATAATGAAATGCCCGTTATCCGCGAGCCCGATCACGTCTGCACGACGATTGTTCGCCAGGGTGAACTCGGTCAGGACCGCATAGCCGAGATTGACCAGATGGCGCCCCACGCCGCGGGTCGTTTCAACCGTGAGTTCTGCGGCGGCGATATCGTCTTTGGTCGGGTCGGATGGTTCGGTCATGGTGATAAGGCCTTGTTAACACTGTAAATCCGGTTTCGCATCTTGTTGCGCAGGCTGTTCGACACGATATAAGATGGGAAATCGGTCGGGGGTGGACCGGGTCAATATGTATCGTCAGTCCGAGGCGGTACCGGAGTATGAATATGGTAGACCATTCGAATATCGAAGACCGCACTTCCGACGCGATGAGCCGTCGTAAGGCCGTGGCACGATTGGGCCTCGCCGCCGGTGTCGCCTATGCCGCCCCGACAATCGTTCATCTCGACCGCAGCGCGAACGCCAAGACATTGCCGTTGCCATGTCCGCCACCGGGCAAGGGCAAGAAAGGCAAGAAGGGAAAGAAGGGCTGCTAACGCGCCGTCTCCCGAACGGCCGCTGATGTCGTCCGACGAATTTTTCAAAGCCCAGAGCCTGCACCGCGACGGTGATTTCGTTGCGGCCTCTTCACTTCTTCATGACGTTCTTGAACAAACGCCCAACCATGTTGCGGCGTGGCGCCTTCATGCCGACGTCCTGCGGAAGCTGGGGCAGCTCGACGAGGCGGCTGGCGCGGACAAAAAGGCGAATGTCATCGAAGCCGATCACACGGCCGATGTCGGTGCCTCACTTCTGTTTCATGGCGACCTGAAGCGGGGCCGCGCTTTCTTCGAGCGTGCGCTTGCGCTCGATCCGGATTGTGTGTCCGCGCATTGGCTCCTGGGCGATATAGAGGGTCGCGAAGGCTCGGACGAACGCGCCCTCGGCTACTACCGGCGCTGCCTGGAGATCGATCCGACGCGTACCGGCCCCGCCTTCATGATCGCGGCGATGGGCGAGGGTGAAGTGCCCGCATATGCGCCAAACGCCTACGTGATCGATTTCTTCGACTGGTATGCCGAAGATTTCGACGAGCACCTGACCCAGAGCCTGCTTTATACCGGTCCGCAACAGGTGGCGGGAACCTTGCGCGTGATGCGCCCTGACGGGGTTGGTCCGATTGTCGATATGGGTTGCGGAACGGGCCTCGCCGGCCTGGCCGTGCAAGGCCTCGTCGGCCCCATGATCGGGATAGATCTTTCACCGGAGATGCTGGCCAAGGCAAAAGAGCGCGCCATATACGAGCGCCTGATCGAGGAGGATTTGCACACCGCGATGCAGGCGCAACCCGCGGCCAGCGCGGAGGCGATTCTCGCCGCCGATGTGTTTGTCTGCATGGGTGACCTGGCGCCACTGTTTCGCGAATGCTGGCGGGTCCTCAAGCCCGGCGGTGTCTTCATCGCGACATTCGAGGACGCGCTCGCGACAAGCGACACCTGGAAACTTGAACATTCCGGAAGTTACACCCACGCGCTGCCTTACCTGCAGGGGATCGCGACCGAGGCGGGCTTCGCGGAAACCATCTCGAGCCCTATCGTCTTGCGCCAGGAATATGGCGAACCGGTCCAGAGTTTGCTGGTCAGTTTCGAGCGCGCACCAGACGCCGGATAGCAAAACGCCCGGCCGGGGCCGGGCGTCTGCGGTAATCGGTTCGTCGTGCCGGGCGTAGGCTAGGCAGCCTTGGGTACCGAGTTTTCAGCAACCAACGCGAGGAAGGTTTCGGTCAGGGCCGCGCCCGCGGCCGCAGACGTCGCGGTGATCAGGTTGCCTTCCGTGACGACATCCTCGTCGGGCACCCAGTCCGCACCGGCGCGGCTCAGCTCTTCACCCAGCTCGGCGTCGCCCGCAAGGCGGCGGCCCGCCGCGACATCGGCGGCGACCAGCAGGCTGACGGCCTCGCCGATAACGAGGACCGGCTGCTCCGCATCGAGGAAGGCGGAGATCAGGCGCTTGGTGTGGGGATTCTCCGACAGGGTATGCGCGCTGTTGCGGCCGTCGGGCAAAATCAGACCGCAATAGTCGGCGGCGAGCGAATCACCGATGGCCTCGTCGGCCATGAAGTGATGGCCCCAGGCTTCGCCATGCCAGCCCTGGACCAGCCCGCCGTCAGGGGAGATCACTTTCATCGGACGCCCCTTGGCGATCAGCATCTTCTGCGTGTCGGTAAAGGTGAGCTCGGCGAAGCCGGCGGCGGCGAGAATTGCAATCGGTAGTTTTTCGTCTGCCATTTACACACTCCATATATGTGTGGCGTGCGCTGGGTCGGGAGGACGGCCAGCGCCGCGGTGTAAGAATGACCATCAGTTTGCGGCGAGGAAGGGCGCGCGCAATCCTGTGGGATATGCTCGTTCCGGAACGGTCTGGCGTTTTTCACGCAGGCCGGGGCGGTTTTTCGAAGATGGCGGGAATGTAGGAATCGGACCCGCGAGAGTCAATCGGTCGGGGGTCGATTGCGCGTTTTCGCCGCACAATTTTATCCCCTGGACGCCGAATTCGACGCCGTCTAGCCCGATGCGGGCTGGCTATCGCGTCGTGGTGCGGAAATTGTCGAGGTGCCGGTGCGTGGGTTGTTGTCTTCGCGTGTGACCGAGCCC
This sequence comes from Alphaproteobacteria bacterium, assembly GCA_965261975.1. Lineage (GTDB taxonomy): Bacteria > Pseudomonadota > Alphaproteobacteria > UBA6615 > UBA6615 > UBA8079. Next base: position 27,419 of record CBDHEC010000056.1, read on the forward strand.
GATATTTCACCGCCGGATTCAACCTCGATCCGGCCATACTTGATGGTGCCGGTGACATGGCCGCCGCTGCGTATCTGCAGGACACCCGTGACCGTGAGTTCTCCCTCGAACCGGCCATTGATTTCCGCTTCTGCGACGGTTGCCGTGCCGGTGAAAGTTCCGCCCTCGGAAACCTCGAGGATCTCGCCTTCCAGGGTCGCATCTATGCTCCCCTCGACGACCAGCGTGTCGCAATCGGAGATCTCGCCCTTCAGGTTGATTCCCGGGCCGACCGTCATACGCGCGCCGACACTGCGCGGTGCAGGTCGTGGTTCGGTGGTGCGCGCCGGAGCGCTCCCGGGGGTCGGGACGGGTGGAATCTCGTCCAGGCTTCGGGCGGGCTTCTCGCTGGTGTTGACGGCGTCGTTCATTATCGGGTTCTCGGGCGGCGCGGGCCGCTGGGTCGAGGGGGTATCGTCGGTTTGTGATTTCTTGAACACTTTAACTCATCTTGTGCGGGTGGCGGCAGGACAATTTTCCAATTGGGAGGATTGACAGCCGATCGACGAGGTTTATGAGCCGCGATATCCACAATCCTATGGTCGCGATGGGGCAATATCATGACAACGCGAAACGAGCCGCTCGGGGAGCGGCTCGCGCGCATCATTTCTTTTCAGCTGGACATGCCTGGTGGCGTCAGTCTCTTGCCACCGCCGCTTGTGGCGACGTCCCGACGAAGCCGTGTCGAACGCGACCTTATTGCGGAGCGTTAAACTCGACCACACGGATGTGCCAGGGGCCGGAGGCCTCGACCTGGAACTTCATCTTGCCCGGGCGGGAAAATGGCAGCTTGCCGACCATCGGCGGCGAATCATCGCCGTCACGCGATTGCGGGGCGCTGGCGATTAGACGCGTGTCATCCTTCGGATCCAGAACGGTCAGCTGGAACTGACCACCTGTGGCGCGCCAGGAGATTTCAATCCGGCCTTTGGTCTCGAATTCTTGTGCGACCTTGCTGTCGGCTGCTCGCTCTTCGAAGATGAGCTTCGTGCCCTGTGCCATGGCGCCGGATACTGAGAACCCTACAATCGCAACCGCGAATGCGAGGGTGAGTACGATGGCGTGGATGTTTTTAGAGAGACTGTGCATTGGCTTCGCTCTCAGGTTGTTTTCATTCCCTAGTGACCCGGAATAACGCGGTCGACGCTGCTCAGAAGAGCTTTTAACCGGCGCATATGATAATACCGGAATGGTTGTGCGCCAAATGGTTAACGTGCGTTCGCGTTTTTTCCGAGGCAATAATTAAAGTTCTGTAAAAGGGAGAAGCAATCATCGTGCCAAATATGGCGCGCCCGGCAGGATTCGAACCTGCGACCCTCGGCTTCGGAAGCCGATACTCTATCCAGCTGAGCTACGGGCGCGTCACGGGCGGGACAATTGCGCTAAAGGGCGCGAAGGTCAAGCAAAGCTGCATTGTTACAACACATTGCCGGGGGCCGTTCTGCACCCCATATTGTCGCAAATAGTCAAAATTGGTGCCCTGAAGGGCGGGAGAATCGACAATGAGCAGCGACGGCGACTCCAAAATTGCGAAAACCGATGAGGAATGGCGCCAGGAATTGACGCCGGAGCAGTACCAAATTACCCGGCTGGCAGGTACTGAGCGCCCGTTTACCGGCAAATATCACGATTCCAAGGACCCCGGCACGTTCCACTGCGTATGTTGCGACACGCCGTTGTTCAACTCCGGTGAGAAATACGATTCCGGCACCGGATGGCCCAGTTTCTGGCAACCGGTGACGGAAGACGCGGTGGAAACCAAGGTCGACCGGGCCTATGGGATGGTTCGCAACGAAGTGGTGTGCGCGAAGTGTGACGCCCATCTCGGTCATGTTTTTCCCGATGGACCGCCGCCGACGGGCCTGCGCTACTGCATGAATTCGGCCTCGCTCGACCTGAAATCCGAAGACGAAGGCTAGCGTTTCGTAAAACGTGTCTGCGGGTCGCCCTGGTCGGCGCCCGACGGCAGGTCCCGTGCCGGGTCTTCGATCCAGCTCAGGATATCGTTCAACACCACATCGCCCTGCAGATCGCGCAGCAGCATGTGATAGCCGTCCTCGTAGACGGCGATCCGCCGCTGGCTGTCGGGGGCGTCGGGCAGGCCGGCGATCATCTTGCGTGACGCATCCGGCGGCACGATGTCGTCGTTCGCCCCATATAAAAGCAGCGCGGGGGCATCGAAGGCCGGCGAGGCATCGAGGGCTTCGTCCATGAGGTTGACGATCCCCCAGATGGCATCGACCCGCGTGTTCTTGATCACCAGCGGGTCTTTGCCGAGCGCGCGCAGCATCTCGATATTGTCCGAGGGGTTGCGCTTGATGCCCTGACCGCTGAGCGGCAGCCACGGCATGGTATGGGCGAACAGCCAAAGACTCATGGATTGGTAGAAGGGCATCGTCACGCGACCCCATACCGCCGGCGCCACGAGGATCAACCCGTCGGCGTCCATGCCGGTCTCCGTCCAGGCCGACATCAGCACCGCCCCGCCCATGCTCTCACCCATGGCATAGACACGCGCGCCGGGATACTCCGCCCGCGCGGCCTCGATCGCGGCGCGCGCGTCGCCGCGCAGCCGGTTACCGCCGGGCCATGCGCCGGCATTCTCCGATGCGCCGAAACCGCGCTGGTCGTAGGCCAGGGTCGCGATCCCGTTCTCGGCCAGGCGCGGCCCGATCTCTGCGAACGCGTTCGAATAGTCGTTGAACCCGTGCAGGGTCACGATCACCGCGTGCGGGGTGGTCTCGGGCAGCCAGCGGCGCAGGGGCAACCGGGTGCCGTCGGGTGTGATGAAATGGGTCTCGGTCAGGTATGGCGGCATCGGTGTCTCGGCAAGGGGCCCGGGCTCCTGTATGCGCGGCGCGCAGGCCGCCAACAAGGCGAGCAGGAAGAGGGTGAAACGAAACCTCATGCGGTGTTCGCGTCGCCCCGGGTCAGGGCCAGGAACACGTCTTCCAGATCGGGCTCCTCGGTGGAAAGGTCCGCCATCGCGAGGCCCGCCGTCGACACCGCGTCGAGAATTTCCCGGACTTCGGTTTCGCGCGTGCGGTAGCGAAAGGTCAGGGTTCGGGCGTTGGTTTGTTCCACGTTGAAGCAGCGCAATGAATCCGGCAGCTCGGCGAGGTCCGCGGTGACCGTGATGCGCAGTTCCTTGTTGTCGAGCCGCTCGACGAGCGCGCGGGTCTCGTCACACGCGATGACCTGGCCTTCATTGATGATCGCGATCCGGTCGCACAGCTCTTCGGCTTCTTCCAGATAGTGGGTGGTCAGCACGACCGTGGTGCCGTTCTCGTTGAGCTCGCGCACGAAGGCCCAGAGCGACTGGCGCAATTCGATATCCACCCCGGCGGTGGGCTCGTCGAGGACCAGCACCGGCGGGTTGTGGACCAGCGCCTTGGCCACCAGCAGCCGGCGGCGCATGCCGCCCGACAGGGAACGGGAATAGGCCTCCGACTTGTCGGCCAGCCCGACCCGTTCGAGGATTTCCGCGGTGCGCCGTTCGGCCGGCGGCACGCCATAGAAACCGGCCTGCACTTCCAGCATCTCGCGCGGGCTGAAGAAGGCATCCAGGTTGAGCTCCTGGGGCACCACCCCGATCGCAGCCCGGGCCTGGCGTGGTTCCCGGTCGATGTCGATGCCCCAGACCTTCGCCGTTCCGCCGGATTTGATCACCAGCCCGGCGAGGATGTTGATGAAGGTCGACTTGCCCGCCCCGTTCGGCCCCAGCAGCCCGAAGATGCCGCCGCGCGGCACCTCCAGATCGACCGACTTGAGGGCGTGCACCCGGTTGCCGCCGTCGCCCCGGTAGGTCTTGTCCACGCCCGTGGCCGAGATCGCCAGGTCCGGCAACGCGCCTTGCGGGGCGTCCTTGGCGCTGCCGGTGTCGGCGGGTGTGTCGTAAGGGGTCATGGCGTTCGTTTTGTCGGCGCAGAAAGAAGGTTCGGAAGATGTTGTCGCGATCAAGCGCTTCGCCTATGTATGGCGTCCACGCGTGCGGCACAACCGCTCGCGTATGTGATGTCGCCAGTCTGGGAGTTCGCCCACCATGCAGCCGCCCGAAATCATCGAGGTCGACAGCCGCGAGATCGCCTGTGACGGCGGCGCCGGCGCGCTCGGCCATCCGCGCGTGTTCCTGAACATGGGCGACAAGAATCAGATCGACTGCCCCTATTGCGGCCGTCAGTTCGTGCTGTCCGCCGACGCGCCCGCGTCCGCCGGGCATTGATCACACCCGACCCGACGCTTCCCGCACCGCTCGTGACCGGGCGCATGGTGCTCGTGCCCGTGGGCCGGGACCTGGCCCGCGCCCTCCTGGCCGACCGCAAGCAGGCGGCGGAGCTGGCCAACGGCGCCATTCATCGCGATTTCCCCGATACGGAGCTGGCGGCCAAGCTGCCGGCCTTCGCCCAGCGCCTCGATGACGCGGCCAACCCCGCCCTCGGCCGCACCGCGCCGACCGATCCCGCAGGCTGGGGTCTCTGGCTGTTCCGCTACACCACCGAGCGCATGATCGTCGGGGCGGCGTCCTTCACCGGCCCGCCCAACGCCTCGGGCGAGGTCGAGCTCGGCTATCAGATCGTGCCCGCCCATCGCCGCCGCGGCCTTACGGTCGAGGGTTGCGCGGCCCTCATCGCCTGGGCATTTCATGATTCCGCCACCACGGCGGTGGTCGCCGATTGCGCGGAAACCAACACGGCCTCGGTCCGCACGTTGCAGAAGCTGGGCTTTACCCATGAACGCACGGCCCGCGATCGCTTCCACTGGCGGCTCGCCAGGCCGTCGTGAGAGGGCGGGCCTGACATTTCGTCTCATTGGACAAGTCTGGCCTATACTGCAAGCAAACGCATTGGGGAGAAGGACAGATGGCCGACTACACGCTTTATGGGCACCCGCGCTCGGGCAACGCCTACAAGACCGCGCTGATGCTGTCGCTGACCGGCACCGCGTATGACTTCGAGCCGGTCGATCTGATGGATGGCGGCAACCTCACGCCCGAATATCTCAAGGTCAATCCGCTGGGCAAGGTGCCCGCGCTGCGCCATGGCGATGTGCTGTTGCGCCAGAGCCACGACACCATGCGCTACCTCATCGAGCAGACCGGACAATTCGGCCCGGCGAACTGGGACGAGGAGGCGCGGATCGGCGACTGGGTCGGTTTCGCGGTGGATTTCTTCGGCTACGGCCTCGCCCGGCTGCGTTTCGAGCTCCTGTTCGGCGCCGGCCCGGGGCCGATCTTCGATTATTTCAAGACCACCGCCGACCGTGGCCTGGGCATCATCGAGCCCCATCTGGCCGCCAATGAATGGCTGGCCTGCGGCCGGCCGACCATCGCCGATATCGCCTGCTACCCGGTGTCGAGCTTCCTCACCGATGCCGGCTACGACGCGGCGGACTATCCAGGCCTGACCGCCTGGCAGGACAGGTTCCGCGCGCTGCCGGGCTTCGGCACCCAGATCGAGCTGATGCCAATCGAAAACTGGCCGCCGGCGGACTAGTCGCCAGGACTCTCGATTCCTAAAACGTCTCCGTCCACGGTCGCAGGTCCAGCTCGTGGGTCCAGGCGCTGCGGGGCTGGGCGTGGACCTGCCAGAAGGCCTCGGCGATGGCGTCCGGGTCGAGCATCGTGTCGCTGCCGCCGCGCGCGTCGATCTCCGCGACCCGCTCGGGCATGCCCTCGCGAATTTTTTCCCCGTCGATGGCGCCGTCCACCACGATGTGAGCCACATGCACGCCCTTCGGCCCGTATTCCCGCGCGGCTGATTGCGAGACCATGCGCAGCCCCGCCTTGGCCGCCGCGAAGGCCGCGTGACCGTCGGCGCCGCGCAGCGACCCCGTCGCGCCGGTGAACAAGAGCGACCCGCCGCCGCTCGCGGCCATGCGCCGGGTGGCTTCGCGGCTGACCAGAAACCCGCCGAAGCAGGACACCCGCCAGAGATGCTCGAACAGCCAGGCCTCGGTCTCGGCCAGGGGGTGGCGCACGTTGGCCCCCGGGTTGAAGGTCACGCTTCGGATGGGCGCGTGGTCGGCTTCCACCGCATCGAACAGGGCGGCCACCTCGTCTTCCTTGCGCACGTCGAGCACGTGGATCGAGGCGCTGCCCCCGGCGTCGGTGATCTCCGCCGCGCGTTCTTCGAGGCGCTCTTCCGTCCGCCCGGCCAGCACCGTGTGCAGCCCGCCGGCGGCAAACCTTCGCGCGACGGCGGCCCCTGTGCCCCGTTCGGCGCCGACGCCGATGATGATCGCAGTTTCGTCCGTCATGGAAACGCCTCCGTTCGCTCGCGCCGGTTGTACACAGGCCACCGGCAGCACGGCCTGTCTGGGCGTGCGGAATCGCGTTAAAATTAGCCCATGGCAGCCAAGAAAACATCCGCGGGCGACAGCCCTGCGCGTCTCTACCTGATCGACGGGTCGGGTTTCATCTTCCGGGCCTTCCATTCGAGCCCGCTCGACGCCTTCAAGCGCTCCGACGGCGTCCACACCAATGCGGTGAACGGCTACGTCAACATGCTGCTCAAGCTGATCGACCGGGCCCATGACGACGGGGCGCTGGATTACATGGCGGTTATCTTTGACGCCGCGCGGAAGAACTTCCGCAACGACATCTACCCCGAATACAAGGCCAACCGGGACGAGCCGCCCGAGGAGCTGCGGCCCCAGTTCCAGCTCGTGCGCGACGCGACCGTGGCGTTCGGCCTGCCCGCCATCGTCAAGGAGGGCTTCGAGGCCGACGATTTGATTGCCACCTATGCGCGCGAGGCCGAGGCCCAGGGCATCGAGACGGTCGTGGTCTCGTCGGACAAGGACCTCATGCAGCTGGTGCGTGACCGGGTGCACATGCTCGACCCCATGAAGGACATCGTCATCGGCGAGGACGAGGTGATGGACAAGTTCGGCGTCACCCCGGACAAGGTGGTGGACGTGCAATCGCTCGCCGGCGATTCCACCGACAACGTGCCCGGCGTGCCGGGCATCGGCGTGAAGACCGCCGCACTGCTGATCAACGAGTATGGCGACCTCGACACGCTTCTCGACCGCGCGGAAGAGATCAAACAGAACAAGCGCCGGGAAAACCTGATCGAGTTCGCCGATCTGGCGCGGGTCAGCCGCGACCTGGTGCGCCTGAAAGACGATGTGGAGACCGAGCACGAGATCGAGGATTTCGCGCTGAAGGATCCCGACCCGGCCACGGTCATCGAGTTCCTCCAGGCGATGGAGTTCCGCACGCTCACCCAGCGCGTCGAAAGCCGGTTCGTGGCCAGCGGGCTGATCGACGCCGCCGAGACCCAGGCCGCGCTCGCGGCCGAGGCCCCCAGCGAGGACGAATACGAGCTGGTGCAGGACGAGAAACCCCTGAAGGCCTGGATCGAAGGCGCGCGGGACGCGGGCGTGGTCGCCTTCGACACCGAGACCACCTCGCTCAATGCCATGCGGGCGGAACTGGTGGGGTATTCCCTGTCCTATGCGCCGGGCCGGGCCTGTTACGTGCCCGTCGGCCATGTGGAACCCCAATCCGACGACGAGGAGCTCGACCTGCTCGGTGAGCCTGTCGCTGACAGCGAGAAGGCAAACGGCAAATCGAATGGAAAATCCAACGGCACGCTCAAGCAGATCGACATCGCCAAGGCCCTCAAGCCCCTGAAGGACCTGCTCGAGGACCCGTCGGTCCTCAAGGTCGCTCACAACGCCAAATATGATCTGCTGGTGCTGGCCCGCGCGGTCGAGAAGCATCTGCCGAAAGCCAAGCCGCTGGCCCCCGTCGCCATCGACGACACGATGCTGCTCTCCTATGTGCTCGACGCCGGGCGCAACAAGCACGGGCTGGACGACCTGACCTTCCGCCATCTCGAACGTGAGAACATCAAGTTCGAGGACGTCGTCGGCAAGGGCCGGAACAAGATCACCTTCGAGGAAGTCCCGCTCGACAAGGCGCTGGACTACGCCGCCGAAGACGCCGACGTCACCGGCCGGCTGCATGCCCGCTTCAGGCCGCGGTTACCCGGTGAGCGCATGACCTCGGTTTATGAGACCATCGAGCGGCCGCTCGTGCCGGTGATCGTCGACATGGAGCGGGCGGGCATCAAGGCCGACGCCGAGACGCTGATGGATCTGTCGAAGGACTTCGCCAAGCGCATGGCGCGCCTCGAGAAGAAGGCCCACAAGGTGGCGGGCGAGGAGTTCAACGTCGGCTCGCCCAAGCAGCTCGGCGAGATCCTGTTCGACAAGCTCGGCATCGAGGGAGGCAAGAAAGGCAAGACCGGCGCCTACACCACCTCGGCCGACGTGCTGGAGGACCTCGCGGCCCAGGGCCATGAGCTGCCGCAGATCGTGCTCGACTGGCGCCAGATGCAGAAGCTCAAATCCACCTACGCCGACGCGCTGGTGGAGCAGATCCACCCCGAGACGGGCCGGGTCCACACCTCCTACGGCATGGCCATCGCCCAGACCGGTCGGCTGTCGTCCAACGACCCGAACCTGCAGAACATCCCGGTTCGCACCGAGGAAGGCCGCAAGATCCGCGCGGCCTTCGTCGCCGGCAAGGGCAAAAAGCTGGTGAGTTTGGACTACTCCCAGATCGAGCTCCGGGTCGTCGCCCATGTGGCGGGCGAGGAAGCGCTGATCGCCGCCTTCCAGGACGGCCAGGACATCCACGCCATGACCGCCAGCCAGGTCTTCGACGTGCCGCTGGAAGGCATGGATCCCATGGTCCGGCGCAACGCCAAGGCCATCAACTTCGGCATCATCTACGGGATTTCCGCCTTCGGCCTCGCCCGCAACCTCGGCATCGAGCGCGGCGAGGCGGGGGCCTACATCAAGGCCTATTTCGAGCGCTACCCGGCCATCAAGCAGTATATGGACGAGACCAAGGCCTTCGCCCACGAGGCGGGCTTCGTCGAAACTATTTTTGGCCGCCGCATCTACCTGACCGGCATCAAGGACAAGAACCAGGCGGTGCGCGGCTTCGCCGAGCGCCAGGCGATCAACGCGCCGATCCAGGGCGCGGCCGCCGACATCATCAAGCGGGCGATGATCCGCGTGCCCGATGCGCTGGCGAAGAAAAAACTCTCATCGACCATGCTGCTGCAGGTGCATGACGAGCTGCTGTTCGAGGCGCCCGCGGGCGAGGTGGACGAGCTGATCGCGGTGGTCCGCGACGTGATGGAGGGCGCGGCCGCCCCCGTCGTCAACATGGCCGTGCCGCTGGTGGCCGACGCGGGCATCGGTGACACCTGGGACGAGGCGCACTAGGCCCAGGCCTGCTCCGAGCGCCGCAACCCCTACTGAGCAAGGGTTTCGGTTCCGATTTTCCTTGAAGTGATCCTCCGGCATCCCCATGTGAAGTGGGTAGCAATGAGAGGAGCACATGAACTGTATGCGAAATACACGAGCCCGTTGGAACCCCTTTTCCATCGCGATCATGGTCGTCGGTTTCCTGATTGCATGGCCCGTTGGGCTGGCGGTTCTGGCCTACATCCTGTGGGGCGATAACATGCGCACGGCGTTCGACGAGCTTCGCTTCAAGTGGGGTACGTCCCGCGCGAGCGACAGCGGCAACACCGCCTTCAACGAGCACCGCGAGCGCGAGCTGAACCGGCTCGAGGAAGAGCGGCGCAAGCTCGACGCGATGCGCGAGGAGTTCGACCGCTTCATGCACGAGCTGCGGCGCGCCAAGGACAAGGACGAGTTCGATCGCTTCATGTCCAAACGCGGCAAGCGCGGCGATGACAAGCGAGACGATAGCGGCTTCGGAGAGCCTGCGCCGGCATAAGGCCGCACATATCGCAAGCACATGAGTGACAGGGCGGAGCCAATGGCTCCGCCTTTTTTATGGCTCTAGGTCCAGAAGTTGTCGCCTTCGGCCGGGCGCAGCCGCCAGTTTTCGACATCCCGCCACTTGTCGTCGGCGAGGTCCGTGCCCCGGGCGGGACGGCACAAGAAGTTGAGCTGCCCCATGGCGATGAGGCCGGCGCGGCGCATGGCCTGTTGCTCGGCCGGGTCGGCGGTGCACACCTCGACCGCATCCGGGCCGGACCGGGCCGCCGCGCCGACCGCGAGGGTCAGCAGGTCGGGCTCGGGGAGCGTGTCGGGGTCGAAGCTCATCCAGTCCTGCACCGAGGCGATGGTGACATTCTTTACGTGGCGCTGGGTCACGTCGTCGAAATGGCGCTGCTTGGTCAGCACGTAGCCGACGACCGTGTCTGATTTCCGCACCAGGAACAGGTCGGTCCGCCGGGTCGGCACGTCGTTGAACTCGGTCGCGAGAAGCCAGTTGATCCAGGCGGGCGAGCGGTGGGGCGCCGCGCCATTCGGCGTGATGAATTTGCTCGCGAGATCCTCGGGCATCCGTTCGACCGCCTCGAGCGTGTATCCCTTGGGAGTAGGCGCGAGCGCCCGGCGCAGGGCGAAGGCGACGTCGGCGACCGGCGCGAGGATCGCGGCGAGTAGCTCGGACTTCAGATAGGCCGCGAGGAACCGCCGCGAGCGGCGCACCTGCACGAAGCGCGGCAGGGAGAGGTTCGCCCAGCGGAGATTGCTGTAAAGCGGCAGCGCGATCTGGGAGACGCCGAACGCGCCGATCCAGCCGCCCACCGTCTGCATCTTCATGGCGAGCATCAGGCCAACCCCGGTCGCCCGGTGCTTTTCGGGCACGCCCAGCGCCGAGCCCCAGACCACCGGGTGGGGTTCGCCTTCGATGGTGATCTCGCCGGGGAACAGGTCGACCTTGCCGACGACCCGCCGCGTGCCATCCTCGGCGACCGTCAGGCCGACGAGCTGGGTCACGTCGTCGTCGCTGCCCAGCGGGTTCGCGAGCAACGCCTCGCGCTTATAGGGGGGCAGGGCGGCGAGCCCGTCCGGGTCTACCTCGGATGTGTGCAGATGCGCGTCGTTGCCGGCGCGCAAGTCGCCGCGGGTGACGATCTCGATCGAGAGTTTCGCGCTCAGTTTTCTGAATCCGCTTGGGCCGACGCCGGCTGGATGTGCAGCCGCTTCATCCGGTCCGAGTGCAGCGGCTCCGACGTGAAGCTGATCTTCACCGGCACCTTGAAGTCGTCGAGGCGCTCGGTGCAGAAGGCCTTGATCCGCGCGCGCACCTCCGCCGGGGTGCCCTCCGTGTCCGTCCGGTGGATGTTGGTGCACACGATCTGGCCCATGATCGGGTTCTTCTCCTTGAACACCACCGCGTCTTCCACGTCGGGGGATTCGAGCAGCACCGTCTCCACTTCGGCCGGGTAGACCTTCTGGCCGCCCACGTTGATGAGCTCGGAATCCCGGCCGAGGATGCGGAAATATTCGCCGTCCACCTCCACCCGGTCGCCGGTCATGAAGTAGCCGTCCTCGGTGAAGGGGCTGGGCGCGTTGAGATAGCCGAGCATGGCCGAGTCCGCCTTGATCTGCAGCATGTCGTCGACGACGCGCACGTCATAGCCGTCACCGCCGACCTTCACCCACAAACTGTCGCTGGACCGCGACTTGGCGCGGAGCACGCCCAGCTCGATCAGGCCGTAGGTCTGGCGCGCCTCGACATTGGGGAAGATCTTGCGCAGATCCTTGAGGGTCGAGTCCGGCATGGGCTCGGCGCCGTAGCTGATGAGGCGCAGGCTCGTCAGGTCGCGGCCCTCATAAGCGCGGCTGATCAGGAGCATGTTGAGGAAGGACGGCGTGCCCGGCAGCAGCTCGATCCGGTGGCGCTCGATCAGCTCGCAGACATACTCGGGCGACTGGCGCTCGGTCAGCACCACCAGGCAGTCGTTGGCCAGCGCGTGGAGCAGCGTATTGAGCCCGCCCCAGTGATCGAACATCAGCAAGTTTAGAGTTATGAGGGCTCCACGCCGGGTCTTGAACTTCTTGAGCAGCTTGGCGAAGTCGTGAACGACTCCCTTGGGCAGGCCCGTCGAGCCCGAGGTGAACAGGACAAGTCCCGGCGCGTTGGCGTCGATGAGTTTCCGGTAGAGCTCGTGGGGTTCGCCGGCATCGCGCTTCGTGAAGGCGACCTCGGTGCCCTCGGTCACGTCGATGATCATCGACGGGTCGACCATGTCGATCAGCGCCGGGTTGCGTTCGCGCGTGAGCGGCAGCAGGGGCACGACGATGGACTTGAGGTCGATCAGCGCCAGCAGGAGTGACGCCGCGGCCGGCGCATACTCGCTGCACAGCACCACCACGTCGCCGGGGCCGACGCCCTCGGCCTCAAGCGTGGCCCGCCGCGCGGCGATGTCGTCGGCCAGCCAGCCATAGGTGTAGACGTCGTCGCGCCAGGCGATTGCCGGGCCGTCCGGGTTGTCCCGGAAGCGTTCGAGGAAGAAGCCGATATCGCTTTCGCTCATGGGCCGACCCTACAGGTGCACCAGGGCGGTGCCCCAGGACAGCCCCACGCCGAAGCCGCACAGGACCGCCAGTTGCTTGGGCTTGGCGGTCCGGTCGTCGAGCGCCATGCGCAGGGCCACCGGGATCGAGGCCGAGACCAGGTTGCCCGTGTGGGACAGCCGGTTCACGAGCTTCTCATCCGGGATCTTCAGGGCCTTGGCGATCGAATCCAGCGCCACCTGGCTGGCCTGGTGGAATACGAACAAATCCACATCGTCGAGGGTGTAGCCGTTCTTCTCCAGGGTCGCCGTCACGTGTCGGGGGATCGTCCCGTTGAAGAAGGACAGCACCTGGAAGCCTTCCATGGTGATGTCGGCCGGGGTGCGGATGTTGCCCGACTTGTCTTCCGTCTCGATCGATGTCGCGTCGCTGAGCGGGGTTCGGGCACCGCCGGCGGGCACCATGAAGCGGTCGTAGAACTTCCCCTCCGAGCCGAGCGCGACGTCGATGACGTGGTGGTCCTCGTTGCTCTCCTTGAACACCGTCACCGCCGCGCCGTCGCCGAACAGCACCCGGGTCGAACGGTCGCCGGGGTTGATGAGGTGCGAATAGGTATCCGCGGTCGCCAGCAGGATCTGCGTGGCCGCGCCGCTGACGATCAGGCTGCGCGCCACCTCCAGCGCATAGACATAGCCCGAGCAGCCCATGTTGATATCGAGCGCCATCACGTCCTGGGGCAGGCCCAGCTTGCCGTGCAGCAGGCAGGCGTTCGACGGAATGGGATAGTCCGGGGTCTCGGTGCAGAACAGCACTCCGTCGATCGCGCCCAGGTCGAGCTTGTCCTCGTTGAGGAGCTGCTGGCAGGCGGTCATCGTCAGGTCCAGCGCCGTCTCGCCGTCCGCCGCGATGTGCCGGGACATGACGCCGGTGCGCGCCTCCAGCCGGTCGAAATCCCAGTCGGGATACTTCGCCCGGAGGTCGTCATTGGTGACCACATTGTCGGGCAGGTAGTAGCCGATTTGCTGGATGCGGATGCTCATGACGCCACGTCCTGGAGGTTGTCGAGCAGGTCGCCCAGCGCCATGGACGCGCCGTGGCCCGGATGAGCCCTCAGGTCGCGGGGCAGGCTATTGAGCATGGCGACGGAATTCTCGAGTGCTGCGCCGTCGCCGCCGGGCAGGTCGATCCGGCCCACCCCGGCGGGCAGCACCGTGTCGCCGGTGAAGAGTTCGTTCCCGATCCGGAAGCAAACCCCGCCCGGCGTGTGGCCGGGCGACGGCATAACCTCGATGTCGAAACTGGCAACGTTGAGCTCGGTGACGTCGGTCAGGTCATGGGTGATCTCGGGCACCTTGAGGGCCTCGCCGGGATCGATCACCATCTTGTAGAGGTTCATCCGCTTGAGCAGCGCCTCGTCGGCCCGGTGCAGGTAGAAGGGGATGTCGTATCTCGCCATCAGCTCGGCCACCGCGCCCACATGGTCGAAATGGGCATGGGTGCAGATGATCGCCTGCGGGGCCAGGTCCTGTGCACCGACAACCTCCGCGATGCCTTCGGCGTCGCTGCCGGGATCGACGATCAGGGCGTCGCCGCCGTCGCCGACGATGTAGGCGTTCTCGCGGTAGATGCCGTTGGTGAATGTCTCGACTTTCACCGGACCCCGCCGAAATACACGACCTGGTTGGTGACGTTTCGCGCTTCGCGGGACGCGAAGAAGTCTACCGCGTGGGCGATCTCTTCGGTCGTGATCAGGTCGGGCTTGATCAGTTCCGTCTGCTTGTCGGCCAGGCCCTTCTCCGACAACCCCTCGGCCATGCCCGAGCCTTCGACGAGCGACAGGCCCAGGGTGTTGATGGTGATGTCCGCCGTGCCGATTTCGCGGGCAAGCGTGTGGCCGAGATTTTCCAGCCCCGCCTTCGAGGCGTTGTAGAGCGCCCCGCCGACGCTGCCGAGGGGCACGTTGATGGAAGAGATGTTGACGATCCGGCCCTGTTTGGCGCGCATCATGTGCTTGATGGTCTCGCGCAGCACCGTGAAGGCGCCGACAAGATTTGTCTCAAGGATTTCAGAGGCTTCGCCGCTACCGGTCAGCAATGCGGGTTTCGACTGGGTGATGCCGGCGTTGTTGATCAGCAGATCGATTGCAGCACCCGCGTCCAGCACGGCCTTGAAGACGTCCCGGACGGCGGTCTCGTCGGTGATGTCGGCCTCGATATGGGTGTAATTGTCGTGGGCGACGTCGCCCGCGCCGCGTGCCCAACCGAACACCCGATGCCCCGTGCCCGCGTAGTGGGCGGAACTCCGCGTCTGCATGGTCCCATTGCTGATATCACCGAAGCCCCTGCGTTCGCAACGAACAGGTTGGTGCGTGCCGGGACGCAAAAGATCGTCGCCGGCCCGGGAAAATGAAAGATATGTTCCATCTCGGCGCTGGTTCGCGTCCCCCGTGCGCACTAGAGTTTGTCCACCCGTCGGCCAAGGTGGAACGGCGAAAGGCGGGGGGACAAGAAAGATGATCGAGGAGACCAGTGCCATGTCGCGTACCCAAGGACGCATTCAGAAGATCGAACCCGAGGCCGTTGATGGCGAATTCGAGGAGTTCTACGGCGCGGTGACCGCACTGCTCGGCCGTGTGCCCCACTTCTACCGGACGATTTCCAACGCACCGTTCCTGGCGATGCTGCTTCTGCCGATCAACGCGGCGGCCCAGCGCGAATGGCCGGGCACGCGCGTGTCGGGCAAGCTCAAGGAGATGGTGGTGATCAAGACCAGCCACGTGAATGGCTGCGACTACTGCTACGCCCACAACACCTCGCTGGGCCAGGCCGCCGGCATCACCCACGAGCAGATCATCGACATGTCGTCGGACGACTATCTGACGTCGGACCGGTTCAACGAGCGTGAGAAGGCGGCGATCCTGTGGGCCGAGAACATGACCCGCAACACCGCCCAGAAGAATGGCGAGGTGTATGACCGGCTGCGCGCGAACTTCTCCGAGGGTGAGATCGTCGAGATCACGATGCTCTGCGCGATGTTCAACATGATCAACCGGATCAATGATTCCCTCGATGTGTTGATCGAGGAGCAGCCGGAGATCGACAAGATCCAGACCTCCCTGCATCTTGATCCGGCAAAAATGGGCGACTATTTGCGCTGGCTGGCCGATCATTGGCCGAGCGAGTTCGACACCATGAACAAGCAGGCCGAAGACGCCGCCGCCTGACCGGTCAGGTTTGGGGCGAAGCGCAGGATTAGTCCGTACAAACTGTGTGGATAATTTGTGGGCAGAATTGCCTCGGGCGGCTGACTCGCGTTGCCTGCTGCATTAGCTTGTGCGCACGTAAGTAGAGACGAGTATTGTTGCCGGGCTGGCCGGACGTCACGCCCGGTGCAAGCTTGTTTGGGGGAGTTTTCCACAATAACCACGTGGTTCGCGGCACGCATGGCGATCGTATCGAATGACGACGTGGCCAATTTCGAGGGATCGGAGTTGGCAGCAGGCAAGGAAGGTGCCGCGCCGCCGCGCGCGGTCGCACCTGCGCCGGCCGAGAATATCTGGGTGTTGTGTCGAAAACGCGCCGACGGCGACGTCGAGACCGTCCGGGCATTCGACGATGAGGACCGGGCCCGCGCGGACCTGGACCTGGCGGCAAGCATTTCCGATGACGAATTCTGGGTCTCGGCCGTACCGATGATGTGCGCGCCACCTGCTTCGGCCGTGGCCGGCGATGTGTCGCCGGTCCAGGCCCTGGCGCTCACCTGGATGGCGCAGGGCGCGGAAGCGGAGGGTTCGATCACGTTCGATGACCCCGTGGTGGTGAGCCCGCGCCATGTGCGTGGTTTCGTCTCCGTGCCGGCACATGAATGGCGCGAGATGGAAGAACGCGGCTGGGTTCGCGATGGCCTGATTACGCCCGAGGGCGCCGACAAGGTCGGCCTCGCCCGCCCGCTGCAAGCGTCGGACGACGAATAGAACCATCCAGTTTGATTATCGGGAGTGGACGTTGCGCCCTAGGCGTCGACGGCGCCGGTCGGTTTCAGCTCGATTGTCGATTCCCACATGCGAAGCGCCAGTGTGAACCGTGATCCACGGCCCAGTTCGCTCTCCAGCGTGATATCACCGCCCATCAGCTGGGCGAGATTGCGGGCCACGTGCAGGCCGATGCCGACGCCCTCGGTCGTGGTTGTCAGGGCGTCAGAACGGACCCGGTGGAAACGGTCGAATACGGCCTGCTGTTGATCAATCGGGATGCCGATGCCGGTGTCCCAGACGGTGATGTAGAGCAGGTCTTCCTTGCCGTGGACGATTTCCACGCCGACGCTGCCGCCCTCGGTTGTAAATTTGAGCGCGTTGGTCAGCAGGTTGATCAGAATCTGCCGGGCCGCCGTCTTGTCTGCGATGACCGAAAGGTCATCAGCCACCGGCGGCGCGACCAGCACGATTTCGGATTCCTTGGCCCGCACTTCGATCATGGAGACCGTGTCGCGAACCAGGTCGGCAACCCCGACCTCGACCAGGTCCATGTCCGTCGTTTCGTTTTCGATCCGCACGGTATCAAGCAGGTTGTCAATGATCTGCACCAGGTGCCCGGATGCCGACAGGATGTTGTCCAGATAGGACGGGATCCGCTCACCGGCTGCTTCGGTTATCTGCCGCCGGCAAAGCTCGGTGAAACCGATAATCGCGTTCAAGGGCGTGCGCAGCTCATGGCTGGTCAGCGCCAGAAAATCCGTCTTGGCGTCCGATGCGGATTGCGCGCGCACCAGCGTGTCGCGCAGCTGTTCGTTGCGCAGTTCGAGCGCCGAAAGGGCCTGCTCGAGCTTCTGGCGGGCCGAAACGGCGTCGCGTTCGGCCTCGAGCGCGCGGGTGACGTCGGTCCCGGTTCCGCGATATCCAAGGAAACGCCCGTTGCCGGTATCGAAGAAGGGCATCCCGCTCAGGTGAACACGGCGGGATTGGCCGGTTTCGTCGCGCATGATGAACAGACGATTGCGGAACGGCCGCCGGTCCTGCATCAGCAGTTTCAGATCCGGAACCCCGGCAACCGGATCCGGCAGGCTGCCGAGCGAGAGTACGTGTTTACCCAGATGGGCCTCTGGTGGCGCGCCGGTGATGGCGGCGATGCGCGCTGATACTTCCGTCAGGCGCATGTCGGTGTCTGTTTCCCAGACCCAGTCGGATGTGGACCGGATAACGTCGGTCAGCTTGTCGTCGAGCGCGGCGAGGCGCTGCTCGGACGTGATCCAACGGGTGATATCTTCGAAATATCCATAGATGACGGCGGCGCCATCGTTATCTACCAGGAAATGGCGGCCACGGAAGGTGCGGGCGACGCCACCGATTTCGGCGCGTGTGCGCCCGGGGTCGAAATGCCCCGTGGAGACGAGCGCATCGAAGACGACGGACAGGGCCGCCGGGGCGGCCGTCACGGTCTCGGTGCCGTCGGCGAGGTTCCACGCCGCGCGGGCGAAATAGAGAAATGCGTCATTGTGCCAGGTGATCGTGCCGTCTGGCGTCGCGACATAGGCCGGGCCGAGATGTTCGAGCAAATTCGGGTGGGGCAGGCCGGGCGGCGGTGCCGACGGTGAAACCGCCGCGCCATGGGGCGTGACCTCGGATACGAGCGATTCGATCGTCTGTTTCAGGTTCGACCGTTGCTTGCGGCGCGAGAAAATGCGCCCTTTTTCACCCGCTGATTTATGTCGAACGATCTCTGTCATGTGTATTTCGTCTGTCTCAACACTTCGCGGGAACATGGTGAACGGAACGTTAATTATTTTTGGCGGAAGAGGTTTATAAATGATTAACCGGGGAGGTCAATTCATAAATTGTTATGAATCAATGACTTACGGAGACATTTGAATGGAAAATACTAAGTTTTGGTATGCACTCTCGGGCAACCACGACATGTGCGGTTTGACGGTTAAATACTGCGGCGCAACATGGAATCCGGTTTTCGCGCTAGTAATGGGTCGTGATTCTCGTGTTATGATTTTCCTGTATTTGAATGGGATTTGTTTTTCGTTGTTAATGCGCACCGTGGCGTGATCGACGTGGATTAGAGTGCGTTCCAGAGTTGTTCATCTCGCCCCGGCGCCGAGTGCGTCAGGACCGTCGGCGATGACCGATACAGGAACAACGGGCGACAGCGGGGGCCAACGGGTTTCTGCGACCGTTAAGTGGTTCAACCCCATCAAGGGGTTCGGTTTCGTTCAACCCGCGAATGGAACCGGGGACGCTTTCATCCATGTTTCGGTTCTGGAGGCCGCCGGGCAGAAAGACCTGCAGGATGGCGCCGAACTCGAATGCGAAATTGAACAGGGCCCGCGCGGGCCCATGGTTTCGATCATTCACAACATCACCGCAGGCTCCGGCGAGGCCACCGAGGCCGTCGACGAGAACGCGCCCGTCACCGAAGGGGTTGTGAAGTTCTTCGACGCCAACAAGGGCTACGGCTTTGTCGTGCCGGATGGAGACGGACCGGATGTGTTTGTATCCGGTCGCGTGGTGGCTCAGTCGGGCCTCCGGATGCTCGAAGCCGATACGCGGGTGCGCGTCACGACCAAGATGGGTGACAAGGGCCCGCTCGCCCAGACCGTCGAATTGCTGGACGGTGGAGATGCGCCCGGCGGTGCCGTCGAAGACTAGCCCCGTCTAGTGCAACACTCGCAGTAATCCGGCGCCGTCGACCTGGTGACCGTCGCCCTGGTTCCGATACTTCAGGATGTATCCGGTTTCGAACAACTCGCGTGCAATCGACTTCGAGCATAGCCCGATCTTCCTGACGGCGGTGTTGGGGACCAACCATTGAAGCATGGCTTGTGCGTGCAGAACCTCGCCGGCCTGATAGGCGGCCAGCAGATTCAGGATGCAGATTTCGTCCTGGCTGATATGGCAGCAGACCGGGGGATAGAGCTGCAGATGGCGGCGTGCCTGGATTCCGAGATCTCGGAACAAATCGTCGAGTGCGTCACACAGTCGGGTCGCCGTGCGAGGCCCGCAAGCCCGGTTGAATTCGAGGACGACTTCACTCCATTGGGCCCGGTTTTGGACCCATTGGCGCAACGCGTGCAAAACCAGACGCTCCATATAGTTCAAATCGTGGGCCGACGGCCGGTCTGACACGGGTCGCGGGGCCATATCTCCGGGGCGGTCATTTATCTGGGTCATGCGGCTGTCGCCTGGCTGGGTGTGGAGGTGGCAACCATAATGCGAGTGATAATCATTCGCAACTAAATATTATGTGAATGGGCCAGCTCCCTTCGTTGGGGCCATAAACTATTGATTTAATGAATTTATTTACGCGCCAATGCGGCCAGCCGGACCAGTTCTGCGCGCGCGCTTTCCGGGCCATCGACCAGGTTCTCAAAATCAACGCGTGATTCGGTATCGTTGCGCGCGAGGTCCATGCCCTCGGGATCGATGCCCGTCATGGCCCACCCCAAACCATGACGATCGGCGAGTTCGGTTGCGTAGGCGTGTACGGCATCGGCATGGTCGTTGTTCATATGCGCGACAATCTCGGACTCGGCTTCCGCGAGATCCGTACTGTCCGGTGTCAACAGAACCACATCGTCGGCTGGCAGGGTTTCGATCCGGCCGAAACCCGCGATGAAATGCACGCTTTCGATTTCCAGACGGTAGAGGTTGAAATCCCCGAACGACATTTGACTGCGAGCGCCACCGTGATGGCGTAGAAACCGTTCCTTCTGGTCCTCGTCGTCACTGGCCATAACGCGCCCGATCAGCGTCGCACGGGTCTGACTCAAAGAACCGAGGCCGAGATTACCGATGATGAGGGACGCTCTTTGTTCGGTTGCCAAATTACGGCTGTGTCGCGCCAGGTCGGACATCAACAAGAGCGGGTTGGCATCCATCGTACAAGAGGTTAGCACGAGACTGCCATAGGGGGTGCCGCCCGTTTCCAGATCGACCGTGGACAAGACACCCGACCGGCTTGTGCGGATTAGGCGCCGGACCAGTGGCCCGCCAGATTTGTCTCGATCATCGATGCTCATGGCGCGCGGAGATTAACGAAACGCCGCCATGTCGCAAGGGGAATAAGCGTTAATGGTTGTGGCCGCTGTGACCACCATGCCCCTTCGGTTTTTCAGCCTTTGGCGCCTCGTTCGAGCCATGCCCGCTATGGGCACCCGAGCCGTGGTCGCCCGATGACATGGGCGCAGCGTTACCGGATGCCCGGCGCGCGCCCGCCGCTTCCACAACGACTTCGATCTCGACCCTACCGGCATTCTCGAACACCAACGTCAGGGGGATCACGGTTTCCTCGAACAACGGGGTCTTAAGCCCGATCAGCATGACATGGAACCCACCCGGCTCAAGCACCGCTTCACCGGTCGCGGGTATCGGCACACCGTCGACCGGCCGCATCCGCATGACATTGTCGACCATGCTGTGACCATGAATTTGTACGGTCTCGGCATCGGACGATTCGGCGCCCACCAGTCGATCCGGTTTGTTTTCGTTGGTCGCGATCGTCATGAACACGGCCCCTACTTTCTGGCTCGGGGCGGTCGCGCGTGACCAGGGATGGGAAATGGTCAGATGCTCGGATTTCTCTTCATGAGCCCAGGCCGGCGCGGACAGGAACAGAAGCGCAAGGAATACAGATACGATACGGGTGATCATGCTCGGGTCCGGTTGTGCGGGGGCTAGCTATCGGCGCGTGCGCGCATGTGTTGGCGGATGGCGTCGGCCATCTCCTCGGGCGGAGTGCCGTATCGAAACATCGAGGCCACCGCTCCCTTTGGATCGATAAGATAAACGAATGACGTGTGATCCATCAGGTAAAAGGTGACATTCGGATCCTCGAAACGCCGGTAGAAGACACGGTATTTTTCCGCGACGTCCTTGATCTCAGCGTCCGTGCCGGTCAGCCCGATCAAACGGTCGTGGAACAGCGGCACATACTCCGCCAGGATTTCGGGCGTATCGCGCTCCGGGTCGATGGTGATCATCACCGGTGTCACCCGTTCGCCTGCTTCGCCCAGCTCGTCGATCGCGACCGCAATCTCACCGAGCTCTGTTGTACAGATGTCCGGGCAGAATGTGTAGCCGAAATAGATGAGGGCGTATTTTCCGCGCAGCGCCTCGTCATTCATTCGCGAACCGGTGTGGTCGGTCAGCTCGAACGGTCCGCCGATACTGACATTCACGACCATTCCCCCGACCGGGGCGCTCTCGGGGGTTTCGGCGACCCTGAGGTTGAGCCAGGCGCCGAGCGCAAACACGGCCACGACGAGGGTGACGACGAGAATGGGGAGCTTGCGATTCATGGCGGGGAGTAAGGACGAGCGCCCTTGCCTGTGCAATGCGTCGCCCTGTCGCACATCGCTCACATTTTCGTTCTCGTCCCGTCAATCGGGTGTCCGACGACCGAAATCCGAGCCTCAATTAATGCGAAAGCCGCCCCAATCGGGCCGCAAATGCGCCATAATGCCGAACGATCGTGTCCTGGCGACGGCGATTTCCGCTGCGCGACGTGTTTCGATCACACGAAAGGGGATTCCGGACATGACACAGACAATTGCGTTGGTGGATGACGACCGCAACATCCTGACATCGGTTTCGATGGCCCTGGAAGCCGAAGGGTATAGCGTCAACACCTACGCCGACGGCGATGAGGCGCTCAATGGTTTAAGCCAGATGCCGGTCGATCTTGCGGTCCTGGACATCAAGATGCCTCGCATGGACGGCATGGAGCTGCTCGGCAAATTGCGCAAATCCTCTCGGATGCCGGTGATCTTTCTGACGTCTAAGGACGATGAGATCGATGAGGTCCTCGGCTTGCGGATGGGGGCGGATGACTACATCACCAAGCCGTTTTCGCAACGGCTGCTGATCGAACGTATCCGGGCGATCCTGCGTCGAGCGGATGTGGGTGAGAGTCCCGGCGAAAGCGACGATGCCGTGATCGAACGCGGCGACCTTGTGATGGACCCCAACAGGCATCTGTGTTCGTGGCGCGGCGAGGAAGTGACCCTGACCGTCACCGAATTCCTGATCCTCGAAGCGCTCGCGCAGCGCCCCGGTCATGTCAAAAGCCGAGACCAGCTGATGGACGCGGCCTATGGTGAAAACATCTATGTTGATGACCGGACGATCGACAGCCACATCAAACGGCTGCGCAAGAAGTTCCGTCAGGTCGACAATGTGTTCGGCCAGATCGAGACCCTGTATGGGATCGGGTATCGCTACAAGGACGCCTGATTCGGGGTCGATCCGACCAGATGGGGCGGCGCGAGGGTGACGCAATCCGTCAGCCGCACGCCGCGAATGCAGGAACGGGGCCTGCCAGGGACCCGGGGGAAAGAATGACGCTCGATGCCCGCAGCGGAAATCGGTTGTTCCGTGCCAAACGCGACTCTGCCGAGACGGCTGTATCGCGTGATGGCGGGACGCAGGAAGACCCTGCGCGGCGGATCGGGCGGGCGCGCGTTCTGTGGGCCTGGCTGCGCCGCCGCCGACCTTCCACATCACTGACCCGGCGTATCCTGGCGATCAATCTCCTGGTGCTTGCGGTACCGGTGGGGGGATTCTTCTTTCTCGATCAGTATCAGGAAAGCCTGATCGACGCAGAGATCGAGGCCCTTCGCGTGCAGGGTGAGATTTTTGCCGGGGCGATCGGTGCGGGCGCCGTGCTCGTGGCACCCGGTGTGGGACAGCAGATCGATCCGGGGCGCGCGAGCCTTATGCTGCGGCGCCTGACCGAACCGACCCAGAACCGGGCGCGGCTGTTTATCGGTAATGGCGTGATGATCACCGATACCCAGTCGCTGCGCAGCGCACGCGGCCCGGTGCGTGTGCAGACCTTGCCGCCGCCCAAAGGTTTCGCGCCATGGGTGTGGGCGCAAGACCGGTTCGAAGCACTCCTGGACTGGCTGCCCGGGCAGGGCGAATTACCGGTCTATCAGGAACGGATACCGCAACGGGCCAATGACTATCGCGAAGTCACGGTGGCGCTTGCGGGGATACAGGGGGCTGCCGTTCGCCGGCATGAGACCGGCGGTATGGTGATTTCCGTTTCGGTCCCGATTCAGCGATACCGCCAGGTCGTCGGTGCGCTGATGCTGTCGCGCGGCAGCGGTGAGATCGAACGCGCCATGCGGGCAATCCGTATCGATATTCTGCAGGTCTTCGGCGTGGCGTTCGCCGTCACGATCCTGCTCTCGGTGTATCTGGCGGCGACCATTGCCCGGCCGCTGCGGCGGTTGGCCGTGGCGGCGCAACGCGTACGCAGCGGGTCGGGCCGCGACGTGACGATGCCGGACTTTGCAAACCGGCGCGACGAGATTGGTGATCTGGGCCGTGACCTGGGGGCCATGACCGAGGCCCTGTGGCTGCGCATGGATGCGATCGAGCGGTTCGCCGCCGATGTTGCCCATGAGATCAAGAATCCACTGACGTCGCTGCGCAGCGCGGTTGAAACCGTCGCGCGGGTCGAGGATGCCGCGCAGCAGAAGAAACTGATGTCGATCATCCTCGACGATGTCGCGCGCCTCGACCGGCTGATCAGCGATATCTCGGATGCCTCGCGGCTGGATGCAGAGCTGAGCCGCGATCCGCCTACGGAGATTGATTTGCGCATTGCGCTGGGTGCGCTTGTGGACGTTCAGTCGGTAACGCCGGGCGCCGATATCGTGCTCGACCTCGAGCCGGGCGTCGACCTCTCGGTTTGCGCGTTCGAGGACCGGCTCGGCCAGGTGTTTCGCAACATCATCGCCAACGCCCAGTCCTTCAGCCCACGAGACGGGAAGATCATCGTCGCGGCGAAACGGCACGTGCGTCGCGATGGCGACATGATCACCGTGACGGTCGATGATCAGGGCCCCGGTATTCCCGAGGCCAACCTGGAATCGATCTTCAAGCGATTCTATTCGGACCGACCGACCGAGAGTCCGGATGGTGAAAGCCAGAAATTCGGAACCCATTCGGGTCTGGGGCTTTCCATCTCACGGCAGATCGTCGAGGCTGCCGGCGGAAGGGTCTGGGCAGAAAATCGCCGGGACATCGGTGATCGGATTGCCGGTGCCCGTTTCACGGTCGAGTTTCCGGCTTTCGCCTAGCGCCTTGCGGGGCGACAGAATTTCACGCTGTTACCCCTCTCGTCATCTTGTGTATTTTTATGCACGCGGCTACTGTGCCGGTGTCTTATATAAGACCGGGCTCTTCAGTTGATCCTGAGGCGTCCCGGTCGCTTTGTCTCGGGGGACGGAAAATGAAACAGATCAATGTAGGCGTCATCGGACCGGGTTGGTGCGGTGGCATTCGGGCAAATGCATGTGCGATCAACCCACATGTGAATGAGCTGCACCTGGCCGAGATCCGGCCTGATCGCCTTGCCGAGGTCGCCGCCGAGACCAACCCGACATCCACAACCGACGATTATCAACAGATTCTCGCCAATGATTCGGTGGATGCGATCTTCATTTCGGCGACGCCGGAATCCACCCATTATCCGATGATCCGGGATTCACTGCTGGCCGGAAAACATGTTTTCGTCGAGAAGCCGATTTCCTCGACCATGGAAGAGGCCGATGAGGTCATCAGCATCGCCGAGAAGAAGAACCTGAAACTCTCGGTCGGCTATTCCCAGCGCTTCAAGCCGAAATTCGCCTTTGTGCACAAGGCGCTGAAGGACGGCTCGATCGGCGAGCCGGTGACCTGCCTGGTGAGCCGCAACGTGACGCGCGAACTTGGTGACAAGATCACCGGCCGCACCAAGATGTCGCCGGCCGCCATGGAAGCGACCCACGATCTGGATTTTCTGCTTTGGTGCCTGCGCCCGCGCAAGCCGGTTCGGGTCTATTCGCAGCAGTCGGGCAAGCTCTTTTCCAAAGACAGCGACACCCCCGACCACCAGTGGATCATGGTGACCATGGACGACGGAACGACCATCACGGTCGGTGCGGGCTGGATCCTGCCTCTGGGCTACAAGAACTACTCCCAGTGCTGGATCGAGGTTGTTGGCACCGACGGCGCGCTGACCATCGACGACACCCATAAGGAAGTACAGGTCAACACGGTCAAGAACGGCATCCAGTATCCGATGTCGACGATGCCGGGCGAGCCCGTCGATCACGTCTTCGCCGGCCCGATGAAGGCTGAGACGGACCATTTCATCGAGGCCATTATCTATGACCGGCCGGTCATGGTGAAACCTTCCGAGGCGCGCGAAGTGATGGACGTCTACACGGCGGCCGACCTCTCGGCCGAACGCGGTGAGCCGGTCTCCCTGCCGCGCAACGATACGTCGAACCCGATGGCCGCCGAATAGGCCGCTTGAACGGAGAACAGAATGACGGAAGCAAGTGACGACCGGACCTCGGGCAGCTGGTTGAACTTCAACACCGCGTTCGGTGTCTTCGCCATCGTGTTTGGCGTGGTGTTGTTCATCATCACGCCCGATCAGGTTGATCGTCCGCGCCTGTTGTTCGGGCAGAAGCCCTCGGGGCTCGATCCTGATTTCTTCCCGCGCATGGTCGCGCTGTTCTTCGTCATCGTGGGGGTCTGGCTGATCTGGCGGGCGCGTACGCTGCGTGAAGACAACGACATGGCGGCGCTCGATTCCGAAGGGATCATGAGTGTCCTGTTCACGATCGGCGGCTTCATTGTCATGGCGGCTCTGATGCCGTGGCTGGGTTTCGTGATTTCGTCGTTCATTTTGCTGGCCGTGCTCTCGACCTTCGCGCGCATCGACGGGCCCGAAATGGGGCTGCGCCCGGCCGGGACCACGCCGGGGCCGGCGATCCAGATGGGCAGCTTCCGCACCAAGATCCTGGCCGACGAGTATGACGTGGGCCAGTGGTATGCGCAGTATCGACTGCCCGCCATGGCGCGGATGCCCGGCTGCATCGCGGCACGGGTGATGGTCTCGCTCGCCGGCTGGGCCAAGTATTCTGTGATGTACGAATTCACCTCGCTCCAGGCCCGGCTCGAGAATTTCGAGGAACCCCATGAGGCCCTCGCGCTCGACGAGAATGAATGGACCGGCCGGGTCATCCGCTACACCATGCACACGCCGGGGTCCCCGACAGTGGGCGAGCGCATCTGGCCGCCGGTTGAGTAGGCCCGATGAGCGAGTTTGATATCCGGTTCTCCGGTTACCAGGGGCCGCGCTCGGTCCACAACCGGGCGGTGGGTGTGTTCGCCGAGAGCCTGTCGGGCGCACTCGGCGACCGGGTCGCGTTCGAGCATACCCTCAACGTGACGGAGCAAGGCCGCAAGGCCGCCGATCTGCTCGAAATGGTCGCCACGGGCGAGACCACGCTGTGTTACTTCTCGTCGAGTTACCTCGCCGACAAGGTGCCCGAGATTGCGCTGTTCGACCTGCCCTTCCTGATCCGTGACCGGGCCCAGGGGCACGCCATGCTTGATGGGCCGCTGGGCCAGTTGATCATGGACAAGATGGCCGAGGTGGCGGATTTCCGGATCGTCGCCTGGTGGGACAACGGGTTCCGGCACTTCTCGAACGGGGTCCGGGCCATCCGGCGTCCGGAGGATTGCGCGGGACTAAAAATTCGTACCTTGTTCAGCGCGCTGCAGCAGGAAAGCTTCGCCGCGATGGGCTTCGAGCCGGTCCCGCTCGACGTGGCCGAGTTGCCCGGCGCGTGCGCCGATGGAACGGTCGATGCCCAGGAAAACCCGCTGACAAATACCTACAACTTCGCGATCCACGAGCATCATCACTGGATCACCCGGTCCGGGCACTTCTTCGGCCCCTGCGTGGTGTTGGCGCACAAGGCGACCTGGGATGCCTGGCCGGATGATGTGCGCATGGCGGTAGAGGCAGCACTGGCCGCGGCGACGCCTGCCCAGCGCGGCTTTGCGGCGGGCGACGATGCGGAGATCGCCGCGAAGCTGCTGGACGCGGGCAATGAGCTGATCGACCTGTCGGAAGACGAGCGCGCGGCCTTTGTTGCCGCCGTGGCGCCCGTGGTTGAGCGCAACCTCGCGGGGTTGCGCGACGAGCTGTTCGAGTATCTGCCGAAGGGTTAGCGGTTGGGCGTGTCCGCCGCCCGCTACTCCATCTCCCGGATTTCGTCGAAGACGGATACAGCAGGCTGTAATCGTCCTCTGCCATGCCGCGCTCGATGGCCTTGTTCAGGAACGCGCTGGTCTCGCGGGCGTAACGCGCATCCATGTCGAGGCTCTCGGCCAGGCGCACCGCCATCCCCAGATCCTTGTTCAAATTGTAGACCCGGGAGCGCGCGTCCCACTTCTCCGACAGGATGTGCTTGGGAAACCGCGCCTCGGTCGCATAGCTGCGGGCGTTCGAGACGTTGAACACGTCGATCATGTCCGCAAGTTTGAGACCCGCGCGTTCGGCCATCCGGCCCGCTTCGCAGGTGGTCAGGAAGACGGCGTGCACGACCATGTTGTGGATCAGCTTCATGGCGTGGCCCGCGCCCACATCGCCGAGATAGAAGATGTTCGCCGCGATCGCGTCGAGCTTGGGGCGGCAGGCCTCGAAGGTGGGTTCATCGCCGCCGATCATCAGGGTCAGGGTGCCGGCATCGGCGCCCGTCGCACCGCCGCTCATCGCCGCGTCGAGATAGGCGATGCCATGATCGGCCGCGCGGGCCGCGATCCGCTTCGTGTCCTCCGGAAACGACGTGGTCAGGTCGAAGATGATGGTGCCCTCACCGGTCATGGCGAGGACGCCGTCGGGGCCTTCGAAGGAGGCCTCGATCTCGGGCGAGGCGGGCACCACATAGATCATCATGGCGCCGGCGGCCGCCATTTCGCCCGGGCTCATGACATGCGTGTCCGAACGGGCCTCGAACGGCGCGCGGGCGTCGGCATTGGTGTCCCATACGGCCGTCGTGTGGCCGGCCTTGGCGAAATTGTCGGCGATGCCACGGCCCATATTGCCGAGCCCGATAACACCGATTTCCGGTGTGGTCATGATCATTCTCCGATTGGTTTAGTAGCTGGGCCCGTCAGCCTCGTTCGGCGACGTAGCTGTAGTCAGCGGTGTTGCAGCGGCTCAGCCGCCACTCGATAGGGCGCCCGTCGATGGTGACTGCGACCCGGTCTATTTCGAGCAGGGGCGCGCCGGGCATGACGCCCAGGAGCTGTGCCTCGAGCGGGTCGGCGGCGACAGCGCGCACGGACTCGCCAGCCTTGGCAACGGTGATACCGTATTCCCCCTGGAAGAAACGGTACAGGTTCTCGGGCAACTTGGTCTCGCCACCGAGACCGGGGAAGAGTTTCTGGGGCAGGGTGAGGCGTTCGACGATGGCCGGGCTGTCTTTTAGCGATCGCACCCGGTGGAGCGCGATAACCGCATCACCCGCATCGAGTTGAAGCCGGTTTCGCTCGTCTTCGGTTGCGGCGTGCTGCTCGCAGGCCAGGATCCGGCTCATGGGCATGGCGCGCTCGCCGTCCGGGCCAATGAGGTTGAAGTAGAAGAAAAGGGCGCGCCGTTCGGTGTATTCGGAAACGAAGGTTCCGCGTCCCTGTCGGCGTTCCAGAAGGTTCTCGGACACCATGTCGTTGAGGGCCTTGCGGACGGTCCCCTGGCTCACCGACAGTTCGCTTGCGAGGTCGAACTCGCTCGGCAACATATCGCCGGGTTTCCAGTAATTGTCGATCAGCCTGCCGCGGATGATCTCCTCGACCTGGGCGTAAAGCGGCTTGCCCGGCGCGCGTTTCAGGCGCGGCGCCTTGGCCCGGTTCGATGGGGCCTTCCTGGTCTTGGCCGCTCGCGGCTTTGCCGTGTTTTCGGACTTGGCATTTCTCGCCATGAACCGATCCGCCTCCCCGCTGTCGACATACAGGACCCCGGGGGCCCCGCAGCGCGGGACATGCGCGCCGTCAGCCCGTTTTTAATACGTGTCGGTGCTGGGGGCGTCAATCTGCCGTGGCCGCAGCGGCCTCAATCCAGTTCGCGCGACCCCGATGCGAAGCCGACCTTGACCGTGATGGTGCCCTCGTTCACCAGCCAGGGCTGCACATGATGGTTGCGCGCGCCGGATGCGTGCATCGGATCGGCGGCCGCGATTTTCTCGGCCTCGGCGAAGTTTTCCGCACGGATAACGACCATCCCCGAGCCGGACCATGTCTCGCCGCCGCGATCGCCCATGGGGCCGGCGGCAAACATCACGCCGGTATCCTCGAGCATCCGCTGATAGGCAAGATGCTCGGTGATATTCTCCATGATCGGCTCCATCCCGTTGGCGGGATAGGTGAAGACGACGAAAAGTTCCTTGCCGAGGAAGTTATTGTTCTTCGCCCGTTCGAGCATATGCTCCCAGGTTCGCGTGTCCGACATGGCTTGTTCCTTCGATGAGAGGTCTCGCGCGTTCTGTGCGCGCTACTTGTAATAGTCGTCGATTTCCAGCGGCAGGTCGATTCGCTCGCCGAGCTTGGAAGATTTATCCATGGCCATTGTGAGCAACAGGTTGCGGTGGCCGTCCTGGGCTGTGGCGTGGGGCGTGTCGAGGCCCGCGCACAGGCGCTGATACCAGGAGAAGGTCTCCTCGCGCATCGGCCCCCAGAGCTGGTTGTTGTAGATATCTCCGGGCGGGTAGCTGGTCATGAAATCCACATGGCGCTGGAACTCGGGCTCGAACCCGTCCGGCGCGTAGCCCGCACCCTGAGGTACCTCCGACGCAATGATCATGTCGCGATGGGTGTCCTCGATATCGATCACGCCCTTATCGCCGATGATTCCGATCTCCAGTCCGTAGACAGCCCCCGGCCAGATGATCGGGGCGGCCCAGGAGATGTTCATGGAGAACATGGTGCCGTCGTCCATGGTGAAGATGCCGAAGGTGGAATCCTTGGTGCCGTACTGCGCCATGGCCTTGTCATTCGACTGGGCGTAGAGCGAGACGGGGGTTTTCCCCTCCATCAGCCACATGCACATGTCGAGCGCGTGGGTGCCCGACACCACCATCGGCGTCAGATTCTCCCGCTGGTTCGTGCGCGCGACCGTCGCGATGGGAACCATCCGGTTCATGATCGCACGGGTGACCACGCCGGTGACCTCGCCGATCTGGCCGGTGACGAGGCGTTCCTTGACGGTCAGGAACCGGCGTCGGAAGCGCTGGGTGTAACCGACCACGGCATCGACGCCGTTGGTCTCGATCGCGCTGAGAACCGCCAGGGATTCTCGTACGTCGGTGGCCAGCGGCTTCTCGATGAAGAGCGCATGGCCCAGGTCCGCAGACATGACCGTCGGGCCCATGTGATGATTCTCATCGGTCGCGATGATCACGGCGTCGACCTCGGGCCGCTTGATCAGTTCCTCGTAGCTGGCAGTGTGGAAGTCGGCGTTGGTGTCGTTGGCCAGCCTCTCGCGCAGGTCATCCTTGATGTCGCACAGGCCGAGCCAGCCGATGCCGGGATAGTCGCGTGCAAACTCCGCGCGGATTCGACCGATCGTGCCGCAGCCGATGACCGCCAGGCCGATTGTTTTCTTTTCGTCGCTCATTGTTGCTCTTCTCCACTGCACGCGTTGTCACACGCGGTTATCCGACCGATCACCGGCCCTGTTCGGGTGCTGATATAGCATGTGTTGCAGCATCCGGCTGTTCCGCTTGGGCAAAACTTACACGCACTTGTGGAGACCTGCGCAAGGGCGCGCTAGAACGGATTGCGTGTGGTGCGCGGCGGAGCCGGGAACAGGTCCATGACAAAGAACAATATTCGAGTCCACGCGACCTGTGTTGCCCTGCCAGACGCGGATGGCGTGTGGTCGGGCGTGTTGTTGCGTGGCCCGTCCGGCGCCGGGAAATCGGACCTGGCGCTTCGCCTGATCGACGAAGGCGCGCGCCTGGTGGCCGATGATCAGGCAGAGCTTCGGCCGGCCGGCAACACGCTCCTGGCGTGCGCACCGGAAACCATCGCCGGGAAGATAGAGGCGCGCGGCGTCGGCATCGTCGAATTGCCTTATGTGGACGCGGTGCCGCTGCGGCTCGTTTGCGATCTGGTAGCCCCCGGTGAGGACCGGGTCGCGCGGCTTCCCGAACCCGCTGTGGTGCGCCTTGCGGGCATCGAACTCCCGCTGGTCACGCTGACGCCCTTTGAGGCCTCGGCGCCGGCCAAGCTTCGTTTGGTGTTCGGGATGCCCCTCAAGGTATAGTCCGTTCGTCCAACAGAGCTGCCGACCTGCCATGTCAGAAACGAATCAGACCGAAGCCGAAGATCCTGCCCCGCCATTGTCGCTGGCCGGCCGGGTGCTGGTGGTGACGGGCTTGTCGGGGGCCGGCCGGACGACCGCGCTGAAGGCGCTGGAAGACATGAACTGCGAGGCGGTCGACAATTTGCCGGTGCGGCTTATGGGGACCCTTGTGCGCCAGGGCCCCGCGGAGGGGCGCGGTTTGGCGATCGGCGTTGACGTGCGCACCCGCGATTTCAATGCCGACAGGTTCGCCCAGGAAATTGACGCGTTGCGGTCAGCCGTCGATGCGCCGGTCGAGATGCTGTTCCTGGACAGCGATGATGACGTCATTGAACGACGCTATACCGAGACCCGCCGGGTACATCCCATGGCGAGTGATCGCCCGCTTGCCGACGGCATCGCCGCTGAGCGGCGCCTGCTGGCGCCGCTTCGCGAGGCGGCTGATTTCGTCATCGATACCAGCCACTCGAACATTCATGAGTTCGCGCGTTTGTTGCGCGACCGCATGGTCGGCGCCGCGACGGGCGAGGCGAATGTGCTGGTGACGTCCTTCTCCTATCGTCACGGCGTGCCGCGGGACGCAGATATGGTCATCGATGTGCGATTTCTTCGTAATCCGCATTACGACCCGGCGCTGCGCCCGCTTACGGGGCGCGATCCGGGGGTCGGCGCCTATGTCGCGGCGGACCCGGATTTCGATGGTTTCTTTGCCCGTCAGACGGACTTGCTGGCGCTGTTGCTGCCGCGCTTCAATGAAGAGGGCAAAAGTTACCTGACGATCGCGATCGGCTGCACGGGCGGGCGCCACCGGTCGGTCTATGTGGCCGAACGCCTGCGGGACTGGATCGCCGAACGCATGAGCCATGTGGAATTGCGCCATCGGGAATTGTCCTTTGACGCCAATGCGGACCAGGAATCGCCATGATCGGATTGCTGCTTGTGACTCATGGCCGGCTTGCCGATGAGTTTCTTGCCGCCCTTGAGCATGTCGTGGGGCCGCAGGATCAGATCGAGACCGTCTCCATCGATGCCGATGACGATATGGGGCAACGCCAGCAGGACATCGTTGACGCGGTGGCACGGGTCGCGAGTGGCGAGGGTGTTGTCATCCTGACCGATATGTTTGGCGGAACGCCCTCGAACCTGGCCATTTCCGTGATGGATACCAAGCAGGAGGGCGGGCCGGTGGAAGTGATCGCCGGTCTGAACCTGCCGATGCTGATCAAGCTGGCGCAGGCGCGCGGTGACATGGAGTTTTCAGCGCTTGTCGAGGCTGCGCAGGCCGCGGGGCGCAAATACATCAGCGTTGCGTCTGCGCTGCTGGGCTCGAAGCAGGCCTAGTTGCGATGACAGCCGGCTCACTTTCAAGGGTGGTCGAAATCACAAACAGCCGGGGCCTGCATGCACGCGCTGCCGCGCGATTTGTGCGTCTGGCAGAAACATTCGAGGCCGACATTTCCGTTGAGAAGGACGGAGCGTCGGTCCCCGGCACATCGATTATGGGGCTGATGATGTTTGCAGCGGCGCCTGGTTCGCGAATCACGATCAGCGCGTCGGGTGCGGATGCGCAGGCTGCGCTGGACGCCCTTGCGGGGCTCGTCGAGGACGGGTTTGGCGAGGAGTAGACCCGTGAACGAAAAACGGCGCCCCGCCGGGGCGCCGTTCTCGCGACCTTCTGTCTCTGGTGACTAGAAGGTGAACTGGTTGCTGATGATGAAGGCCGTACCGTCGTTGTTCACTTCGACGGCTGTGGCGTTGATGTTGTCGGCCTCGGCGACATGCAGGGATGCCATCAGCTCCCAACCCGGCGCCACTTCATAGGAGCCGTCGAGGGAGATGATGTTGATGTCGGTGTCGCCGCCGCTGCCTATCGGGTTTGACACGGAACTCTCGAACCAGCCGAGGCTGACGCCCCAGGGGCCAGTTCTGTATGACGCACCGAGCTGATAGTAGGAGCCCGCGTCACCGCCGGCTGCGATCGTCGCCGTCGTAACACCCTTGTCCGAGAAGTCGACATACTCGGCGCCGAGGCCGATGCCGCCGAACGTGATGTTCGCGCCGACGCCGACAGTCTCGAGTTCGCCTTCTGCGTCGGCACCCGCCGCGGTCTCACTGTCGCCGAACTCACCGCTCAGGCTGACCGCGAACGAAACATTGTCGAAGTTGCCTTCATAGTTGATGGCGGCGGCGAAGGTGTTCTCGAAGTCGCCGTCTGCATCGGAGTCAGACGTGGCCGGTCCGCCCGAGACCTCGCCCGTGTCCGGGGTCAGCGACGCGCCGACCTGGAAGCCGGCCATGCGCGGGGAGAAGTAGGTGATTTTGGTCGCATCGCCGGTGTCGGAGATGCCCGGGGCGGAGATGCCACTGCCCGTGCCGAAGCCGATGTAGTCGGAGGCATCGCCATCCGCACCGGCGCGGCCCACGAGGATCCCGTGAGCGGCAACGTGCATGCGGTCGGTGGCGTCGTCCTGGTCACCCAGTTCGACCCGACCCCAGTTGTCGCTGTCGACGAAGGCCCAGGCCTCGTCGGTGTTGGTCGTATCGGCGCCGCCGGCGTTAAACTCGATGTTGACGCCGTATTTGAGGCCGTTGTCCGCGGTCGCCTCGGCGCTGATATTGATCTCGGATTCGTCGACCGAGAAGGTGTAGCCGCGACCCACCGTGTCCGTGACGTCCTGGTCGATCAAGGCGACGTTGAAGCGGAACTCACCGCCCAGGGTCAGGCTCAGGGCGTCTCTCGACCCGACCTGGCCGGCAATCGCCGGGGTCGTGAGCATGGCGGCGCCGACGAGCGCACTGGTGCCCAGCAAAATTCTCTTCGTATTCATGGGAATCAATCTCCAACAAGTGGATCTCGCACATCATGCGCAAGATAGTGACGTTATAACATTACTTTTTTCAGACACAACATCCGTATTTGCCGGACCAGACCGGGCCCGAATTCTCTGCGCTGCGTCCTCCACTTTGCTGGGATTTTGCTTATTTGTTTTTTGCCGTGGAACGCCGGTCATCCTATTCGGATGCACTCACACTGCAATCCCGAATGCCGATTCGGGACCGTTATTCCTTGCCGGTGTTGCCAAAAAACATCAATTAAATGAATAGGTTGCACGATATTTGGGCATCCGTGCCCAAACAGTATGCAGATCGGCCAAAAAAACGCGGCACCCAAAAGGGGCGCCGCGCGGGGGGTTGATTGTGCGGGCCCCGGGGGGGGCGCAGGGGGGATTAAAACTTGAACTGGTTGCTGACGATGAAGGCCGTGCCATCGTTGTTTACTTCGGCGGCCGTCGAGTTCATGTTGTCCACTTCACCGAGATGCAGGGACGCCATCAACTCCCAGCCCGGCGCCACGTTGTAGGCACCATCGAGCGAGATGATGGTGACATCGGTATCGCCACCGCTGCCCGTCGCGTTGGAGACGGAGCTTTCAAACCAGCCGAGGCTGACGCCCCAGGGGCCAGTCTGGTACGACGCGCCGAGCTGATAGTAGTTGCCCGCGTCCCGACCGGCAGTGCGGGCTGCCGCAGCGATACCCTTTTCGGCGAAGTCGACATATTCCGCCCCGAGCCCGATGCCGGCGAAGGTGACATTGATACCCACGCCGATGGTCTCGATCTCGCCTTCGGTGTCGGCACCGGTCGCAGTTTCGCTGTCGCCGAACTCGCCGATGAGGCCCGCCTCGATCCCGACATCGTCGAACTTGCCCTTGTAGTTGATGGCCAGGCCAAAGACATTTTCGAAATCGCCGTCATTGTCGGCATCGGACGTGGCCGGTCCGCCCGAGACCTCGCCCGAGTCCGGGGTCAGCGAACCACCGATCTGGATCCCGCCAAAGCGGGGCGAGAAATAGCTAACTTTCGTGTCGTCACTGGTAGAATCGACACCCGGTGCATCGATGGCCGTACCGCCGAAAGCAATGTAGTCGGCCGAGTCACCGTCGGCACCGGCCCGGCCCACGAGGATATTGTGCGCAGCGACATGCATGCGATCGGTCGTATCGTCCTGGTCGCCCATTTCGACGCGACCCCAGGAATCACTGTCGATGAAGGCATATGCCTCGTCGGCATTGGCCGTATCGCCGGCGCCGGCGTTCAATTCGATATTGACGCCGTAATTGAGGCCGTTGTCCGCGGTCGCCTTGGCACCGATCTTGATCTCGGATTCATCCACCGAGAAGGTGTAGCCGCGCCCGGCGGCCGCCGATACGTCCTGGTCGATGAAGGCGACGTTGAACCGGAGTTCGCCGCCAAGGGTCACGCTCATCATGTCCTTGGAGCCGACCTGGCCCGCGCTTGCCGGCAGCGCCAGCGCGGCGATACCTGCGAGGGCCGAGCCCCCAAGTAGAACTTTCTTGAACATCGCTCAAATACCTCCGAAGCGGTGCTGGTTGAAAAAATATGGCCGGGTTCGGCCTCGTTGTGTGTCTTCGCAGATGTTCTAGAGCGCACGTGTTACAGCGCAGTGTCAGCGATGGATGAATCAGATGCTTTTGTCGGTTTTCGTCACACTGTTGCACTTTAGTCACTTGGTGCAATGATGCCTTAATCGGCGACAACATTCTCATGGTTGCCGATCGGTTGTGGCGACCCCAGTTGCTCTGCTATACGCCGCTCGCGGACGGGCGTACCCGTCGAACAAATTCTATTGGAGAGAAAGCATGGCTTCCGCTGCCGATACACCCGCCGGCGACGGCGATTACATTGTCGCCGATATTTCACTGGCCGATTGGGGCCGAAAAGAGCTCGATCTTGCCGAGGTGGAGATGCCGGGCCTGATGGCGCTGCGCGAGGAGTATGGCGAATCCAAGCCGCTCGCAGGTGCGCGGATCGCCGGCTCGTTGCACATGACCATCCAGACGGCCGTGCTGATCGAGACGCTGCAGGCGCTCGGCGCCGATGTCCGCTGGGCGTCGTGCAATATCTACTCCACGCAAGACCATGCCGCCGCCGCGATTGCCGCGACCGGTACGCCCGTCTTTGCGACCAAGGGCGAGACGCTCGAGGAATATTGGGACTACGCCCACCGAATCTTCGACTGGTCCGACGGCGGCGTTCCCAACATGATCCTGGACGATGGTGGCGATGCGACATTGCTGATCCATCTGGGCAAGCAGGCCGAGACAGATCCGTCGGTGCTCGACAATCCGGAGAATGAGGAAGAAGAGGCAGCCTATGCCTCGATCAAGCAACGCCTCGCGGAACAGCCCGGCTGGTACTCGAAAGTTGCAGAGAGCCTCAAGGGTGTGACCGAGGAAACGACCACCGGCGTGCATCGCCTCTATGACATGGCGAAAGCGGGCACGCTTCTGTTCCCGGCGATCAACGTCAATGATTCGGTGACCAAGTCGAAATTCGACAATCTCTATGGCTGCCGCGAGAGCCTGGTCGACGGCATTCGCCGCGGCACCGATGTGATGATGTCGGGCAAGGTCGCCGTCGTCGCCGGGTATGGCGAAGTGGGCAAGGGGTCTGCCGAATCCCTGCGCAACGCCGGCTGCCGCGTGTTGGTCACCGAGATCGACCCCATCTGCGCCCTGCAGGCCGCGATGGAAGGTTACGAAGTCGTCACGATGGAAGAGGGTGCGGCTGTCGGCGACATCTTCTGCACCGCGACGGGCAATGTGGACGTCATCACCGTCGATCATATGCGGGCGATGAAGGACCGGGCGATCGTGTGCAACATCGGCCATTTCGATTCCGAGATTCAGGTCGGTGGCCTGCGCAATTTCAAATGGCAGAACATCAAGCCCCAGGTGGACGAGATCGAGTTCCCCGATGGTAAGAAAATGATCCTGCTGTCGGAGGGCCGCCTGGTAAATCTCGGAAATGCCACGGGCCATCCGAGCTTTGTGATGAGCATGTCCTTTACCAACCAGGTGCTGGCGCAGATCGAACTGTGGAGCAACAACGGCGACGGCAAGTACGGCAAGGATGTTTATGTCCTGCCCAAGCATCTCGATGAGAAGGTCGCCACCCTGCATCTGGGCAAGGTCGGGGCCAATCTGACCGCACTCACGGACAAGCAATCCGAGTATCTGGGAATTCCGGTCGCCGGCCCCTACAAGCCCGAGGCCTATCGCTACTAGGGGTCAGGTTCGACCGGACGCTGGCAGGGGCAGCAAGGAAGCGGTTCAAACCGGGCCGACAAGTCACTAGACTCGGATCGTTCCGCCCGATTCGAGGCGGCCTGCCGCCTTTGTGGTCGGCTGGTATGACTGTGCGAGACTGCAGCGCGTGTCGACACAAATACTGATCTTGATGATTGCCGCGGTTGCGGGCGCGTCCGCCATCGTCGGCTATGCGCTCGGCCGGTTTTTCGGCGGCCGCAGATTGCGCGATACCGAGGCATTGGGCGCGCGTCTCGGGGCAACGCTCGCCACCGTCCCCGGCGGGTTCGTGACCTGGCTCGATGGCGGCGACCCCGCCATCTCGGATGGCCTGGCTGCGATGCTGGACGACGGCTCGGATTTCGACGCGTTTCTGGCGAAATTCGGCGATACCGATCGCGAGCAGATCACACGCCGTGTTGAAGGGTTGCGGACACGCGGCGAGGGGTTTTCGCTGACCATGCTGACCATCGATGCCGGCCAGGCGCTGCGGATCGACGGGCGTCGCGCGCGCCATGCACCCCTCGACGTGTTGTGGGTCGCCGACGTCACCAACGAGACCGCCGTCCAGTCCGATACGGCGATTCAGCTGACCGCGGCGCAGGTGGAGCGTGATGGCTACCGCGCGATGCTCGATGCATTGCCGTTCATGGTCTGGCGACGAAGCCGGGACCTGACCCTGGCACAGGTCAACCGGGCCTATGTCGATGCGATCAGCCCGGGTGCCCGCGAGGACGATACGCGCGCCTCGGAACTGGAGGATCTGGAAGCCAATATCGAGGCGCAGATTGCAGCCCGCGCGCAATCGACCGGGACACCGCAGTCGGAAAGTCGCCATGTGGTGATCGACGGGGCGCGCCGCCTGCTGGAATTCAACGAGGTACCGGCTGATGATTTGGGCGTGATCGGCTACGCCGTGGATTTCACCCAGCTCGAAGAGGTACAGGAAGAATTGTCGAGCCATGTTGCCGCCCAAAGCGACGTGCTCGAGAACCTCGCCGTCGCGGTCGCGATCTACGGCTCGGACACGCGCCTCAAATTCTACAATAGCGCCTATGCCCGCCTGTGGGACGCCGATCCTGCCTGGCTCGACAGCGAACCGACCCTCGGCGATGAACTCGAGACGCTGCGTGATCGGCGCCTCGTGTCCGAGGAAGTCGATTTCGGTGCGTTCAAGCAGGAGCAGGTCGCGCTCTTCACGTCCCTGATTGCGCCGACCGAGACGCTGGTCCATCTGCCGGACGGCAAAACCCTCTTCAAACGCATCACGCCGCATCCGCTGGGTGGCCTGATGTTTACGTATGAGGATGTGACGGACCGTCTGACGATGGAGGCGCAGTACAACACGTTGATCGAGGTGCAGCGCCGGACACTCGACAATCTTTACGAAGGTGTCGCACTGGTCGGGCCCGATGGCAGGCTCAAGCTTTGCAACTCGGCCTATAGCCGCATCTGGCAATTCAGCGAGGCCGATCTCGCCGGTGAGCCGCAAATCTCCGTCCTGGTGGAGAAGGCTCGGCACTATTACGAAGTGGATGACGAGGCGACCTGGGACGAGTTGCGGAAGAAGGTCATCAGTCGCCTGATGTCCCGCGAACCCGTTTCGGGAAATCTTGACCGCGCCGACGGGACAGTCATCCAGTATACCGGCGTGCCGTTACCGGACGGCATGATGCTGATGACCTATATCGACGTGTCGGATTCAAACCGGGTCGAGCGGGCATTGCGGGAACGCAACGAAGCGCTCGAGGAAGCCGACCGGCTGAAGTCGGAATTTGTGGCGAATGTGTCCTACGAGCTGCGCACCCCGCTGAATACGATTATCGGGTTTGCCGAGGTTCTGGACGGGGACATGTTCGGACCCCTGAACGAGCGCCAGGGCGAGTATATGGGTGGCATTCTCGAGGCGAGTGAAGCCTTGCTCGAGCTGATCAACGATATCCTCGATCTGGCGACCATCGAAGCCGGGTACATGACCCTCGACCGGGGCCAGTTCGATATTCATACGATGATCGCCGGCGTGTTCACGCTCAACCGCGAGCGTGCCCGGGTGAAGGAACAGAAACTGGTTCTCGATTGTGCGCCGGATATCGGGTCGATGTATGCCGACGAGCGCCGCCTGAAACAGGTGCTGTTCAACCTGGTCAGCAACGCCATCAAGTTCACGCCCGAACGCGGTGTGATCACTCTGTCTTCGAAAGTGAATGGCGATGATGTGGAGTTCCGTGTTGCCGATACCGGTGTGGGTATTCATGCCGATGAACGCGAGCGGGTGCTGGAGAAATTCGAGCGGGGCAACCGGCCGCGTGGCCGGCAATCGGGTGTTGGTGCCGGCCTCGGGCTGAGCCTCGTGAAGAGCTTCGTTGAATTGCATGGCGGCGATGTTGAGATCGAATCCGAGCCCGATAAGGGCACGGCCATTGTCTGCCGCTTGCCCCGCCGCGCGGTTGCCGCACAAACCGAGGAAGACGCGGTATGACCGCGCGGGGATCGGCGGTTGAGCCGAACCGGACGTCCGCGGCGCGATATACGAGGCGCATCGATCTGCCGGACGCCGGTGCGACTGCAGCATTGGGGGTGGCGCTCGCGCCCTATCTGCGACCGGGCGATCTGTTGGCGTTGGCCGGCGATCTCGGCGCCGGCAAGACCACGCTGGCGCGGGGCGTGATCGGCGCGATGGGGCATCGTGGAACGGTGCCGAGCCCGACCTTCACGCTCGTGCAGCACTACGAAACCGACCCGGTGCCGGTCTGGCACTTTGACCTGTACCGCATCGGCCACCCCGATGAGGTGATCGAGCTCGGCTATGATGAAGCCAGGGCAGATGGGGTCGTCCTGCTGGAATGGGCGGAACGCCTGGGGACGGAACTGCCGGCGACGCGGCTGGATATCGATCTCGAATATGTGGAGTCGGGCAGATCGCGGGTGGCCCACCTGTCGGGCCTGCAGGTATGGGCGGACCGGCTGCAAGATCTGAAACCATGACCTCATCCGCGCGCGAATCCGGTGCGCTCCCCGCGCCGGGCCTCTATTCGATCGCGGCACACCGTCCGTTCCTTTCGGAACTGGCAATCGGAATTCTTTCCGCCTCCAGTGGCGATGAAGACCCCCTGGCGCTTGCGCGGACAACGGTGTTGCTGCCGACCCGACGCGCGTGCCGCGCGATGCAGGATGTGTTTCTCCGGCTGACCGATGGCGCCCCGCTGGTCCTGCCGCGGTTGATTCCGATCGGCGATATCGATGAAGACGAGATGCTGCTGACCGGTGAGCCGGCCGCGTTGCTGGGGGTCGGTGGCGAGGTGCCGCCGGCGGTGCCGGAACTGCGCCGGCGCGTGTTGCTGGCGCGGCTGCTGATGGCGCGCCCGATTGGGCGCACGCAAAACCTGCCGGTCGATCATGCGATGGAACTGGCGGGTGAACTTGGACGCCTGCTGGACCAGGTTCAGACCGAGCGGCTCGATTTCGGCGCCCTGGAGAATCTGGTGCCCGATGCCTATGCCGCGCATTGGCAGGAAACCCTTGGCTTTTTGAAGATTCTGACCGAGACATGGCCGGCCGTGCTGGACGGCGAGGGGGCGATCG
Organism: Alphaproteobacteria bacterium; assembly: GCA_965261975.1. Classification (GTDB taxonomy): domain Bacteria; phylum Pseudomonadota; class Alphaproteobacteria; order UBA6615; family UBA6615; genus UBA8079. The sequence continues at coordinate 68,600 of CBDHEC010000056.1, forward strand.
ACCCGGCGGAGCGGCGTAACCGCCTGCTGCAGGCACGTGGCGAGGCGTGGCGCCGGGACCCGCCGCGCGATCCGGTGATCGCCGCCGGCAGCACGGGCAGCATCCCCGCGACCGCGGATCTGCTGGCGACGGTCGCGGGGTTGCCGTCTGGTTATGTCGTGCTGCCCGGGCTCGACCGCGTTCTCGATGCGGACTCTTGGGCCAATCTCGATTCCGGCCACCCGCAATTCGGCCTGCGGCAATTGCTGCAGCGTCTGGAGATGGATCGCATGGCTGTCGGCGAGTGGCCGGCTGCCACGGATGTGCGCGGCAACGGGCCCGCGCGCGAACGGCTTATCGGCGAGGCGCTGCGTCCCGCGGCCACGACCCAGGCATGGCGCGAAGAGCGCGGCAATATCGGTGCGGATGCCTTGCAGGGGGTCGTGCAGATCGAGGCGCAGGAGCCGCATGAAGAAGCCGGTCTCATCGCACTGGTATTGCGCGAGGTGTTGGAGCATGACGGCCGTACGGCGGCGTTGATCACGCCGGACCGGGATCTCGCGCGGCGGGTGGCATCGATCATGGGTCGCTGGAGTGTCGATATTGATGACAGCGCGGGCACGCCGCTGGCCGAGACGCCGCCGGGGATTTTCCTCCGGCTTGCGATCCGGGCGTTGCATGATGGCGTGGCGCCGATCCCGCTTCTGTCGATTCTCAAACACCCGCTCGCGGCCGGTGGCCGCGCCCCGGCATCGTTCCGGGCCTCGGCCCGGGGGCTGGAACGGCTGGTCTTGCGCGGCCCGCGCCCGGCAAGCGGCTTTGCGGGGTTGCGCGCCGCGGCGCAAGCGCGCCACGAACAGGCTCTCGACCGCGCGGCGGAAGGCTTGTCGGGGCGCGACAATGCCGAAGCGCAAGATTATGGCGATGTGCTGTCCCTGATCGACCGGATTGCCGAGTTCGGGGCACCGATTACAGAGTTGCAGCAGAACTCGACGGTGATGTTGCCGGACTATGTGAGAGCCCATATCGCGTTCTGCGAGGCACTGGCCGCGAGCGACGAGATGCCCGGGGCGGCGCGCCTGTGGGCCGGTGATGCCGGGGAAGCCCTCGCGACATTCGTTTCGGAATTACTGGAGGCGGGCGACAGCCTTGGGCCGGTGCCGCCGGCACGATATCCCGCGCTGCTCGATTCACTTCTGGCCGGGCGTATGGTGCGGCCACGCTATGGGGCGCATCCGCGCCTGGCGATACTCGGCCCCCTGGAGGCGCGGCTTCAGCATTTCGATGTGACCATCCTGGGCAGCCTGAATGAGGGCAGCTGGCCGCCCGATCCGTCTGTCGATCCCTGGATGGGTCGCACGATGCGGGCGGATTTCGGGTTGCCGTCGCCCGAACGACGGATCGGGCTGAGCGCGCATGATTTTGCCCAGGCGTTCTGCGCGGGAGAAGTTGTCCTGACCCGCTCGGTGCGCGTGGACGGCGCGCCGAGCATGCCATCGCGCTGGTTGACCCGGCTCGGCGTGGCGACGCGGGCCCTGGACCTGCAGCCCGACCCCGACGCCGAGACCCGCGCGCGTGCCTACCGCGACTGGTGGCAGGAACTCGATGGACCGGGCGATGAATCCGAGCCGGAATCAAGGCCCACGGTCCGCCCGCGCCCGTCGCCGCCCGTGGCCGCGCGCCCGCGCCGATTGTCCGTGACGCAGATCGAGACCTGGATGCGCGACCCGTATGCCATCTACGCGCGTGAGATTCTCAAGCTTCGCGCGTTGCCGCCGCTCGATCAGAATGCCGACGCGGCGATCTATGGCTCCCTGATTCACGACATCCTGGATGGGTTCCTGGCTGAGTTACCGCCGGGCCCGTTGCCGGCCGATGCGGGCACCCGGTTGCACGCGCATGGTGCGTCGGCCCTCGCGCCCTATCGCAGTGTCCCGGCGGTCTGGACATTCTGGTGGCCGCGATTCCAGCGTATTGCCGACTGGGTACTGTCGGTCGAGGCCGGGCGCCGGGCGCGCCTCGAGGCGACCCATATGGAGGTCGCAGGTGCCATAGAATTTGACGCGCCGGGCGGCCGGTTCCGGTTGACGGCGCGCGCCGATCGCATCGACGAGCTGGTCGGCGGCGTGATCGCCGTGATCGATTTCAAGACCGGGGCGCCGCCGACCAAACGCGAGGTGCAGGCGGGATTCGCGCCGCAATTGCCTCTGGAGGCGGCAATGGTCGCCGAGGGTGGTTTCGCGGGTGTTCCGGCCAAACCGGTCGAGGAGCTGGCCTTCTGGCGCCTGTCGGGCGGGCGCGATCCGGGGCAGGTGCGCGATGCGGCCGATGACCCGGCGCAGGTCGCTGCCGAGGCCCTGGTCGGTGTAAAGGCGCTGGTGGCGCGGTTTGACGACCCGGCCACGGCCTATGAGGCGCGGCCGCGCCCCGATCACGCGCCCGCGTATTCCGACTATGAGCATCTGGCGCGGGTCAAGGAGTGGGCGAGCGGGGAGGGAGACATATGAGCCTCACCGATTTCGATCCCGATCTGCTTGACCGGGTCAGCATGCGGCAACGCGACGGTGCGGATGCCGGAGTGAGTGCCTGGGTGTCGGCCTCGGCGGGTGCGGGCAAGACCCGGGTCCTGCGCGACCGTGTTTTGCGGCTACTGCTCGCGGGCGTGGCGCCCCAGCGGGTGCTGTGCCTGACCTTTACGAAGGCAGCCGCGGCGGAAATGGCGCGGCGGATCAATGCCGAGCTGGGCGATTGGGCGGTTCTGGACGACGGCGCGCTTCACGCGCGGCTATCGGAGTTGCTCGGTGCCGATCCGCCTGACGACGCGGCCCGCCGGGCCCGTCAGTTGTTCGCGCGCGTGCTCGAGGCGCCGGGCGGCATGAAGATCATGACCATCCATGCCTTCTGCCAGTCGGTATTGCGCCGGTTTCCGCTCGAGGCGGGCGTGGTGCCTCATTTTCAGGTCATGGAGGAGCGTGACGCCGGCGAGTTGCTGGAAGATGCGAAGGCAGAGTTGCTGGCCAGCGCGCATATGGACGATGGCGATCTGGGCATGTCGGTCGCCAATGTGGCCGGGCGGGTACACGAGATGCGCTTCCCCGATCTCCTCAACGAGATATCCCGCGCCCGGGCGCCGTTCGCCGATATGCTGCAGAACTTCGGCGGCCTCGACGGTGTTCGCGCGCGGATCGCCGGAACCCTCGACGTGGCACCGGACACCGACCCGGCGGTGGTTCTCGAAAGTGCATGTGCGGACAGCGCGTTCGACGGTGCCTCTCTGCGCCACGCGGTGGAGACCCTGGCCGGGGGGTCTTCGGGCGACAGCAAGCGCGCCGCCCTCATAGGTGACTGGCTCTCGGGAGATGCCGAGGCGCGTGGCGAAAGCTTCGATGCCTATGCGCTGGCTTATCTCACGCAGCAGGGAGAGCCCCGCAAGCAGCTCGCGACCAAGGCGATCCGGGAAAAGCATCCCGATGTAGATGCGGCGTTGCAGGCCGAGGGCGAGCGCCTGTTGGCGGTACGCGAACTGCTGCGGAAAGCCGATCTGTACCAGGCGAACAGCGCCCTGATCCGGCTCGCGGCAGAGCTCGTGGCGCGCTACGAAGCACGCAAGGCCGCGAGCGGCCGGCTGGACTATGATGACCTGATCGCGCGCACGCGCAGCTTGTTGCGCGGCGACGGTGCGGCGGCCTGGGTGTTGTTCAAGCTGGACGGCGGCATCGACCATGTCCTGATCGACGAGGCGCAGGATACCAACCCGGAACAATGGGACGTCGTGCTGGCCCTGGTGGAGGAGTTTTTCGCCGGGATGGGGGCCGGAGATGAAGCGGCCGAGGCTGCGGGGCTGCCCGCGCGTAGCGTGTTTGCCGTCGGCGATGCGAAGCAGTCGATCTACAGTTTCCAGGGCGCCGATCCGAGCCGGTTCGAGGCGGTCCGAAAGTTCCTTGAAGCCCGTGCGACGGATGCCCGACGGGCGTGGAAGAATGTCGCGCTCGATTTCTCGTTCCGTTCGTCTCGTCCCGTTCTCGAGGCGGTCGACCGGGTCTTTGCGGAACCCCGGGCCGGGGCCGGGGTGGTCGATCCCGATGCGCCGGCCCAACACACGCCGTTGCGGGACAGGGCGGCGGGCCGCGTCGAGCTCTGGCCACCGCTTGTCGTCGACAAGCTCGACGAACCCGAACCATGGAAGCCACCTGTCGATCCGGTCACGAGGGCCGGTGCGATGGAGCAGCTGGCCGAGTTGATCGCCACACGCACGGCCGACTGGCTCGCCTCCGACGAGATGCTCGAAAGCCAGGGACGGCCGATCGAGGCCGGTGACATCATGGTGTTGGTGCGCCAGCGCGGTGATTTCGTCGAGGCCCTTGTCCGGGCGTTCAAGGCCCGCGGCGTGCCGGTCGCCGGTGTCGACCGAATGATCCTCAGCGAGCAGATCACGGTCATGGATCTCCTGGCTCTGGGTGCGTTCCTGCTGTTACCCGAGGATGATCTGAACCTAGCGACCTTGCTCAAGAGCCCGCTGATCGGTTTCGACGAGGATCTTCTGTTCACGCTGGCCCACGACCGGGGCGAGGACAGCCTCTGGCCGACGCTGGCCCGGCGTCGAGACGCGGATTCGCGATTTGCCGAGGCGCACGACCTGTTGGCCGACTTGCTGGCGCGGGTCGATTTCGAGCGCCCCTATGAGCTTTATGCCGGTGTGCTCGCGCGGGGCGGCCGGGCGCGGCTGTTTGCGCGCCTCGGACCCGATGCGGCGGACCCGATCGACGAGTTTCTCTCCCTTGCATTGACCTATGAGCGCAGCCACGCCCCGACCTTGCAGGGGTTCCTGCATTGGGTCGCCGCGGGGCAGGCGGAGATCAAACGCGACCTCGACCAGACCGGTGGCGCGGTGCGGGTGATGACGGTCCATGGCGCCAAGGGACTGGAGGCCCCGATCGTGTTCCTGCCCGATACGACGCGCCTGCCGCGCATGCTGCCGAACATTCTCTGGGATGAAGACGATCGGGGGGCGTATTTCCTCTGGTTGCCCCGGGCCGATGATGCGGATGCCCGAACCCAGTCTCTGCGCGAACGGGTTCGTGCGCGGCGTGATGAAGAATATCGACGGCTTCTCTATGTGGCGATGACCCGGGCCGAGGAGCGCCTCTATGTCTGTGGCTGGAACGCACCTGCCGAGGGTTCCTGGTACGACCTCATCCGCCCGGCAATGGCGTCGGTGGCGCGGGTTGTCGAAGACCCCGTCCTGGCGTCGATCGCGACCGAGGAGACACCGGTTCTTCGGCTGTCCGCACCCCAGCGCGGGGCGGTCGAGCAGGCCGAAAATGACGCTCCGCCGCCGACGACAGCACCACCGGTCTGGCTTGGGCAGCCCGCACCACCTGAGCCCGCCCCGCCGCGGCCGCTGGCCCCGTCCAACCCCGGCGAGGACCCGCCGGTGCGCGCGCCGGCCGGGCCCGCCGAGGACGGTGCGCGTTTCGTGCGGGGCAATATCCTGCACCGGTTGTTGCAATGGTTGCCGTCGCTGGCGCCGGACCAGCGCCGCGATTCGGCTCTGCGGTACCTTGCGCGACCCGGGCTGGGTCTCGACCCCGCTGCACAAGCCGCGCTTGCGGGCGAGGTGATGGGGGTTCTGGACGCGGGCGATTTTTCCCATTTGTTCGGAGCGGATAGCCTTGCGGAGGTGTCGATTACCGGAACGGCGACCGCGCCGGACGGCACAATCTTTGTGATCTCCGGGCAAATCGACCGGCTTGTGCTTTCCGACGGGCGGGTTGCGATCGTCGATTACAAGTCGAACCGCCCACCCCCGGCGCACGCAACCGATGTAGCCCCGATTTACCTGCGCCAGATGGCGGCTTACCGGCACGTTGTCCGTGAAACCTGGCCCGACCGGGAGGTCGATGCATACCTGCTCTGGACCGATGCGCCACGCCTGATGTCGTTGCCGAACGAGGTGCTCGACCCCTTCGCGCCGACGGGTCGCACGCCTGTGTGATCGCTCGGTGAGGTCCGAATTCTTGACGACGCATTGATGTGAACCTACCTTCGTTTCCAACGAAAGTTACACAGTGGCGCCTGCCCGCGCCCGGACCGCTGAAAAGGATTGAGCATGCCCTCCAAACAAATCACGGATGATTCCTTCGAGACCGATGTACTGCAGTCGGACAAGCCTGTTCTGGTGGATTTCTGGGCCGAATGGTGCGGCCCGTGCAAGCAGATCGGCCCGACCCTCGAAGAGCTCGCCAATGACAAGGATGGCGATGTCGTCGTTGCGAAGCTGAACATCGATGACAACCCGATGACCCCGTCGAAATACGGCGTCCGCGGCATCCCGACATTGCTGCTGTTCAAGGATGGCCAGGTGGCATCCATGAAGGTCGGCAGCCTGCCCAAGAGCCAGATTTACGATTGGGTTGAATCGGTCCTCTAGACCATCCCCGATACGACATCGAAAACCCCGCCTTGTTGGCGGGGTTTTTATTTGGCCGGGCGGCCTGTCATATCCCGGCGAGGCCTAGGTGGCCTGTCCCCGTTCGCGGTAGCGCTCGAGGAACTGACGGCCACTTTCGTCATACATGAACGAGAGCAGGGTGTATCGCTGTCCCTTGGTCACGTCGGTCGCCTCGTGCAGCAGGTTGCATGAGAATATCGCTGCTTCCCCGGTCGCCGGGCGGTAGCTCGCCTGGCCATATTCCGGGAACCGTAATTCTCCACCCTCATGATCCTCGGTGTTGAGGTTGAGGGTCATGGCGAAACGTCGATGCGCGGTGCCCAGCGTGGTGTTGTCGCGATGGGGGCGGAAGAACCCGCCGACATCGGCGTCGTACCGCACGATCTTGAACTCCTCGACGAAGCGAATATCGCTGTGGAAGGCGTTCCTGATCTCCGGCAGCACGCGGCGTTCGATCCGGCTGCCGATCGCCTCGAGCAAATCCTTGTCGACGACATGATGGTCCCGTCGCCGCTTGGTCACACCATCGGTGAGGTGCACCATCTTGCCTTCCTCCATGCGCAGCGTGCCGGAAGGCTCGTTGCCCCGGCTCTCGAATTGTTCGATCAGCCACTGGCAAAAGGAGGGTGAGAAGACTTCGGGGATAACCAGGATGGGCGGGTGCAGCTTTGCGGGCGAGGGAACCGGGGGGTCCATCGCGGCGATTTCGGCTGCCGCGCGTTCGGCGATCGGGGTGTCGCCGGGCCGGAGCACCGTGCGGACCTTCTGATCGGGCCCGAAGACGAAGCCGATCAGCTTGCCGCGGGCACCGAACCGGCTCGCGACTTTCTTGTCGGCGTCGGACAGGAGAAAAAACCCTGGTTCGTTCTCGGCGGCGATTCTCTGCACCAGGGGTATCGGGTCGGCGCTGATCGCGAACAGATGTGCCCCGGCCTCCAGCATGGCGGGTGCGGCGCGGAACATCGCCTGCAACTCGCCCAGTGCGCCGGGGTCCTTCTGGGTCGGGTACAGCAGGACGAACAGCGGCCCGCCACGGGCCTTGTCGTTCAGATTGATGATGATGTCGCGCTGATCGGGCAGGAAGAAATTCGGCGCGCGGTCGCCCCGTTCGAGCAGGTTTTCAAGCTTTGGTGCGCTCATGTACTTGGTACTCCAGCGGGCCGATCCATGCCTATGACCTTGTCTACAGTACTGCCGGTGCTACGCCGGGTCCAAGAAGTGTTCAGTTGTTCGCGCGCAATGTCGCACCCACGAGCAGATGTGACCCGGTGACGAGCACGCGTGCCGGCGTGGGGGTTTCGCCGATTTGTGACAGCGCGTCCGCGACCGATCCGGCTGCATGCGCCGTCAGACCGGCGCGTTCGGCGGCGGCGACCATATCCGTTACGGGCATGGCGCGGGGCTCGCCGTCGAGAGGGACGGCCGTGGCGCTGGTTGCGAGCGTCGTGAAGGGGGCCAGAAAACCGGAGATATCCTTGTCGTCCAGCATGGCGAAGATGAGGTGGAACGGGCGTGAGCTCCGTGCCTGGAGATCGCCAAAGGCATCTGACAGCGCTGCAGCCCCCATCGGGTTATGCGCCACATCCAGCCACAGTTCGGCCCCGTCGGGAAGCAACGCCGGGAGCGGGCCCGATGTCAGCCGCTGCATCCGACCTGGCCATCGCGCGTGCGCGAGGCCGGTTTGTATGGCGTCATCGCCAACGCCGGGAAACGCGCAGACGTCGAGGCAGGCCGCGGCAAGGGCCGCGTTGTCGATTTGGTGGCGCCCCGGCAGGCCGGGTCGGGGCAGGTTCCATTGGGTCCCGCCGCGTGTGTAGTCGCCGCCGCCATCGGCTGCGGCGGCGGCTTGCCATTCGACGCCGGCGCGATAGAGCGGCGCGCCGATATCATCCGCATAACGGTCGATCACGGCGGCGGCGTCGGGGTGTTGGGGGGCCACGATGGACGCCACGTCGTGCTTCTGGATAGCGGCCTTCTCGCCCGCGATCTCGGCCAGCGTGTTTCCGAGGAAGCCCATATGGTCGTAGCCGATCGGGGTGATGATGGTCGCGGCGGGCCCGGCGACGACGTTGGTGGCATCGAACCGGCCGCCCAGCCCCGTCTCCAGCAACACGACATCTGCGCGCGCACGGGCCATGGCAAGGAAGGCCGCGGCCGTGGTGATCTCGTATTCGGTGATGGGCCTGCCGGCGTTGCGATCTTCGATCTCCTCCAGCAGCATCCGCAATGCTGCATCGGACATGATCTCGCCGGCGATCTTGTAACGTTCGGCGAAGCGCTGCAGATGCGGCGACGTATAGGCGCTGACTTTCAGGCCGGCGGCCGTCAGGCATGCGTCGAGGAAGGCGGTTGTCGACCCCTTGCCGTTGGTGCCGGCGATGTGAATGACCGGCGCCAGCTTGGCTTGCGGGTTGTCGAGGTCCGACAGCAGCCGGTGCATCCGGTCGAGGGACAGGTCGATACGGTCGGGGTGGTAGGTGACAAACCGCGCGAGGATGGCCGCGATCGCGCTTTCGTCTGCGCCGGGGACGCTAGTCCCCATTTGCGGAACTGGCGGCCGGGTCGTCGGCAGGGGCGGGCGCCGTCAGGGCGATGGGCGTCGGTTCGCCGCCGGTCGCGTCGCCACGGCCTTCGCGCAGAAGGTTCAGCATCTGCGCAATGGTCGCCTGCATCTCGCCGCGCGGCACAACCATATCGACCATTCCGTGCTCGCGCAGGGATTCTGCGGTCTGAAAGCCCTCGGGAAGCTCTTCGCGGATAGTGTCCTTGATGACGCGTTTGCCGGCGAAGCCGATGGTGGCGCCGGGCTCGGCAATCTGAATGTCCCCCAGCATCGCGAAGGATGCGGAGACACCGCCCGTGGTCGGGTCGGTCAGGATGACAATATAGGGAAGGCCGGCTTCGCGGACCTGCTCGACCGCCAACACCGTGCGCGGCATCTGGATCAGGCTGAGCATGCCTTCCTGCATCCGCGCGCCGCCCGATGCGGGGATGGCGATCAGGGCCGCATCCTGTGCGATGGCTTCCCGTGCGGCGGCGAGCAGGCCTTCACCCACGGCCTGGCCCATGGACCCGCCCATGAAGCCGAAATCGAAGGCCGCGATGACGACCTTCTGGCCGCCGATCGTGCCATGGCCGACGACGATCGCTTCCGTCTCGCCGGACTTGCTCTGGGCGTCCTTGAGGCGATCGGTATAGCGCCGGCTATCGCGAAACTTGAGCGGGTCCGGTTTGACGGCCTGAAATTCGACCCGGGTGAACTCACCATCGTCGAACAGGAAACCCATGCGTGCCGCAGCGGGCAGGCGGATATGATGTCCGCAAGCGTGGCAGACATGCAGATTGTCGCTGAGTTCGCGATGGAACAACATCTGCTCGCACGATGGGCATTTGTGCCAGAGATTATCCGGGACGTCCTTCTTGCCGACCAGCGCTTGAATTTTCGGTCGGACGAAATCGGTCAGCCAGCTCATTGGATCCTCGCTTGCCTGATCATTTCGCCGCCTCGCGCACGCCCTCGGCGAGCGAGCGGGTGAGGTCGAGTACGTTCGTTACCAGTTCCGGCTTCGCCTTGCCGTTTGCATCCAGATTATCAGCGACCGTCTGCACGATGGCCGAACCGACCACAGCGGCGTCGGCGATTTGTGCGACCGCGCCGGCTTGCTCGGCTGTTCGGATGCCGAAGCCCACGGCGATCGGCAGGTCGGTATGCTTTCGCAGGCGCTCGATCGAGGCCTGAATATCCGACGCATCGGCCGATTTCGTGCCCGTGATCCCGGCGATTGCGACGTAATAGACGAAGCCCGATGTGTTCGCGATCACGGCGGGCAAGCGCACATCGTCGGTTGTCGGGGTGGCGAGGCGGATGAAGTGCATGCCCGCGTCCAATGCCGGCAGGCACAGCTCGACATCTTCCTCGGGCGGCAGATCGACCACGATCAGGCCATCGACGCCGGCGTCGCGCGCGTCGGCGAGGAACCGGTCGACGCCGTAGATATAGATGGGGTTGTAGTAGCCCATCAGGATGATCGGCGTTTCGTTGTCGTCGGCCCGGAACCGGCGGACCATGTCGAGGGTCCGGTCGAGGCGCGCACCGCCGGCCTTGGCGCGCAGGCCGGCCGCCTGGATCGCGGGCCCGTCGGCCATGGGGTCGGAATACATCACACCCAGCTCGATCAGGTCCGCGCCCGCGCCGGGCAATCCCTGCAGGATCTCGAAGCTGGTCTCGAGGTCCGGGTCGGCAGCCATCACAAACGGGATGAAGGCCGCACGCTTCTCGCCCGCGAGCTTCTTGAATCGCGCCTCGATGCGGCCGCTGGTCTCGCCCCGGCTCACAGCGCCACTCCCAGCGCGTCGGCGATCGTGAACACATCCTTGTCGCCGCGCCCGCACATATTCATGACCAGCAGATGGTCGGCGGGCAGGTCGCCCGCGATCTTGCCGACATGGGCCAGCGCGTGGGACGGCTCAAGTGCGGGGACGATGCCCTCCAGGCGCGAGCAGAGCTGAAAGGCGTCGAGCGCTTCCTGGTCGGTGACCGAGACATACTCGACCCGGCCGGACTCATGCAGCCAGGAATGTTCCGGACCGATGCCCGGGTAGTCGAGCCCGGCGGAGATCGAATGGGCGTCGAGAATCTGGCCGTCGTCATCCTGCAGCAGGAACGTCCGGTTGCCATGCAGCACGCCCGGGCGCCCGCCGGTCAGGGAGGCGGCGTGTTCGCCGGTCTCGATGCCATGGCCCGCGGCCTCGACACCGATGATGTGCACATCCTTGTCGTCGAGGAAGGGATAGAACAGACCCATCGCGTTGGATCCGCCGCCGATGCAGGCGATGAGTGAATCCGGCAGGCGGCCTTCCGCAGCCTGCATCTGCGCCTTCGTCTCTTCGCCGATGATCTTCTGGAAATCCCGTACCATCGCCGGGTAGGGGTGAGGGCCCGCCACCGTGCCGATCAGATAATAGGTATCCTCGACATTCGCGACCCAGTCGCGCAGGGCATCGTTCATCGCATCCTTGAGGGTCGCCGTGCCGCTGGTAACGGGAATGACCTCCGCGCCCAGGAGCTTCATCCGGAACACGTTCGGGGCCTGCCGCTCGATATCCGTCGCGCCCATATAGACCACGCATTGCAGGCCGAAGCGCGCGCAGACCGTGGCCGTGGCGACGCCGTGCTGACCCGCGCCGGTTTCGGCGATGATCCGCTTCTTGCCCATGCGCTTGGCAAGCAGGATCTGGCCCATGCAGTTGTTGATCTTGTGGGCGCCGGTATGGTTCAGCTCGTCGCGCTTGAAATAGATCTTCGCACCGCCGAAATGCTCCGTGATCCGCTCGGCGAAATAGAGCGGGCTCGGCCGTCCCACATAGTGGGTCAGATACTCATCCAGCTCGGCCTGGAAGCTCGGGTCGGCCTTCGCGTCCTCGTAGGCCTGCTCGACTTCGAGAATTAGCGGCATTAGCGTTTCGGCGACAAACCGGCCGCCGAAAATGCCGAAATGCCCGTGTTCGTCCGGGCCGTTATGGTAGCTGTTGGGTTCCGCACTCATCGTCGCTGCTTATACATCGTTGTTGGTCTGCTCAACAGTAAACCCGTCACAGGCTTCCCACCTCTTCCAGGAATGTTCTGATCCGGGCCGGGTCCTTGCGGCCCGGGGCGGCCTCCACGCCCGATGATACATCGACGATGGTGGCCCCTGACGCGAGAACGGCCTCGGTCACGTTATCTGCGTTGATCCCGCCCGCGAGCATCCAGGGGACCGGCCATTCATGGGCCGACAACAAGGTCCAGTCGAAGGCCAGCGCGTTGCCGCCGGGCAGGGCGTCGGTCATTTCCTTCGGCGCCTTGGCGTCGAACATCAGCCAGTCGACCGCGCCGGCATAGGCGTGGGTTGCCTCGATGTCGTCGGCGTTCGCGACCTTGATCACCTTCATGACCGGCAGCCCCGTGCGCTCACGAATGTCGAGGCAGCGATCGGGGCTCTCGGCGCCATGCAACTGGATCAGGTCGAGCGGCACCTTCGCCAGCACCGTGTCGAGCAGGGCGTCATCGGGGTCGACGAACAGCCCGACCCTGGCCACACCTGCCGGCACGAGCGCGGCCAGCGTGGCGGCGGTTTCGGGGTCGAGCGCGCGCGGGCTCGGCGGATAGAAGACGAGGCCGACATAGCGCGCGCCCGCCTCGATGGCCGTGCGCATCGCGGTTTCGTCGTTGATGCCACAAATCTTGGCGGTCACCTTCATCCGGCCAGCTCGTTCGAAATTCGCGCGGCGGCGGCGGCGGGATCGTCGGCGCCCGTGATGGGGCGGCCGATCACCAGGACGTCGGCGCCGTCGTTGCGGGCCTGGGCGGGGGTCGTGATGCGTTTCTGGTCGCCTGTCGCCGCCCATTCAGGGCGGATGCCTGGCACGATCAGCTTGAAGTCGGGCCCGCAGGCCGCGCGGATGGCGCTGATCTCGGCCGGCGAACACACCACCCCGTCGAGCCCCTCGGACTGGACGAGCTGCGCCAGGCGAACGACCTGATCGCGCGCCGGTGTGGATTGGCCGACCGCCGACAAGTCGGCATCATCGAGGCTGGTCAGCACTGTCACGGCGATGACGAGAGGCCGTTGTGACCCGCCGGATTGCTCGGCCGCCTCGCGTGCCGCGGCCAGCATCGCCGGGCCGCCCGCGGCGTGGACATTGACGATCGCCGTGCCGAGATCGGCGACCGCGCGGACCGCGCCGGCGACCGTGTTGGGGATGTCGTGGAACTTGAGGTCGAGGAAGACCGGCAGGCCGAGATCGACGATCGCACGGACCCCGTCTGCGCCGTTCGCCGAGAAGAATTCGAGCCCGGTCTTCACCCCGCCCACATGCCCGCGCAAAGCCTCGGCCCAGGCGCGTGCCTGGCCGAGATCGGTGGTGTCGAGGGCCGCGAAGACGGGGTTTGCGGGCAATTGTGGCTGGTTCGTCATGACAGCGCAGCTTCTAGCAGAGGTCCGTCCTCTGGTCACGTACCCGGAGCACCTCGGTGAGGCACAGAAACAGGTGATAGAAACTCGATGCGGGTGCGGTTTCGGCGAATCCGCGACCGTTGGCGTCCAGATGGTCCTGCCAGTTGCCGTGGCCGACGGCGAGATACAGGCCGAACAGGCGCGACAAAAGCTGCTCGAGATGCCCGGCCGCATCGGTGTCGGGGCCGTCTTCCAGGCGCGCCAACTGTGCCTTGATGGCCTCGGTCTGGACCCATAGGCGCTTGTTGTCGTCGAGCGAGGTGCCGTGGCCGAGCCGGGCATCGTCCCCGCTGCGCAGCACCGAATCGAACGCCAGGCCCTGGGCCGGCCCGGGCTCATGATCGCTGCCATGGGCCATGGCGAACGCGTAAAGCGCGTTTGCTTCCGCCCGCATATCTGCACCGCTGGCCTCGGCGTAGCGCCGGAGCAGCCACACCCATTCGAAATGGTGTCCGGGTTCGACGATCTGTCCGGCGGTGCCGGGTGCGGTCGCCCAGTCCGCGTCGAAGAACTCGCCAAGGGTGCCGGTGCCGGGGTCGAGAAAGCGGGTGCGGAACAGATCAATGATCACCCGCGCCCGGTCGAGATAGGCCGTGTCGGCGGTGGCGCCGTGAAGCGCGAGCAATGCTTCCAGCAGATGCATATGGGGGTTCTGGCGGCGCGGCAGGTCATGTGCCGGGTTTTCGAAATACCCGCCATGCGCCGGGTCCGCGAGGTTTTCGTCGAGAAAGGCCAGCGTGCGTTCAGCCCAGATCAGCGCATCGGGATCGCCGCTGGCGCGGTGGTACCAGGCAAAGGCATAGAGCGCGAAAGCTTGCTCATAGGCCTCGATCCGGACATCGGCCGGGGTGCCGTCGCGGGCGGTCGAGAAAACAAATCCGCCGCCATCCTCGCGCCAGTAATGCCGGGTGAGAAACTCATAGCCGCCGCGTGCGACATCGAGGGCGCTCGGGCCGCCGGCAGGCGGGTTCCAGCCCAGACGATGTGCATGGCTGTAGACATAAATCTGCCGCGCCTGCACGCGCATGCGCTTGTCGCGGTCGTACAACGGTTTGCCGTCGAGGGTCAGGCATTCGACGAAGCCGCCCGCCATATCGTCATACCCGGCATGGGACCAGAGCGGCAGCGCCTGGCGGGTCAGCCATTCATGGATATGGGCCGCGTCGATGGTCATGGTCCTATCCGGTCGATCAAAAGTTCCGCGGCCGCGAGGTCCTCGAGCGCCGTTCCCACGGATTTGAACATGGTGATCTCGGTGATGGAAGAGCGACCGATATGCTCATCCCGGCATAATTCGGAGAGCTCGGCGACGATATCGTCCGGGGCGATCAGGCCGGCAGCCAGGGGCTGGGTGATGTCGCCGGCCTCGGACATGGCGCCCGCGCGGGTATCGACAAAAATACGTGCGCGGCCGATGGCCGTGTCGTCTGCCTCGCGCATGTCCGGGCGAAAGCCGCCCACCAGATCGACATGGGTGCCCGGTCCGAGCCATTCGCCGTCGAAAACCGGCACGCGAGATGTGGTCGCGCAGCTGACGATGTCCGCATCGGCGATTGCGGCCTCCAGATCGTCGCAGGCCGCGATGTCGAACCCCTGGCCGGACATCCGGCGGGCGAGGCTTTCGGCCTTTTCCCGGTCGCGCCCCCATACGGCGACTTGGGCGATCGGGCGCTCGGCGCGATGGGCCGTGATCAGGTCCGGTGCGAGCCGGCCGGTGCCGATCATGACAAGCCGCTGCGAATCCGGTCGTGACAGAAACCGTGACGCGAGCGCGGACGCAGCCGCTGTGCGTCGCGCGGTCAGGGCGGGCCCGTCGATCAGAGCGCGCGGCGCGCCTGATTGTCCATCGAGCAACAGATAGACGCCCTGGACGGAGGGTTGAGGTGTGCCTTGTGACGGGTTGTCCGGATGAACCGTGACCGTTTTCACGCCGATATGGCGTGGCGGCAGCTCATTGTCCCATGCGGGCATCAACAGCAATGTTGCGTCGTCTCGCGCGCCCATGGGGATGCTGTGATGGTGGCGGACCGGTGCGACGGCGCCATCGCGAAACGCCGCGTGCAACGCCGCCACGAGGCTGGGCGCGTCGAGCAATGCGTCGACGGTTGCCGGGTCGATGGTCTGCAAGCCGGGACTAGTCCGTGCGCGCCGGTGGCTGTGCCACGGGCGTCGGCGAGGTTGTGCGTTCGGCGGCGTCCAGCTTGCGTTCGAGCTCGCGGATTTTTCCCGCTCGTTCGCGCGCGCGCCTTCGCGTCGGTGCAGCGGTGATCCACATCAATGTTGCGCCAAGGGCAAACCCGACCCCGAGACCGATAAACACGAAAATGAACAGAGGCCATGTGATGACCAGATCGAGCGGCCAGAGACTGACGCCGGCGTCACCGCGATTGTTGACCGCGAAGACGACCACGATGATCGCGACCGGAATGGTAATTAGCAAGCGCAGGCGGTTCACGACGCATCTCCAGGGTCGGTCATGGATTCTGCCAGTTAGTTCAAAGCATTGCCGTCGGCGGACTGCGATCGGCACCCATGCCTGACAATGGGGCCGAGTTTACCCCATTCGTCGTGTGAATGAATGATGTGCGTGGACGTTGGCGTCAGAAAGTCCGACGATGGCGTCAGGCTGCGGATTACTCGCCGTTGAGGCGTTCGCGCAGTTCCTTGCCGGTCTTGAAATAGGGAACAACCTTGGCGTCGACATCGACGGCGGCGCCGGTGCGTGGGTTCCGGCCGGTTCGTGCGGCGCGTTGTTTGACCGAAAAGGCGCCGAAACCACGCAGTTCGACCCGGTCCCCGCGCGCCAGGGCAGCGGTGATCTCTTCCAGGATTGTTGCCACGATACGTTCCGCGTCGCGTTGCAGCAGGTGCGGGTTGCGCTCGGCCAGGCGCTGTATCAATTCCGACTTGGTCATCCTATTCCCCCGGGGATTCGCCAATCCCGCATATTCGCCTTCCCCCGAAGGCTCAGCTGCCATTCTGTTAACGTCAGCGCGCCGAAGGTTGCCAAAGCGAAACCAGACCGTCAAGTGTTAATGCATTGGAAAACAACGATTTTCCCGCAAGTCCCGTGATCTTCTCCAGGAAACTGTCCGAGTCGGCGTTGGTCCGCACGGATTCGACCGGGAGTCCGCCGGGGACATCGCGCTCTCGAACCATCCAGTCGATTGCCGCCGCCTCGTCGCCGATTGCATCGATCAGGTTATTCTCCACCGCCTGACGCCCCGAGAACACGCGGCCATCGGCCAGACGGCGGACGGCCTCGGTATCGATGGGCCGGCGGTCGATCACCAGATCGACAAAAAAGTCATAGAGATCGAGCACCACCTGCTCCGTCACGGCCCGGCCCTCAGGTGTCAGGGGTTCGACGGGCGAGGGGACCCCTTTCAGCTCACTCGACTTGATGGTGACGGGCTCGACACCGATCCGGTCGAGCAGGTCGCTCACATTGGCGGTTTGCAGGATGACCCCGATGGAGCCGGTGATCGTGCCCTCGCGAGCGAAGACCCGGTCGGTGGCAATGGCCGTCATATAGGCGGCTGACGTGGCCACGGTGCCCATCACGGTGGCGACCGGCTTGGCTTGCGCGATGGCGCGCAGGCCGTTGTACAGGTCCTCACCGCCGACGACGCTGCCGCCGGGGCTGTCGATATGCACGATCACGCCGCGTACGTTGTCGTCCTCGGCCAGCCGGGCCAGGATCCGGCTGCGGGCATCATCGCGGACGATCACGCCCTCGATCTGAATGCGGACGATCCGTTCGCCGCTTAACAACGTGCCCTGGGCCTGCAAATAGGCCAGTACCGCACCGACCATGACCAGCAACGTGACGGCCTGCCAGACACG
This sequence comes from Alphaproteobacteria bacterium, assembly GCA_965261975.1. Classification (GTDB taxonomy): domain Bacteria; phylum Pseudomonadota; class Alphaproteobacteria; order UBA6615; family UBA6615; genus UBA8079. Next base: position 85,871 of record CBDHEC010000056.1, read on the forward strand.
CAGCCGGCGTTTCAGCCGGCGGCGGTCAAGCAGGGCGTCCGTTTCGTAGGACATGGCGGCCGGAAAGGCGCGGAAGTCTTACGACTTCTCCGCGCCTTCCTCATCGGTTGCCTCGGCTTCAGGTGCCTCTTCAGCCGCGGGTGCTTCCTCAGTGGCAGCTTCCGGGGCTTCGGCCTCTTCTTCCGCGGGAGCTTCCGCAGCAGCGTCAGGCGCCGGCGTGTCGCCGATCATTTCCTGGGTCTCCTGCTGTTTCTCGCGGATCGCGGCGCCGAGGATATCGCCCAGCGAGGCGCCGCTGTCGGACGAACCGAACTGCGCCATAGCCGTTTTCTCTTCGGCGATTTCGTTGGCCTTGATCGACATCGAAATACGTCGGCTCGACGCATCGATGTTGGTCACCTTCGCATCGATTTTCTCGCCGACCGCGAAACGGTCGGGCCGCTGCTCGGAGCGGTCACGCGAGAGATCGGAGCGTCGGATGAACGCCACCAGGCCGCCGGAGGTGGTGACCTCGATGCCGCCGTCATTCACTTCCGAGACGGTGGCGGTCACGACTTCACCCTTGCGGATGTTGCCGAGAGATTCGGCGAACGGATCGCTGGACAGCTGCTTGATGCCCAGGGAGATACGTTCCTTCTCGGTGTCGACCTCGAGGATCTTGACCTTGACCATGTCGCCCTTGGTGAAGTCCTCGAGCGCTTCCTCGCCGGTCTTTTCCCACGAGATGTCCGAAAGATGGACCATGCCGTCGATGTCGCCCGGCAGGCCGACAAACAGACCGAACTCGGTGATGTTGCGAACTTCGCCGTCGATCTCCGTACCGCCCGGGAACTTGACCGCGAACTCGTCCCAGGGGTTTTCCTGGGTCTGCTTGAGGCCAAGCGAAATGCGGCGCTTCTGGGGATCCACGTCGAGGACCATGACGTCGACTTCCTGGCTCGTCGAAACGATCTTGCCCGGATGGACGTTCTTCTTGGTCCAGCTCATCTCCGAAACATGGACCAGGCCTTCGATGCCCGGCTCCAGCTCGACGAATGCACCGTAGTCGGTGATGTTGGTCACGCGGCCTGTGAAGCGGGCGCTGACCGGATACTTCAGTTCCACGTCATCCCATGGATCCGCCTCAAGCTGCTTCATGCCGAGGGAGATACGCTGGGTTTCCGGGTTGAAGCGAACGACCTGGACCTGAACGGTCTGGCCGACCTGCAGTGCCTCGGAGGGATGGTTGATGCGGCGCCAGGAAATATCCGTGACGTGGAGCAGACCATCGACACCGCCGAGATCGACGAAGGCGCCGTAATCGGTGATGTTCTTGACCACGCCCTGGAGGACCTGGCCTTCCTTGAGGTTCGCAACCAGCTCCGTGCGTTCGGCCGCACGGGTCTCTTCAAGAACGGCGCGACGCGAGACAACGATGTTGCCACGTGCGCGATCCATCTTGAGGATCATGAAGGGTTGCGGCGTGCCCATGAGCGGCGAGACGTCGCGCACGGGGCGGATGTCCACCTGGCTGCCCGGCAGGAACGCGACGGCACCCGAAAGGTCGACCGTGAAGCCGCCCTTGACGCGGCCGAAGATCGTTCCGGTGACCCGTTCGGTCTGCTCGAAGGCTTCCTCGAGCTTCTCCCAGGCTTCTTCGCGGCGCGCTTTCTCGCGCGACAGAACGACTTCGCCGTTGATGTCTTCGTAGCGCTCGACATAGACCTCGACCTTGTCGCCGACATCGAGTTCAGCGGGCGCTCCGGGCGGGGCGAATTCCTTCAGCGGAACCCGGCCTTCGGATTTGAGGCCGACGTCGATCAGCGCAAAATCGCTCTCGACAGAAACAACGGTGCCTTTGACGACCGTGTGTTGGAGAGATGCATTGTTCTCGAAGCTTTCTTCGAGGAGAGCGGCGAAATCTTCGCCCATACCGGCGCCCTCGGGCGCCGCAGCTGTATCGGTCATGTGACGATACGTCCTTTCAGATCATACTTGTCATGCCAACCGGTTGGTTCCGGCGGTCTTTCGCACCCACACGTCTGTCCGGCCAATCCGGACATTGAAACGGTGCTGGATACGCAAACATTCCAGCCGAGATTAACTGGATAGATCCTCGATATAGGCCCGTGTCTCTTCGAAGACGGCGTCGGGCGTTTTATCTGAAGTATCGATCTCGCGTGCGTCCCCCGACTGCAATGGGGAGACCTCTCGAGTGCGATCGCGCTCGTCACGCGCTTCTATCTCGGCCAGGACGGCGGGATATGTACTCTCTAAGCCCTTTTCCTGCAACTCTTTATGGCGCCGTTCCGCCCGGATTTCGGGGCGGGCCGTGACGAAGAGTTTTACGTCCGCATCCGGACACACGACCGAGCCGATGTCGCGCCCGTCCAGGACGGCCCCCGCCTTACCGTCGGGCGGCGTTTGTGCGAAGCCCCGCTGGAAGTCGAGCAGCACCGCGCGCACGTCGGGAATCGCCGCCACCTGCGAGGCCGCGTCGGCCACCGTTTCAGTGTGCAGGTCGACGGATTCCAGTTTCGCAGGGTCGAGCGCTCTGGCCGCACGGACCGCGTCGTTTTCGTTGGACGGATCGCCGCCATCGGCGAGCACGAGGTAGCCCACTGAACGATAAAGACGGCCGGTATCCAGAAAGGCGAAATCGAAATGCGCCGCGAGCCGCCTGGCCAGTGTGCCCTTGCCGGCGGCAGCCGGTCCGTCGATCGCGATGATCATGCGCTTTGTTCCGTGCCGACTTCCGAAATATCCGCACCGAGCTCGCCCATGGTCTCGATGAATCCCGGAAAACTCGTCTGGACGGTGCGGACATCGTCGATCGTGACCGGGTTTTCCGTCGCCAGGCCGAGGACCAGGAAGCTCATCGCGATCCGATGGTCGAGATTGGCGGCAATTTCGCCGCCGCCGGGCGGCGGGCCGTCGCAACCCTGGATCACCAGCCGGTCTTCCTCGCTCCACACGGCCACCCCGCAGGCCGCGAGCCCCGCTTCCACGGCGGCCAGGCGGTCGCTTTCCTTGACCCGCAATTCGCCGACACCCTCGAACACGGTGGTCCCCGACGCGCAGGCCGCCGCCGCCGCCAGCACGGGATACTCGTCGATCATGGACGGTGCACGTTCCGCAGGCACGATCACGCCTTTCAGGGATCGGGCGCGGATGCACAGGTCGGCGACGGGTTCACCGCCGACATCGCGGGGATTGTCGCGGGAGATATCGGCACCCATTTCGGTCAATGTATCGAACAGGCCGATGCGGGCCGGGTTCATGCCGACCGCCGGCAGGTGTACCTCCGAGCCCGTGACGATCGCCGCGGCGACGGCCGGGAAGGCGGCCGAACTCGGGTCGGCGGGGACTTCTATTTCCGCCGCATTCAGTTCTGGCAGGCCGGTGATCGTGATCCGGCGGCCTTCATCCGTTTCCGTGATCTCGAGTTCCGCACCCATATGGGCGAGCATGCGCTCGGTATGGTCGCGGGTTGGTGCGGCTTCGATCACGCTCGTTTTCCCGGGCGCGTGGAGCCCGGCCAGAAGAATCGCGGATTTCACCTGGGCCGATGGCACCGGCAGTACATATTCCATGGGCAGCAGGTCGGCGGTGCCGGTGATCGACAGGGGCATCCGGCCGCCGTCACGCGACGACGATTGTATCCCCATCTCGGTGAGCGGTTCGATGACCCGGCCCATGGGCCGGGCGCGCAGGGAATCGTCGCCGGTCAGGATGGCGGTGAAATCATGGCCGGCGAGCAGGCCGCAGAGGAGCCGGGCCGCGGTGCCGGAGTTGCCCATGTCCAGCACGTCGTCGGGTGCGTGCAGGCCACCCACACCGACGCCGTGGATTTCCCAGGCGCCGTTATCGCCACGCGTGATGGCGACCCCCATGCGACGCAGGGCGGCCGCCGTGGCCAGCACGTCCTCGCCCTCGAGCAGCCCTTCCGCGCGGGTCGTTCCGACGGCGAGCGCGCCCAGCATCAGCGCGCGATGCGAGATCGATTTGTCGCCGGGCACGCGCACCCGGCCGGTGAGGGCCGTGCTGTGGCGCGCGGTTGCGGGAGCGGGAGATTGGGTTGTGGCGTTGTCGGTCATGGCTTCTGTCTTGTCCGGGCGGCGACCGATTAGCACAAGTTTCGGTGCCGGGCCATGAACCTGGTGGGCCTTTGCGGCGTCTTTGGCGCCGCCGGGTTGCGACAAAGTGAGTGTGGACCGCAGATTTGCTTTTGACAGGCCGTGCTGTTCATGGCACACGGCGCGTCCGAAACACACCGGAGGGTACCACCAGTGGCAAAACCCGAATGGGGCGTAAAGCGGACATGCTTGGCATGTGGCGCACGCTTCTATGACATGCAGAAATCACCGATCGTCTGCCCGAGCTGCGAAGCCGAGTTCGACCCGGAGGCGATCTTCCGCCCGCGGCGCAATCGCCCGGCCGACGCCGAGGCTCCCGCACCGGCGAATGACGACGCCGCCAAGCCGGCCGCCACCGCGGAGGATGAGGTCGAAGCGTTGGTCAGCGACGTTGAGGTCGAGGATGACGACGACGATGATGATGCCGCGCTCGCGCCGGACCTCGACGACGATGAGGATGATGAGCCCGTTGTCGTGATCAAGAACGACGACGACGAGAGCTAGGCGGGCCAAGGGGAAAAACCACTTGCGTTGATCGGCGGGTCCAGTATCTTCCCGCCGCCCGGCCGAAAGGCCGAACGCCACAAGATTAGAGTTCAAGAGTTTTGGGGCCGTAGCTCAGTTGGGAGAGCGCTACAATGGCATTGTAGAGGTCGTCGGTTCGATTCCGTCCGGCTCCACCATTTAAAACAAGGGCTTAGCGAGAAATCGCTAGGCCCTTTGTTTTGCCGGGTAAGCGCTGGGTAAGCAGGTGTCGCGATCTGGCCCGGGGATCGCTGGATGTTGTGGGGGCCTTGCTGGGCAATAGCCGAAGCGATGCGTTCGGTTTTCGGACCGATGCCACCTAATAACGAATCTCCTTGACCTGACTCGCCTGTGTTCCCATCTTCAGTGGGTCAGCCTCGTGGACTCGAGGGCGGGCATACATCAACGAGCTGCCGGACGGTGGCATCGATAAGGAGAAAGACATGCTGGAAAAATTCCGGTTCAAGACAGCGTACGCGCGTCGCATTCCCGATCCCAATTTCAAGAACGAGCACGGCACGGAGAGGCACCTCTTCGTCATGCCGGTGAAGTCGATTCCGACAGGAATCGGGCTCGACCCCAACGCCCGCAAGCCCAACATTCAGAAGCGTGTCTATCGTAAGGTGGAGGCGAGCCTGCTTCAGCAGGACGACAGCCCGAAGGGCACGTTCCACCTGAAGAGCAAGGGCATCACGATCATCGCCCAGGCAGTGAAGCAGCTTGGCGACAACGAGTACGAGGTGGCCATCGAGTCCGGTATCCACGGGATCGTTGATGGCGGCCATACTTACAAGCTCATCACTGAAAACCAGGATAATGACGATCTTTCCGATGACCAGTACGTGAACGTTGAAGTTCGCGTTGGAGTCCCTGAGCGGTGGATTCCGGAAATTGCCGGCGGCCTCAATACGTCGGTGCAGGTCCAGGACATGAGCCTTGACGATCTCTCTGGTCAGTTTGAATGGCTGAAGGGTTGTCTTCGTGGTGAATCGTACTTCGACAAGATCGCTTGGTCTGAGAACGATCCGGGTGACTACGATGCCCGTGACATCATCAGCATGCTGTTGTGCTTCAACGTGGCGCTGTTCCCGAACGATCAGGAAGAACATCCGGTCGCGGCGTACGAGAAGAAGTCTGCGGCTCTGAAGATGTTCGAGGAGAACACTGAGAGCTTCAAGCGCATGAAGCCGATCATCAAGGACATCCTGCGTTTCCACGACATCGTCTCGATGCATGGTCGGCAGCTCTACAATCAGGCTGGTGGTGCCAAGGGCGGTTCACTCGCATTCGTCGATCACCGCAAGCGTAGGAAGTACCAGTTTACCTTCACGGGCGAGGAAGATGCGTTCCGGCTCGCGCCGGGTGCCCTCTATCCGATGATGGCGTCGTTCCGCTGGTATGTCGTCCAGGATCAGGAAACCCTGAAGATGAAATGGCGCGGCGGGTTCAAGGCGGTTCTTGCTGCCTGGCAGGATCTGGGCGGTGATCTGATGCGGGCGACGGTCCAGACCAGCAACGAGCTGGGACGTAACCCGCAGTCGATCGGCAAGAGCCGCAATCACTGGTCGAATCTGCACTCGCGGGTCGTGAAGTACGACCTGATGAGCCAGCAGCAGTCTGCCTGACGAGACTTGGGCCGGGCGGTCTTGCGTTCCACGCAGGGCCGCCCCTCGCCCGTTCGCCTTGACGTCTGTACACCGCGACAATCACACCGATGGCGAGCATGCGGCCTTAATGTCTACCCAGGGTAGACTTGGTGGGCATGTTCAAGGGGGAAACATGAACGAGGATCCCAAGGGCGGCGATCTTTTCATCGTCGATAACAGTATTTCTGGGTGGACGGCGCTCCGCTACCTGACCGAGTGGGCGGAGCTCGCGAAGAGCTTCGACGTCGCCACTGGTTACTTCGAGATCGGCGGGCTGCTCGCCATGGAGGACAATTGGCAGCAGCTCGACAAGATTCGAATTCTCATGGGCGACGAGACGACGGCGCGTTCAAAGAAGGCGATCCTCGAGGCCATTCGCTCGAACGCAGAGGCACGCCTCGACGACAGCCTCGAGGCCGAGAAGACCGACCGGCCTTTCCTCGATGGCGTTCCCGCGATCGAGGCGGCGCTGCGCGCAGGAAAGATCGAGTGCCGTGTCTATAATAAGGACAAGTTCCACGCGAAGGCCTACATCACCCATGCCAAAGTCGATGTGATCGGTGCCCAGGCGCTGGTCGGTTCGAGTGACCTGCTCCCCTGAATTCGGTCCAGGGAAATTGAGAGAGTCCGGCTAACCTGAACCTCGAGGAGGAGGAGACGATGAGCCGGAAGCGATACACCCCAGAACAGATTATCGGGATGCTGCGGGAGGCCGAGGTGCGCCTGTCGCAGGGCGAGACGGTCGGCGTGATCTGCCGAGGTCTGAGTATCTCGGAGCAGAGTTATTACCGCTGGCGTCGCGAGTATGGCGGATTGCGAGTGGACCAGGCGAAGCGTCTGAAGGAACTGGAGAAGGAGAACGCGCGGCTTCGGCGGGCGGTCTCTGATCTGACGCTGGACAAGCTGATCCTGAAAGAGGTTGCGGAGGGAAACTTCTAAGCCCCGCACGCCGTCGTGCCGCGGTCGATCACGTGCAGAGCCGGTTCGATGTATCGGAACGCCGTGCCTGTCGTGTGATTGGCCAACACCGCTCGACGCAGCGCCGCACAGCGGTCCGTCGTGACGATGAAGACGCCCTGACGGCTGCGATTGTTGATCTGGCATCCAAATATGGCCGTTACGGCTATCGCCGGGTCGCGGCGCTGCTGCGTGCCCAGGGGTGGCACGTCAACGTCAAACGGGTGTGGCGTATCTGGCGGCGTGAGGGGCTGAAGGTGCCCTCAAAACAGCCCAAACGCGGGCGGTTGTGGCTCAATGACGGGTCGTGTGTTCGGCTCAGGCCGAGCTGGCCGAACCATGTCTGGGCCTACGACTTCGTCCAGGATCGCACGCATGACGGCCGTGCTATCCGGATGCTGACGGTGATCGACGAGTACACCCGCCAGTGCCTGGCCATCGAGGTTGCCCGCCGCCTGCGTCACGACGATGTGCTGCAGGTGCTGGCCGAGCTGTTCACGCGGCATGGGCCGCCGGATCACATCCGCTCGGACAACGGCAGTGAGTTCACTGCCATCGCCGTGCGCGATTGGCTGCCGAGGCTTGGCGTGAAGACGCTGTTCATCGAACCCGGGTCGCCCTGGGAGAACGGCTACAACGAGAGCTTCAATGGCAAGCTGCGCGACGAGCTGCTCAACGGCGAGATCTTCTACACGCTACAGGAGGCGACGGTGCTCATCGAACGCTGGCGCCAGCACTACAACACCGTCAGGCCGCACAGTTCGCTCGGCTACAGGCCACCCGCGCCAGTCACGGTCTTGCCGCCAATGGCCAGATCGAACTACCCTCAAACCGTCCGGACCCTCTCACAGTGACTGGACCCATGATCAGGGGCAGGCCAATGTAGTCGAAGCTGTCGGTCACGAGATGGTCCGGATCGCGGGAATGGTCAGGCCGCCGCTGCGTAGGCCGCCTGGAGCGCCGGGCGGGCCTTCAGGCACTCGATATAGGCCGCCACGTTCGGCTTGTCGGAGATATCGGCGCCCAGGCGGGCGGCCACGATGGTGGCATGGCCGGACATGATGTCGGCGCCCGAGAAGTCCCCGGCCAGATAGTCCCGGTCCGCGAGCCGTTGCTCGACGGCGCCCAGCATCCGGGTCAGGAGCTTGGTCGCCCGGTCGATATTGACCTGGTTGCGCCGCGCCTCGGACAGGAAGAATTTCTCCACCACAATCGTGTTCACCGGCGGCATCAACATCCCCTCGGCATAATGCAGCCACTGGAGGTACTCGGCGAAATCCGGCGAGGCCTGGTCGGGCACCAGCGCGCCGTTGCCGTATCTGGCCAGCACATACTCGACGATAGCGCCGGATTCGAAGATTGTCACCTCGCCATCGTCAAGCGCCGGCACCCGGCCCATGGGGTGGACCTTGAGATAGTCGTCGGCGCGCATGTCCGAGCTGCCGAGCTTGAAGGTCTCCAGCTCGTAGGGCAGGCCCAGCTCCTCGAACAGCCAGATGATCCGGGTCGAGCGGGTCTCTGGTGCGTGATAGATCTTCATCATGGCGCGCGCGTCTTCACACCACGTCGAAGATGGCGCGGGTCAGGGTCTCGCGATTGATCATCGCCATGTATTCCTTCACCACGTCGGGGATCGTGTCGATGTTGCTGATCGAATTGCGCGCATCCTCGGCAGTCTTCCAGGTGACGATGATGGCCCACACGTCGTCCTCGTCGCGGCCGATCTCGCGGTGCAGGAAACCGGGCTGGGCGCTGGTGAATTCCGCGCCCACCTGTCGACAGAGCGCGAGATAAGCATCGGGGTCGGCCCCATCATTGAGCTTGTAGTTCACGATCTCGACGGCGTAGGGCGGGGTCAGCTGGGGCGTGGGCATGGCGGGTCTCTCCTGTTCATGTTGCCCCTTTGTACGAACCGGGGATCGGGCGTGCAAATCCGATGTGATCCGTTCATGCGCATTGAGAAGAACGGGGAATGCTGTTCCGGCATGGGCTAATGTGTCCGGCAAATAGGAGGACACCGAAAATGCCCAAACTCGTCGATCTCACCCGCCCCATCGATTCCCGAAACCGCGAACTCGTCAGCCCCGCCATGCAGGGCCTGGCGAACATCTTCGGCCCCGACATCAAATATCTCCGCCCCGAGGAACTCGGGCGCGACCGGATGACGGAGTTCTTCGGCTGCGGCGCCGAGCACCTGCCCGACGGTGAGGGCTGGGGCGAGGAAGTCCTGAATGACATGAACACCCACTGCTCGACCCATGTGGACGCGCCCTATCACAGCGGCAACACCATCGAGGGCAAGCCGGCGCGCAAGATTCACGAGATCGACGTGCAGGAGCTGTTCTGCCCCGGCATGGTGCTCGACATGCGCCCCTACGCCAAGCCGGACACCGCATTTTCCATCGAGGATCTGCAGGCGGCGATCGATGCCGTCGGCCGGCCGATCGAGGAGGGTGACGCGGTGATGTTGCGCACGGGCCAGGAACGCTATGGCATGAAGGACCCCGAATTCTGGACCTATCCGGGCATGACCCGCGACGGCACCGTGTTCCTGACCGGGCAGGGCGCAAGGGTGCTGGGCACGGACGCGGTCGGCTGGGACCGGCCGTTCCCCGTGATGAAGAAGGCGTTCGAGGAGACCGGCGACAAGAGCGAAATCTGGGACGGGCATTTCGCCGTGCGAGAGCGCGAGGCCTTCATCGTCCAGCAGCTCGACAATCTGGCCGCCCTGCCGCCGACGGGATACATGGTCGCCTTCTTCCCGATCCGGCTGGTCGGCACCAGTGCGGCCCCGGCGCGGGTCGTGGCGTTCCTGGATTAGGCGGCAGGAGCCACACGCCATACGTGCAACGAATGTCTAATAGACCGGCGCGGGGCATTCGGGTTGATTGGGGACAGGAGGCGGTTGCGTAGCTTATGCCGCGCTGCCATCTAGTTCCTCCGTTCCCCCGACCCCGTCATGGGGTTATTTAGTGCAGGGCTCCGCCCTGCACTTTTTTTGTCCGGATCGTCGCCCGGGCTCCACATTCGACCTTTTGTGGTAGGTTCCCCGCCCGGGCCGGTCGTGGTGACCGGCGGGTATGCGCGGGTACGGCGAGCCAATGCTGACCAACTGGACCATTCTTGTTGCGTCGCTGATCTATATCGGCGTCTTGTTTGCGATCGCGTCGTGGGGCGATCGCAAGGCGGAGCGCCATGGCTCTCGCATCCGCGCCAAGCCGGTGATCTATGCCCTGTCGCTGGCGGTCTACTGCACGTCGTGGACCTTCTATGGCAGCGTCGGGCTGGCCTCGAGCTCGGGCTATGACTTTGTCCCGGTCTATCTCGGCCCGATCCTCTTGTTCACGGCGGGCTACTTTGTGCTGCGCAAGATCGTGCGGATCGGCAAGGCCGAGAACATCACCACCATCGCCGACTTCATCGCCGCGCGCTTCGGCAAGAGCCAGGTACTGGCCGCGGTCGTGACCCTGGTCGTCGTGATCGGCATCCTTCCCTATATCGCGCTGCAGCTGAAGGCGGTCTCGACCAGCTTCAACGTGCTGGTCAGCTATCCCGAGATCATCATGCCGGCCGGCGTGGCGGGCACGGCCTGGTGGACCGATACAGCACTGGTTGTGGCGCTGTTGATGGCCGTGTTCTCGATCATGTTCGGCACCCGCAACATCGATGCGACCGAGCATCATCAAGGGATGATGCTGGCCATTGCGTTTGAATCGATCGTGAAGCTGGTGGCATTTCTGGCGGCGGGAATCTTCGTCACCTTCTACATGTTCGACGGGTTCGGCGATCTGGCGGCGCGCGCCGGCGCGGTGGATCGTATCGCGGAGCGGTTTGCCGTCGATATTCACATATCCAGCTGGGTCACGATCACGCTGCTGTCGCTGATGGCGATCATCTGCCTGCCCCGCCAGTTCCATGTGGCTGTGGTGGAGAATGCGGATGAAGGCGAACTGAAGACGGCCGCCTGGATGTTTCCGGCTTATCTCGTACTGATCAACATCTTCGTCATTCCCATCGCGCTGGCCGGGATGCTGCTGTTCGGCAATGGCGGGGTCGATGCCGACACCTTTGTGCTCACCCTGCCGATGCTGGCCCAGCAGGAGACTCTCACCCTGTTCGTTTTCATCGGCGGCCTGTCGGCGGCCACGGGTATGGTGATCGTCGCCACCGTGGCCCTGGCGACGATGATCTCGAACGATGTGTTCATGCCGCTCTACCTGCGCTATCGCCATGGCGGCGCGCGCGGTGATGCCGATGTGGGCGCTACGCTTTTGAATGTCCGACGGATCGCGATGACCGCGATCCTGCTCCTGGCCTTCGCCTATTACAGGGTGGCGGGCGAGGGGCAGGCGTTGGCGTCGATCGGGCTGATTTCCTTTGCCGGTGTCGCCCAGTTCGCCCCGGCGATCTTCGGGGGTATTTTCTGGTCCCGCGCGACCCGCGTGGGCGCGCTTGCCGGCATCCTCGCGGGCAGTGCGGTCTGGCTCTACACGCTGCTGCTGCCGACCTTCGCCGCCAGCTCATGGTTCCCGGAGACGCTGCTCACGGCGGGACCCGCTGGCATCGCCATGCTGCGGCCGCAGGCATTGTTCGGCGTGGAATTTGGTGACCCGCTGTCCCATGGCGTGTTCTGGAGCCTGGCGGCCAACATCACGTTGCTGGTGGTCCTCTCGCTGCTCAACAAGCCGAGCGTGGTCGAGCGCGGGCAGGCGCGGGCTTTCGTCGAGGTGATGGGCGCAGAACGCACGGCACGGCCAAGGACATATAAGGGCGTTCTCACGATCCGGGATCTGGCGGATCTGACGAGGCGTTATCTGGGGGCGGCCGTTTCGGACCGGGCCTTCGCGGAGTATCTGGCCGAACGGGAGCCGACATTATCGGCGGACGACCCGGTCGATGCCGGCGTGCTGCGCTTTGCCGAGCGCCTGCTCGCCAGCGCGATCGGTGCTTCGTCGGCGCGGCTCGTGATCTCCCTGTCGCTCGAGCGCGAGGATATCGACATCGAGAGCGCCATGTCGCTGCTCGACGATGCGTCGGCGGCCATCCAGTACAACCGTGAATTGTTGCAGATGACAATGGAGAATATGCGCCAGGGTATCGCGGTGTTCGACGAGGATTTGCGGCTGGCATGGCACAATGAGCGCTTCCGGGACTATCTCGGCCTGCCGGAAAAATACGGTCGCGTGGGCGTACCGGTCGAAGACATTATCCGCTACTCCGCCGAGCAGGGCGAATACGGGCCGGGCGAGGTCGAGACGATCGTCAACGACCTGTTGGCGCAGTATCGCACGCGCGAACCCGCAACCTATGAACGCCGTCTCGACGACGGCACGGTGCTCGAGGTCCTCACCAGCCCGATGCCCGCGGGCGGGGTCGCGGTGAGCCTGATGGACCTGACCGATCGCGTGTTGGCGGCGGCGGAGCTTGAGGAGGCCAAGCGCGACCTGGAGCAACGCGTGGATGAGCGCACCCGCGACCTGATGGATCTGAACGAACAGCTGCGCCGTGCCTCGGACGCCGCACAGCAGGCCAATCTGGGCAAGACGCGGTTCCTCGCGGCAGCCAGCCATGACCTGCTGCAGCCTCTGAATGCTGCGCGGCTGTTCCTGTCGTCGCTGGCCGAAAAACCGATCGAGAATGAGAATGCCGAACTGGTGGGCCGGGTCGACACATCCCTGCGCTCGGTCGAGGAACTCCTGTCGGGCTTGCTGGATATCTCGAAGCTCGATGCGGGCGGTGTCGCGCCGCAGATCGAGGATTTCAATGTCGGTGAATTGCTGCGCGCTCTGGGGACGGAGTTTGCCCCCTTTGCCGAGGAACGCGACATCGACCTGCGGGTGATCGACTCGAACCGAATCTTGCGCAGTGACCGGCAGCAGTTGCGGCGCATCCTGCAGAACCTTCTCTCCAATGCGATCCGTTATACGCCCACCGGCGGGCGCGTGTTGATCGGCTGCCGGAGCGCGGGTGAGCGGGTGAAACTGGAGGTCTGGGATACCGGCCCCGGAATTCCGGCGGACATGCGCGATGCTGTGTTCCAGGAGTTTCAGCGCCTCCCCCATGGCGAGACCGACGACAAGGGGCTGGGCCTGGGGCTCGCCATTGTCGACCGGATCGCGCGCATCCTCGGCCATACGATCGAGCTGCGCAGTAATCGCGACAAGGGTTCCGTGTTTGCGGTGACGGTACCGCGCGGGCTGGTTTCGACCGAGACCGACCCGGCGGTATCACGTCCGGTGATTCGCGCGGGCGAGCTGGCCGGTGCCGTGGTGCTTTGCATCGACGACAATCGGGATGTTCGCGAGGGTATGGCGTCGCTGCTGGGCGGCTGGGACTGCGATGTGCGTACCGCGGCGGCCGGCAGCGAGTGGCGGCGCGAGCTGGGCGGAGACGCACCGGACATCATCGTCGCCGATTATCATCTCGCCGGTGGTGAAAAGGGCCCCGACGTGATCACCGAAGTCTGCGGGGTCTACGAGCGGGTGATCCCGGCGATCATTGTGACGGCCGATCCGGGCGAGGAGCTTCGCGAGGAGGCCGGACGGCGCGGGCATGTGGTGCTGTCCAAGCCCGTCAAACCCGCGGCGCTGCGCGCGCTGATGACGCGCATGCTGGCGCAACGCGCAACGGTGCGCCGCGAAGCGTCCTGAATTCAAGATTTCGTCGGATCAGCCCGCCGGGATTTCGCGCGCGGGGTCGTCGACATTGAGGCGGCCGGCGAGGATAACGGCTTGGGTGCGGCTGTTGACGCCCAGTTTCTGCAGGATCGCCGAGACGTGGGATTTGACCGTCGCTTCGGATATTTCGAGATCATAGGCGATCTGCTTGTTCAGCTTGCCGTCCGACAGCATGCCCAGCACGCGAAGCTGCTGGGGGGTGAGTGTCGTCAGGCGCGCGGCGAGCCGCGCGTCTTCTTCTGACGTATCGGGCAGGTCGTTTACCCCGGTCGGCAACCAGTTGTTGCCGGCGATGATGTCGCGGACCGCGCCGCGGATGTCATCCATCGGCGCTGATTTGGGAATGAATCCGGCCGCGCCGTAGTCGACCGCCTGGCGCATGATGCGCGCGTCCGTGCTGGCGGAGATCATCGCGATCGGGACCTCGGGGAATTCGGATCGCAGATAGACCAGGCCGGTGAAGCCACGCATCCCGGGCATATGCAGGTCGAGCAACAGGAGATCCGGTACACCCTCGCGGCGGATCGTCGCTTCCGCTTCCGCCAGGCTCGCGGCCTCGTGGAAAACGGCACCGGACATATCCTGCGCGATGGTTTGCTTGAGGGCGTCGCGCACCAGCGGATGGTCGTCCGCTATGACGATGACGCAATCAGACATTGGGCCTCCCCCCGGTTCCGGATCGTTGTCCGGGCACTGTTGCCGTTACCTTAGGCTGGCCGGACCGACGGCGTCCAGCGTGCGTTGGCCTGCCGGTCAGGCGGCGGGGTCGAGAGCATCGGTTTTTCCGTCGGGCGCATCTATACCGGCGTAGAGCCGGTCGCGCAGGCCCGCGCCGTTGACCTCGCACATCGATCGCAACTCACCGTTGATCGGAACCTGGAAGGCGCACTGGGCGACGCGTTCACGCCCGGCGGGCGTGTCGAGTTCATCGGCGCTCATGAAATGATGGGCGACGACGGAGAAACGGTGCAGCTGGGTTCGGCCGGTCAGGGCCCGCAGGGCAAATCGCATCGGCCGGTCGGGATCGAACCGCCGGGCCCAGCCCCAGCCCGTCGCGGGAACATCCCAGAAGAAGAAACGCGGCGCGCGAAACAGCATGCCGATGAGCCGCGCGGCGGCCTCCGACGGCCGGTCGGCGCGAAAGGTAGCACCGGCAAAACTGGCGAACAGCCGGTCGAGGAAGCGCCGGTCGCGCACGCTGCTCTCGGGGCTGAGGGGGACGAAGCGGGGGCCGGTGTCCACCTCGGCGGTCGTGCCGATCACGAAGCGGCTGCAGTCGGGGTGGGCCATGAACCACTGGTTGGCGGTGAGCCGGTCGCGGTTGGTTTCCTCGATCGACAGGCCGCGTTCGATTTCGGCCCACAGGGCCTCGGCGGTGATCCGGCCGATGCCGTCTTCTGTGCGGCCGACATGGGCCACGGGCAGCAGGCCGACCATGCGGAACACGTCGGCGTTGGCCTGGGCGAAGGCCACGATGTCGCCCACCTCGGGCAGATTGTCTTGTGTCACGGTGACCGTGCTGGCCACCCGCAGTGTGCGGCCGGTCTCGCGGCGGACCCGGCGGATCATGGCGACGAACCGCGCGCGCAAATCCATCAGCTCGGCCTCGCGGGTTGCGTACTTGAACTCCCGGTCGCGGCGCCCGCGTTGGGTGGTGTCGATGTGGAGGCTGAGTTCTTCCAGCCCGCCCTCGACCATCAGGCGCTTAAGCAGGTCCGGGTCGCGCAGGAAACCGTCGCCATGGCTCATCAGCATCGGGATCAGCTCGATGTCGCGCGCGTGGCGCAGAATCTCGATCACGTCTTCGGCGGGTCGCAGCGCGACCTCGCCGTCGGTCAGCTGCACGTTGCCCCAGGGGCCGAGCGCGGCGCGCAGCAGGTCGAGCTGCGCCTTGACGTCGGCCAGCGGCAGTTCCGGGGTGCGGTTGGCGTCGGCCCCCAGATAGCAGCCGCGGCAGGCGAAGTCGCATTTCGGCATCACGCCGATGGTCGCCCCGCAGCCTTCCTCGTGGCGGCCATACATCTGGTTGGCGGTCCGGAAACGCGGGTCGAGCCGCGCCCATGCCGCGTCCAGGCTGTCGCGTGTCTCGCGCGAGACCGGCCTGCGCAACAGCCGCCAAAGGCGCGCCGCGCTGACAGGACGGTTGTGAGAGGAAGTGGTCCCGAGGAAACTCATCGCGTCGCCCGTTTTTCTGAAGCCCTGATGGGGGTCTTCGAACGAGGCTTATGTAGCGACCGCCCTGGCGGGCGGGGACTCAACTTATCGTGTTGTGGCTGCGACCAGTCGCCGTTACGACGCGGGCCCCGGCAGGGTGATGCCGTAGCGCCAGCGTTCGATGGTCACGTCTGAGAACACGCCGCCATAGTTGAGCGGTTCGCCTTCCCAGAATTCGTCACAGGCCGCGCGGTCGGGATATTCCATGATCATCATCGAGCCGATCATCTGGCTGCCATCGTCGTTGAACATGGGCCCGCGGGCCACGTAACGATCCATCACCGAGGCCTGATACTTGTGATGGGCCTCGGCAACCGCGGCGCGCTTCGCCTCGGAATCCTCGCCGTCCATCGCGGTGACCACGAACTGCTCCCAGCCTTCGGTGCGCGGATAGTCGGACCAGCGCAGATCCATCGACGACGACCAGCGGGTGATCGATATCTCGCCGAAGGCGCCGGCCTGGGTGTAGCCCTCGTTGTCCATCCAGGCCTGGGCGGCCGCCTTGTCGGGTGCGTCGATGAGCGCCATCGCCCCGGCCGGGGCGGAACCGTCATCGGTCAGCAGGGGCCCGGAGAAGCGGATCTGGTTCTGATGGGCGCGCAGATAGGCCTGGTGGGCGTCCATCGCCGATTCACGCAGTTCGAGCCCGCCATCGGCCTTGAAATAGCCCTTGCAGATCCAGCTCGGGCTCTTGGTCCGGTAATATTCGTCGAGTTCGGCCTCGGAAAGGCCGTAGCGCGGATCGCCGGGCAGGGCGCCGGACGGATTGTTGGGATCGGACATCGTGCTGGTTCCCCCTGATTGAGTGATGTTGGCCGCATGGTCGCCGCTGACGTGGCCAAACACAAGGCGTCCGGCCGCAACCCACATATGTGGAATCTGGAGATTCGCCCGTCGGGTCCTTTCCCGTCTAAGCTGGGGTGCAGCACAACAAGGGGAGGACACATCATGGCACGCACATTCCGTCGTGTGGTCACGGGCCACAACGCCGCCGGCAAGTCGATCATCTGGAAGGACGGTGATGCCCCCCAGACCATCGAGCCATTGCCGGGCCTGTTCCTGCACGAATATTGGGAGACGACGGCACCCGCCGACAACACCGGCGAGACGGACACGGCAATTCGTGAGAATTCCATCGAGCCCCATGATCCCAACGGGACGATTTTCCGGGTCGTCGATTTCCCGCCTGACGAGGCCTGGAAGGGGGCCGACGTCGGCGCGGCCTTCGACGAGATGGGCTCGGGCGCGGCCCATGACGGTGATTCCGAGACGGATGGCATGCACGAGACCCAGACGACCGATTTCGCCATCGTGCTCGAGGGCGAAATGTGGGCGGTCATGGAGGAGGGCGAGACTCTCCTGAAGGCGGGCGACGTGCTGGTCCAGCGCGGCACCAACCACGCCTGGTCGAACCGGTCGGGCAAGAATGCCGCGATTGCCTTCGTGCTGATCGGCGCGAAACCGCGGAGCTAGCCGAATGACCGCAAAACTCCGACACTTTGCCCTGTCCGTTCCTGACCCCCAGAAGGCTGCGGCGTTCTATGAGAATGCGCTGGGCATGACCCGGGTGGGCGAGAACGACCATCCCGGCGCCACGGCGGTGTATCTCACCGACGGCACGGTCAATCTGGCATTGCTGCGCTACAAGACCGAGGAGGCCGCGGGCGGCGACCCGGAAAAGTTCGGCGTGCATCACTTCGGTTTCATCGTCGATGACGTCGAGGCCGCCCAGGGCGAGATCGAGGCGGCGGGCGGCAACTGGCTGATGGGCGAGGCGAAGGACGCGGGCGCGTTCTACGAGATCAAGTACCGCGACCCGGACGGGGTGATCTTCGACATCAACGAGGGCGGCTGGAAGACGGAGGGGTAGGGCGTTTGGATGCTCTAGTTGATGAACTTTAGCCCAAACAAGATCTTCAATATCTTTTGAACATTTTTTCTACAGGCATCTACATCTGCGTCTGAGACAGTAGTACTTGCTCGTTCATGTATAATTTTGTTTCTCATTTCATAATAGTGTTTGGCTTTTTCTAGTAATTCATCCGGAATATCTATTTTTGACGATACTTCTTTTATTACTTTGTGACGGCTTTTAAACAAATCCCTGATTCGACCATCGGAGTATTGCTGCTGTGGAAAGAGGTCAGATCGGTGGACTATGAACTCTTTGAGAGAGATTTCGAAATTGCTGTCGAGCAAAATTAACGACATCCGGTTTCTGGTATCAAATTTCTACCTTGAAACGACATCCACAGCGCCAATTGCTTCAATGAGACCCAGTGTCCAAGGCATCTTGTCGAGCTGCTTTTTATTCTTTTCCCTCAGGTGTTCGATCTGTTGTTTTCTTACCTTCGGTAGAGGTGGAAGGCTGATTTTCTGACTATTTGTTATTTGAGCTTTTGGGATTTTTGTAATCTTACCTTGCGTGTGTCTAAACACCTTGGCGTCCCACTCATGCTTAAGTCGCCGTGAGAGTTTTGAAAAATGAGCTACGAGTTGGATAAGGGTTGGTCGTATTTTTTGGAATGCAAGGTGATCGTAGTTGATCCCATTCTTGCTGCTGTTCCAGGGCATCAAAATGGCTGGCCCTTCTAACCTCACGATAACGCGGCACAGAGAAGCATCGGGATGAGGTACTCCTGCCTCGGAAGTAACAAAATATCCCACTTCTCGTGTTCTCAGTTCCTTAACTATCATCCTATTGTTACAATAAAAGTAAACGCCATAATTGTCTGCATCTGGTTCACGGTCTTTTATTAGGCCAGCAGTAATATCGGCTGTAATATGCTGACTATCATTTAGAGGTATTTTGATTTTGCAGTTTTGAGGTGCGTATGACGGTGGGTAAGACCAGTTGTCGTATTTTGTTTTTTTTATCTTTGTCCCATTTACGACTAGGGAGCATTTTGAGCCGAGGAAGTGAGAGTATGTTTCACCCAAATGTCTAATAATCTCTGGTTCGTCGGACTCATCGAAAGTCTTTCTTAGGTTCGAAATATGAACTTGTGTTGTGCCTGCAGAGAGATTTGGAATCTCGAATGCTGCGATTTCCCAGTCATTCGTTTCTAGCCAATCATCTTCGATATCTACTTGAAAACTTGAGCCTGATTTAGGGCGCGTCTTAATCTGGATGGTGCGACCTAACGCAACTCCTGCTCGCTTACTCCCAACACCAAAAATTCCAATCGATTGAGCGTTCGGATCGTTGCCGCTGCCACCTGGCGCGACTAGGAGCCTCAGATCACTTTGTTTAACGCCCCCCGCATTGTCGGTTACGGTGATCGTCTGGTGATCGGAATCTAGTACTACATTGATCTCCAGTTTCTTCTTCTGGTTTCCAAGCAGCCAAATATCGAACGCGTTGTCGACTAATTCACACAGTCCAGTTTTTAGGTCGTAGTCAGCGATTATCGACCAAAACATTCTTTTTTCGGGAGTCGCATCGATCGGTGCAATTTCCGTTTTTCGAGTTACAGCATTCATGGGGGACCCCGAACTTCAGTGCTGTGAAAGCGTTGCGATAGTAAGAACGTGAACACAACTTTATCGAGAGTTTCGATTCCTGAATATCCAGAGTAGGTCGTATTCGAGCTCCCACCAACCCAAATTCCTCTAGCGAAAAGTGCTGCATCGGGCGTCGGCTGCGAGCGTCTCAGCCAATTCGATACCGGACACGAGGGCGCCGAAGGGGCCGTCTGGCGGATCGACGGAGAGCTTGCTCATACACCGATACTAACACCGACAGACACCGCCGGTTCGCCCCCCGAACTTCAACCTGTCGCCGGGCGTTTCCCTGTGTGGGGTGGTCGCGGTAGTCTGGTGCCAACAAACAAGATTACCTCCCGGGAGTAAAGTTGATGGCGCGCACATTGATCAAGGGCGGCTGGGTCGTGTCGATGGACGATGCGATCGGCGATATTCGCGGCGGCGACGTGCTGATCGAGGACGACCGGATCGTCGAGGTCGGCCGCAACATCGACGCCGGCGATGCGGAAGTGATCGACGCGTCCAACATGATCGTCAGCCCCGGCATCGTGAATGCGCACGAGCACACCTGGCAGACCGGGGTGCGCGGGGTCGTCGCCGACTGGACGATGTTCGAATACTCCACCCTGATGCACGCGACGTCGGTGCCTCACTTCACGCCCGACGACATCCGCCTGGCGAACCTCTGCGGCGCGCTGAACCAGATCAACTGCGGCAGCACCACGCTGTTCGACTGGCATCACTGCAACGCCACGACGGATCACACGGACGCCGCGATCGACGCGCTGGAGGAATCGGGCATCCGCGCCGTCTATGGTCATGGCCAGACCAAGACCGCGTCCAAGCCCGGTGAGCCGCCGTTCAACGAGACCCCGCACTCGCGCGAACGGGTCGAGCGGCTCCGCAAGGGGCGGCTCGCTTCGGACGACGGGCTGATCACCATGGCCATATGCATCCAGGGGATGGGTTTCTCGGTCTGGGAATGCTTCGAGCACGACGTTCGTCTGGCCCGGGACATGGGCCTCTACTGGTCGAACCACACGGGTGCACAGGGAATTCCGCTGTTCTCCGAGGGTTCGGTGCACAAGCTGAATGATCTCGGCCTGCTCGGTCCGGATGCCGACTTCGTCCATGCGACCAACCTGACCGACGACGAGATGAAGATGATCATCGATGCCGGCGGCTCGATCACCGTCGCGGCCGAGTGCGAGAGCAACTTCGGCCATGGCAACCCGGTGACCGGCCGGGTGCTCGGTTTCGGCGGTACGCCGGCCTTCGGGGTGGATCTGCAGTCGAACGTCTCCGGCGACATGTTCTCGGTCGTGCGTTATGCGCTGCAGTTCGAGCGAGCCATGTACACGGACGATCGGCCGCGCCCGACCAAGGCGATGCCCGAGCATCTGAAAACGCGTGTCGCGCTTGAATGGGCGACGATCGACAACGCCCGGGCGCTCGGGCTTGACGACCGGATCGGCTCGCTGACGCCCGGCAAGCAGGCGGACGTGATCCTCGTGCGTGGCGACGACCTCAACACCTGCCCGGTGCATGACCCGGTCCAGACGCTGATCTTCATGGCCACGCCGTCGAACGTGGACACGGTCTTCGTCAACGGCGAGGTGAAGAAACGCGACGGCAAGCTGGTCTACCCGGAAGCCGCGCTGCGTGAGACCCTGGGCAAGCTCGCCGAGTCCGGCCGCCGTATCCTCGATGCCGCCGGTGTGATGCAAGCGGCGGCGGAATAGGTGCGGGGCAGGGTCGAAACATCGTGACCGCCAACCGATGGATGGTGCTTGGTGCGCTTTTCCTGGCGCGCTCGGCGCTGGGCTATCACTTCCAGTCCGTCGCGTCGGTCTCGCCGCTGCTGGTCGAGGACCTTGGTATCGACTTCACCGCAGTTGGTACCCTGATCGGTCTTTTCAGCCTGCTCGGGGTTCTGACGGCCCTGCCGTCGGGCTTCCTCGCCCAGCGCTTTGGCGAGCGCCGGGTATGCCTGTCCGGCCTCGCGATGATGACGGCGGGCGGCTTCGTGATGTGGCTGGGCGACGACTTCGCCACGATCAGTGTCGGCCGGATGATCGCCGGCACCGGTGGGGTGGTGATCACGGTCGTCATGGTGAAGATCGTCGGCGACTTGTTCGAAGGTAAGGAAGTGGTCACCGCCATGGCCATCCTGATGAACAGCTGGCCGGTGGGTATCGCCATCGGCCTCTACACCCAGGGCGCCATGGCCGAAGCCTGGGGCTGGCAGGCGGTTTTCCTGACGGCGGGTATCGGCTCTCTCGTCGGCATGTTGCTGGTCGCCATCCTGTACCGGCCGGCGGCACGTAACGTCTCGCGGCCTCTGCAGCGCCTGGCGATCACCCGGGCCGAGGCCACCAGGGTCTCGCTCGCGGGGATCGTCTGGGTGCTCTACAACGCCGGTTACCTGATGGTGCTGTCCTTCGGGCCCGCCATGCTGGTGTTGCGCGGCATGGATGTCGTGGCGGCGGGCCTGCTGCTTGCCAACGCCACCTTTGTCTACATGTTCGCGATTCCGCTGGGGGGCTGGGTATCCGAGAAGCTGGCACGGCCGAACCTGGTCATGGTGGCCTGCTTTGCGCTCGGGGCGTTGATGGTCGCCCTCGTGCCCCTCGTCGACGCACCTCTGCTGCTGTTCATCATGGCGGCGATCTTCATCGGCATACCCACCGGCAACGTGATGGCGCTGACCGTCGAGACGGTACGGGCCGAGCACCGCAACACGGGCACCGGCCTGTATCACACCTGGAACCATGCGGGCCTGTTCGTCGGGCCGGCGCTCGCGGGTTGGATCGTCACCCGGACCGGTGACCCGGCGACGGCCATGTTCTTTGGTGGCGTGACAATGGTCCTCGCCATCGTCGCGCTGGGGGCGCTGCGGTTCTTGCAATGGCGCGAAGCCCGTGCCGTCTGAACCGAGCCTCGGTGTCGTCATTCCCGCGTTGAATGTGGGGGCGGGCCTCGCGCGTACGCTCGAAGGCCTGGCGGCGGCGCGGGACATCTTCGATCTGGACATCCTGGTGGTGGATGGCGGCTCCGATGACGACACGGTCGCGGTGGCCAAATCTCTGGGCGCGCGGGTGATCGAGGCGCCGAGAGGCCGCGGCACCCAGCTGGCCGCCGGGGCCGACCAGGTGCGTGGCGACTGGCTGTTGTTCCTGCATGCCGACACGGTTCTCGGGGCGGGCTGGGCGGTCGAGCTGGCGGCGTTCATGATCGCCGAGCGCCACCG
Source organism: Alphaproteobacteria bacterium (assembly GCA_965261975.1). Classification (GTDB taxonomy): domain Bacteria; phylum Pseudomonadota; class Alphaproteobacteria; order UBA6615; family UBA6615; genus UBA8079. The sequence continues at coordinate 108,741 of CBDHEC010000056.1, forward strand.
CGCCGCCTATTTCCGCTTCCGGCTCGACGATGATGCGCCCGGCGCGCGACGGATCGAGCGGCTGGTGGCGTGGCGTTGCCGGGTGCTGGGCCTGCCCTATGGCGATCAGGGCCTGGCGATCCCGCGCGATCTCTACACGGCGTTCGGCGGCTATCCCGACCAACCGCTGATGGAGGATGTCTATCTTGCGCGTAGGATGGGCCGCAGCCGGCTGGCGGGGCTGGAAACGGCGGCGTTGACGTCCGCCGTGCGTTATCGCGAAGGTGGCTACTGGCGCCGCCCATCGCGGAACCTGTTCTGCCTGTTTCTGTATCTCATGGGCATGCCGGCGCGGATGATTGACCAGATCTACAGATGAAGCCCCATCTCGTCATCTTTGCCCGCGCGCCCCGGCGCGGCGCGGTCAAGCGGCGGCTGGCCGCGGATATCGGGGATGGTCCCGCGCTCGCCTTCTATCGCCGGACCCTGCATGACGTGACGCGGCGGCTGGGCAGCGATCCGCGCTGGCGTACCTGGCTGGCGGTCACGCCGGATGGAGATGCCCTGCGGCCAGGCCTTTGGCCAGCCGTGCCCGGGGTCGGATTGATCCCGCAGGGCCAGGGTGATCTGGGTGCACGCATGGCCCGGCCGATGACGATGCTCCCCCCGGGCCCGGTGATCGTCGTCGGCACGGACATCCCCGACATTTCGGCAGACCATATCGCCGACGGGTTTGCGGCACTCGGCAACCATGAGTTTGTCTTCGGTCCGGCAGCCGATGGCGGTTACTGGTTGGTCGGCGCACGCCGGCGCCCGGCGATGTCCGGAAGGATATTCCGCGACGTCCGCTGGAGCACCGAGCATGCCCTGGCCGATACCCTCGCGGGTCTGCCGGGGAAGGCCCGCGTGGCGATGCTGGATGAGCTCGATGATGTGGACGATGGCGCGGCCTGGGCCGCGTGGCGTGCACGCCGCCGCCCGTGACGAAATAGTTGTCAACAAACCGTGACGTGACTTCCGGTCTGTTCCGTACGACATGGTGACCGCTACAATCGCGGTCCCAGCGGGGAAAGCATGGAATCGATCTACTACGTCATCTCGTGGCTCTGCCACCGGCGCTGTGCGCATTGCTACGACACGCGCTTTCGCCCCTATGTGCGCGATGAACGCGACGCCGTGGTGGGCGAGGCGGTGACGAACCATGCGAAGATCGTGGCCAATCTGCCCGACCGCATGACCTATCGCGAAAGCGATGACGGCCCGGAGAAACCGGGGCGTGTCATCCTGTCAGGGGGCGAGGTGCTGCTCGACGAGATTCGCGAGCCGGTGCTCTATCCGGTGATGGACATGCTGCGCGAGAAGTACGCCGACGCGGGCGGGGTGCGGGTGGTGGTGCAGACGACCGGCGATCTGGTCACCGCGGAAATTCTCGACGAGCTGCTGGCCCACGGCCTGTGGCAACTCTCGATCACGGGTATGGACGATTTCCATGTTGGCCATGAAGGCGACAAGCGCGTGCCCCTGATGGAACATCTGACGGGTCTGGTCGAGGCGGCGGGCTTGTTGCCGACGGGTCGGCGCCATGACGGCACCGACGGGCGGGGTAGCGAGACGCCTGTCTATTCCTTCATGGGGGCGAACCCGGAAGAGTGGATCGGGCCGATCTGGCCGCGCGGGCGGGCCTGGGAGAACGAACTCTCAAGCGCGACCCTCGACGATAATTTCTGCAACCGCTGGTCGGGCGGGCTCAACTTCATGAACCATGGAAAGATCGGTTCCGAGGTGTCGATCGAGCCCAACGGCAATGTCTATCCCTGCTGCCTCAAGACCAAGGCGCCGCTCGGCAACCTCACCGAGGAACCGCTCACGGAGATTCTGGACAGCCTCGTCGGCCACCCGGCGTTCGAGGCGCTCAATGACGGCGCGCCGGAACGCATGGGCCTGGCCTTTGGCTGGGACGAGGACACCTTCCGCAAGAACAGCGAAACCAAGACGCCTTCGGGCGAGACCTACCGCAACCTTTGTATCGGCTGCGATCGGTTCCACGATCAGGTACTTGGCCCGCTCATCGAAGGCCTGCGCCAGGCGCGTCTGAGCCGGCGGACGGCCGCATGAGCCGCCGGATAGAAGGCGTGTGTGGGGCCCTGGCCCAGCGTCTCGGCGTGCCGGTCACGGATCTACACCCTTTGCCGGATACGGGCCTCGCCCATGATCATGTCCGGATCGGCGATACGGGCACCCTGGCGCGGGTGCCCAAGCAGAGCCAGCTCGGCCTCGCAGCGGCGGAGAATCTAGATTATCAGGCCGCCTGTTTCGCACGTGCCTCGGCGAGCGGGCATGTGCCCCATCTGCATGAAAAGTTATCGCCCGACGGCGCACTGCCCATGGGCGCATTGATCGTCGATCTGATCGACGGACGGCCGCTGTCTCTGCCGGGCGATTTGGCGGCGATGGCCGAATGCCTGGCGGCGATCCATGGGATGCCCCTACCGGAAGTGGATGGCCGCGCGCCGTTGAAGGATCCGGTCGATCCGATGGCCGATACGTTCACGGAAATCATGACCCAGGCGGCTTATGTCGCGGCGGCGGAACTGCACCCGGATGCCGAATCCCAGATTCGCGAGGAGTTGCAGGTGGCCGGCGCGACCCTGGCCCGCGACGCCCGCCCGCCCCGGACGCTCATCGCGTTCGACGCCCATCCGGGAAACTACCTGATGACGTCGGGGGAGCTGGGGGATGACCGCGCGGTTCTGGTCGATCTGGAGAAGGCGCGGTATGGCGCGGCGGGTTTCGATCTGGCCCACGCCACCCTCTACACCTCGACCACCTGGGACGTGGACAGCCATGCGGTGCTGGACCGCGGCCAGGTGGATGATTTTCATGGGGCGTGGCTCGACGCTGTGCCCGGAGAACTCGCCACGGCGACCGAACCGTGGCTGCAGCCGCTGCGCCGCATGATGTGGCTCTGGTCCGTGACCTGGTGTGCCAAATGGCGTGTCGAGTCCCGCGAGACCGTGGCGACCGAACCGAAAGAAAATGAGTCTACCGAGAACTGGTCGGCCGAACTCAGCGAAGACGCGCTCGTCGCCCATGTGGCCGGCCGCGTCGCCGATTATCTCGACCCCGACACCATCACCCGCGTTCGCGCCGACTGGGCGCCAACGGCACCGGCCGCCGTTGCGGTCTAACCAACATGAAAGAGGACCACAGATGCGTATCCTGACAGCGGCATTGGCCGGTTTCCTGGCGCTCGCGCCGCTCACCGCAAGCTCGGCGATGGCCCAGAGCTGGAACGAGGTGGTCGACAAGGCGCGCGGGCAGCTCGTGTTCTGGAACGCCTGGGGCGGCGATGAACGTATCAACGCCTACATTGCCTGGGCGGGTGACCAGGTGCAGGCCCGCTACGGCGTGACGGTGCAGCATGTGAAGCTCGCCGATACGGCCGAGGCGGTAGCCCGGGTCGTGGCGGAGAAGGCCGCTGGCCGCAATGACGGCGGTTCGGTCGATCTCATCTGGATCAATGGCGAGAATTTCGCGGCGATGAAGCGAAACAACCTGCTGTTCGGCCCGTGGACGCAGAATGCGCCGAACTATCGTTTCGTCGATACGGAGAACAAGAAGACCACGACCGTGGACTTCACGGTGCCGGTAGACAATTTGGAGGCGCCCTGGGGCATGGCGCAGTTCGTGTTCATGCACGACACGGCGAATGTCGAAACGCCGCCGGACTCCATCCTGGGCCTGCTGGAGTGGGCGAAAAACAACCCTGGTCGTTTCACCTATCCCCAGCCGCCGAATTTCCTCGGCACCACTTTCCTCAAGCAGGCGCTGATCGAGCTCGTCGTCAGTCCGTCTGCACTCCAGGCGCCGGCGGCGAATGTGGCCGAGAACACGGCGCCGCTGTGGGCCTATCTCGATGCGCTGCATCCGCTGATGTGGCGGCGCGGCGAGGTCTATCCGCAGAACGGCCCGGCCCTGCTGCGGCTCCTCGACGATGGCGAAATCTCGATCGCGCTGTCGTTCGAGCCGGCCGAGGCGTCGGGCCTGATCGCCCAGGGTAAGCTACCCGACACGGTACGTACCTTCGTGCTCAACAACGGGACCATCGGCAACACGAATTTCGTTGCCATTCCCTTCAACGCCAACGCCAAGGAAGGGGCGATGGTGATGGCCAACTTCCTGATGTCACCCGAGGCCCAGGCCCACAAACAGAATCCTGAAGTGTGGGGCAGCTTCACGGTGCTCGATGTAAACCGGCTGCCGGAGGACTCGAAGGCGGCGTTCCAGGATCTCGAGCTCGGGGTCGCGACCCTGTCGCCGGGAGAGCTCGGCATCACCCAGCTGGAGCCGCATCCGTCCTGGGTTGCCGCGCTCGAGGCCGAGTGGGCCAAGCGCTACGCCAGCGGGAAATAGCCGCGATGGGGGCGTCCTCGCCTTTGCGTTGGGTGCCCGTGGTGACCCTGCTGTTGCTGCTGGGGCCGGTGGTAGCCGGCCTGCTCGGCACGCTGTTTCCCGCCTTCGGCTATCTGCCCGCGTTGGGCCGCACGACGTTCAGCCTGGAGCCGTGGCGGGCGCTGTTTGCGGCACCCGGCGTGGCGGAATCGATCCGGCTGTCCTTCGTGACCGGGCTGGCCGTCACGGTCGTATCGTTTGCCGTGGTCATCCTGTTCGTCGCCGGCTGGCACGGCACGCGTTCCTTCGCGCGGGTCCAGAAGCTGCTCTCGCCGCTGCTTTCGGTACCCCATGTGACCGTCGCGTTCGGGCTGGCGTTTCTGTTGGCCCCGTCGGGCTGGATCTTCCGCCTGACCTCGCCCTGGCTGACCGGTTATGACCGGCCGCCGGATTTGATTATCGTCCAGGACCCGGACGGTCTGGCGCTGATCGCCGGGCTGGTCGTGAAGGAAATCCCGTTTCTTTTTTTGATGACCCTGGCCGCGATCGGGCAGGTGGATGCCGCCCGGGTTCGGACCATGGCCCGCACCCTGGGTTACGGCACTATCGCGGCCTGGCTGAAGGCGGTGTTTCCGCTGGTCTATCGCCAGATACGCCTGCCGGTCTTCGCCGTCCTGGCGTTTGCCGCCTCGGTGGTGGATGTCTCGGTGGTGCTCGCCCCCTCGACCCCGCCGCCGTTCGCCGTTCAGCTGGTGCGCTGGTTCAATGATCCAGACCTGGCGCTGCGATTCGTGGCGTCGGCGGGGGCGCTGGTTCAGCTCGGCCTCGTGGTCGCGGCGATCTTCGTCTGGTGGCTGGGTGAACGCGTGGTGGCCTGTCTCGGCCGTGTCTGGATCCGCGCGGGCAGCCGCGGGCGGCGCGATTTCCCACTGCGCGTTGCCGCCGCCACAGCATTGACGGCGAGTTTCCTGGCGGCGTTCCTCGGTCTGGCAAGCATGGCGCTGTGGTCGATCGCCGGGCGCTGGCGGTTCCCCGATCCGCTGCCGTCGACCCTTTCGCTCGACGCCTGGACGACCAACGCCGACCGGCTGACAAATGCCACATTGAACACCGCGACCATCGGGATCGCCGCCGCACTGGTGGGGCTGGCGCTTACGGTGGGTTGTCTGGAGAACGAGGCACGGTTCGGCAAACGCGCCACGAACCGGGCGTTGTGGCTGCTCTATGTGCCATTGCTGGTGCCCCAGATCGCCTTCCTGTTCGGCACCCAGATCCTGCTGGTGATGAGCGATCTGGACGGCGCCTGGATCGCGGTCGCCTGGGCCCATCTGGTGTTCGTGCTGCCCTATGTCTTTCTGTCGCTCGCCGATCCCTACCGGGCCTGGGATGCACGTTACGCCCGGGCGGCGTTGTGTCTGGGCGCGTCACCGCTGCGGGTGTTCTGCCGGGTCAAGCTGCCGATGCTGTTGCGGCCAATCCTGATCGCCGCCGCCGTCGGGTTCACGGTCTCGATGGGTCAGTATCTGCCGACATTGTTCGCCGGCGCGGGGCGCGTCGACACGTTGACCACGGAAGCGGTATCCCTGGCGTCGGGAGCCGACAGGCGCGCCATCGGCGCCTACGCGCTGCTGCAGATGATCCTGCCGTTTATCGCCTTCGGGCTGGCGGCGGCCGCGCCGGCATGGCTGTTCCGCAACCGGCGCGGCCTGACGGTTACGGCCTGATGCTCGTGGCTTGACAGGCTGGCCTCCGAACGGGCCCACTGCGGCCAACAACAGACGATCATCCCCGGGGAGAAATCATGAAGTTATTCGGCTACTGGCGCTCACTCGCCGCGTTTCGAGTACGTATCGCGCTCAACCTCAAGGGCCAGCCCTTCGAGGTCGTCTCGACCGACCTGATCAAGGGCGAGCAGTTCGACCCGGAATATCTCAAGATCAACCCCCAGGGCGTTGTGCCGGCGCTGGTGACCGATGACGGGAACGCGCTGACCCAGTCGATGGCGATCCTCGAATATCTCGACGAGACCTATCCCGAGCCGGCCCTGCTGCCGACCGATGCCATGGCCCGTGCGCGGGTCCGGTCGCTGTGCATGATCCTGGTGGCGGACATGCACCCGCTGGTGGTGCCGCGGATCCGCAAATACATCACCCAGGATTGGGGCCATAGCGAGGAAGAACTCGCCGCGTGGATCGGCAACTGGACCAAGCTCGGGCTTGCCGCGATCGAGAAGCACCTGGTCGAAGACGGTACGTCGGGCAAATATTGTGAAGGCGATCAGGTGACCCTGGCCGACCTCTGCCTGGTGCCCCAGGTGGGTGCGGCGACCCTGTTCAAGATCCCGCTGGACGACTATCCGAACTGCGTGCGCATCTTCAAGACATGCATGGAGAACCCGGCCTTCTTCGACGCGCGGCCGCAGGCCCAGCCGGACTTCCCCGAGGACATGAAGTAGAAAACGGAAACCGGGCGGCTCAGCCGCCCTTTTTCTGAGCCCCCGCCGCGTCCATCAGCTGTTCCAGCACCTCGTAGGGCTGGGCGCCGACGACGCCCTTGGCGTCGGCTACATAGGTCGGAACGCCGGTCACACCATACTGGCGGGATTTTTCCCAGTCCGCGTCGATCGCGGCCTCGAAGGTGCGTTTCTCCAGCACCTCGCGCGCGGCGGCACCATCGAGCCCGACCCCTTCGGCGATCTCCACCAGGAGATCGGCATCGCCGATGTTCTTGGCGTCGACGAAATAGGCCTCGTAGAGCTTCATGTGGATGGCATCGCCGCCCGGCTGGGTGTCGGCCCACTTGCCGAGCTCCTGGGCCAGCCGGCTGTTGTAGGTGTGGGTGCGCTTGCCGTAGGGCAGGCCTTCCTCGTCCATCCGCGCCTTCATGTTCTGGTACATGGCGTCGAGATCGACATCGCGGCCGGCGAAAAGCTGTTCCAGCGACTGGCCGTCGGCCGGCGTGTCGGGATGCAGCGGGAAGTGAACGGTCTGGATGTCGACGTCGTAGGCCTGGCGGAGTTTTTCAACACGCACGGTGCTGAGGTAACACCAGGGTCAAACGTAGTCGGCGAAGACCTCAAGGGTCACGGGATCGGACATGGTTGGATTCCTTCGTGTGAGACGGCCTGCACCATAGCAGAGACAGGGCCGGGCGCGATAACATTGCCGGGACCTCTCACACCCCGGAGCCCGATATGACCGACCACACGATCCCGTCCCGCAAGCTCACCCATGATGGCATCCGTGCCCTAATTGATGCTGCCGTGGCCAAGGCCGACGAGATGGGGGTGCCCATGGGCATCGCCGTGGCCAATGACGGCGCGCGGATCGTCGGCTATCTCCTGATGGACGGCGCGCGCGTGCTGGCCCAGGACTCCGCCAGCGCCAAGGCGATGACGGCGGCGAGCCACCGCATGCCGACCCACGCCATCGATTACAATATCGGCATGGGCCTGTCGGTCTCGACGCAAGGCAAGGTGCTGCCGCTGCGCGGCGGCGTGCCGATCATCATCGACGGCTATTGCGTCGGCGGCATCGGCTGCGGCTCGGGCACGGGCGAAGAGGACCTCGTGGTGGCCAAGGCCGCGCTGGCGGCGATCGGCGCGGAGATTCCCGACGACGACGCCAGCGAGGGCTAGGCGGCGTCGCGCCGGACCATCACCACGAAGAAAAGCCAGGACAGGGTGGTGCAGCCGAGCATCAGCAGGCCGAGCTGCAGGAAAGAGGTCTGGACGAGGCTGGCCACCGCCAGGGTGCTCGCGAAACCGGCGCTCATCTGAATGAAGCCGCCCAGCGCCGCGGCGGAACCGGCGGTTGGAGGTGCGACCGCCGTGAGGGCGCCCGCCAGGCTGTTCGGCACCAGGAAGCCCGAGCCCCAGGAGTAGATGAACATCGGCACGATCAACGTGTAGGGCGTGTCGAGACCCATGAGCGCCAGCACCACCGTCGCGCCCGTTCCGGCAATCGCCAGGAGGCCGCCGATCGAGATCATCCGGGCCCGCGAGACCCGCTGCGCCAGCCGGCTGGAGATATAGTTGCCGATGATGTAGCCGGCCGGCGTCGACAGGATGAAGAAACCGAACGCCTCGGGGGGTGACGCCCATGACCACGATGAAGGCGATGGGAGTCCCGGCGATGAAGGCCTGGAAGGTGGCGCCCATCGCGCCGGTGCTCAGGCTGTAGCCCATGAAACGGGTCATGCGCGCGAGGCGCAGATAGGTCAGCGCGAGAGCGCCGGGACGGGTGTATTTGCGGGCCTCGGGCGGCAATGTTTCGCGCAGCGTCATCAGTGTCGCGAGCAGCACGCCGGCGCCGAGCAGCGCGGTGGCCAGGAAATTCGACTGCCAGCCGAAACGCACCTCGAGCTGCCCGCCGATCAGCGGCGCGACCATGGGGGCAACCGCGAGGGACATGCCCAGATAGGCCATGGCCCGCGTGGCGGCGGGCCCGTCGGTGGTGTCGCGCACGATGGCACGCGAAATGACGATGCAGGTGCAGCCACCGATTGCCTGAACCACCCGGGCGGCAATGAGGAAGGTGATGTTCGGCGCCAGCGCGCAGGCCAGGCCGCCGAGGGTGAAAAGGACCAGACCCGTGATCAGCGGCCGGCGCCGTCCGATCGCATCGGACAGCGGGCCGACCACCAGCTGCGCCAGCGCGAAGGCGCCGAGATAGACAGACACGGTCATCTGGGCGAGCGCCTGGCTGGTGTCGAGATGTTCCGCGATGGACGGCAGGGACGGCAAGAAGATCGTGATGGCCACCTGGCTGGCCACCATCAGCGACACCAGCAGGGCGATCGGGGCAGGCTGATCCGTCATGGATATTGATGTCCCGGCTGGGATGTCGCGAGGGGCGGTTGATGGCCCGAGTTGACCATTGCACTCGGCTGTCTTACCCCGCAGGGTAATGCCAAACGGGGGAGAAGAGGAACCATGTCCAACGCAACCGACCAATGCGATACACGCACACGCTCCGGGCCCTTGGTGGGCCTCAAGGTGGTGGAACTGGCGGGGATCGGCCCCGGGCCCTTCGCGGCGATGCTGCTGGCCGACCTGGGCGCCGACGTCATCAAGATCGACCGCCCGGCCGATGCGGGCCTCGGGGTACCACGGGGTGCGGAGTTCGATCTGGCGACCCGCTCGCGACCTTCTGTTGCCGTCGATCTGAAGAACCCCGACGGCGTCGAGACCGTGCTGCGGCTGGTCGAGAGCGCCGACGTGCTGATCGAGCCCTATCGCCCGGGCGTGACCGAGAAACTCGGCCTCGGCCCGGACGAGTGCATGGCCCGCAACCCGAAGCTGGTCTATGCGCGCATGACCGGGTTCGGCGGGACGGGCACCCTGGCCAAGGCGGCGGGCCATGACATCAACTACATCTCGCTATCGGGCGCGCTGCACGCGATCGGCGGCAAGGACAAGCCGACCCCGCCGCTCAACCTGATCGGCGATTATGGCGGGGGCGCGCTGTATCTCGCCTTCGGCGTCATGGCGGCGGTCTATGAGGCGCGCAGCAGCGGCGAGGGCCAGGTTGTGGATGTGGGCATGGTCGACGGCGCGGCGAGCCTGATGATCCCGGTGATCGGGTTGCACGCGTCGGGTTACTTCACCGACGAGCGCGCCTCGAACATCCTCGATGGCGGGGCACCCTTCTATGACGCATTCGAATGCGCCGACGGGAAGTTCGTCTCCATCGGTTCCATCGAGAAAAAATTCTACGCCATCCTGCTCGACAAGCTCGGCCTTGCCGACGCGGACCTGCCGGACCAGATGGACCGGGAACGCTGGCCCGAACTCAAGGCACGCTTTGCCAAGGTGATCGCGACCAAGACCCGCGACGAATGGGTCGAGATCATGGAGGGGACCGATGTTTGTTTCGCGCCGGTGATGTCCATGACCGAGGCGCATACACATCCCCACAACGTGGCCCGCGGCAACTTCGTCGAGGTGGCGGGAATCACCCAGCCGGGGGCGGCGCCGAAGTTTTCGCGCACACCCGGCAAGATCCACTCGCCGCCGTCGGTGCCCGGCGAGCATACCGAGGAGGCGCTCGCCGCCTGGGGGCTGCCGGCGGACGACATCGCGACGCTGAAGGCCGCGGGCGCGATTGGGCGAAAAGAGAGCTAGCCTCGTGGCCACGAAGATTCCCTACAACCGCGAACTCGACTTCGAATATGGCCGGGTGGACGAACTCACCCCGCTGATCCGCCGGGTGATCGCCAACAACCCCAGCGCCTTCACGTTCCACGGCACCGGCACCTATATCGTCGGGCATGGCCAGGTGGCGATCGTCGACCCGGGCCCGGACCTGGCCGAGCATGTGGACGCGCTGCTGGCTGCGATCCGCGGCGAGACGGTGAGCCATATCCTCGTGACCCACACCCACAACGACCACTCGCCCGCCGTGAAGGCTGTGCAGGCCGCGACGGGCGCGCCGAGCTACGCCTATGGCCCCCATGGCACCCGGCCCGAGGACGGGGCGAGCGAGGGGGGCGCCGACTATGACTTCGCACCTGATCACGTGATCAGCGATGGCGATACGGTCACGGGCAACGGCTGGTCGGTCGAGGCGGTGCACACGCCCGGCCACTGCTCGAACCATCTGTGCTTTGCCCTGCAGGAGGAATCGACGCTCCTGTGCGGCGACCATGTGATGGGCTGGTCCACCTCCATCGTCTCGCCGCCCGACGGCGACATGGCAGCCTATATGGCCTCACTGGAGAAGGTGGGCCGGCACGAATCGCGGCCCGCTACTTCCCGACCCATGGCGCGCCGATCGATGACCCCAAGCCCTATGTGAAGGCCCTGCTGGCCCACCGCCACGAGCGCGAAGACCAGATCATGGCCGAGCTGGCGTCAGGCCCCGCGACCATCGAAGAGATGGTGCCGCGCATGTATGCCGACGTCGACCCGAAGCTCTACCCGGCGGCCGCGCGCTCGGTGCTGGCCCACCTGATCCACATGGTGGAGACGGGGCGGGTGAAGGCGGACGGGGACGTGTACCGGTTGTTCGGTAACTAGGCTTCGCCTCTACTCCGGCGTGATGAAGTACTGGCCGCGCAGGAAGCGTGAGAGCGGCACCGGTCGCTCCGGGTCGGGCTTTGGCGGGTTGTGGATGTGCCGCTCGGCCTCGGCCATCGCGATGCGGGTGATGCCGGCCACGTCGAGCAGGCGGGACTCATCGAAACTCCGGAACGCCAGGTCGACCAGCTCGCCGTCGCCCGCCAGTTTGCCGTTTGCCTTGTCCGCCTCCACCAGGAAGAAGCGCGCATCGAACCGGCGCGTGCGGCCGGGCGGGGTGATGGCCCGGAAGAAATAGTCGAGGCCGTCCAGGTGCGGGTGCAGCACGCCGTCCTCGGCGTCTCCGATCAGCAGGCCTGTTTCCTCCCAGGTCTCGCGCACGGCTGCCGATGCGATGGCGCGCGCACGGGTCGGGTTGGCGGCAGCACGCTCCAGCCGGGCCTGCACGTCGGCGGGCAGCGGCGTCTCCGGCTTCAGCCGCCCGTCGTTCGTCTCCACCCGGCCGCCGGGAAACACATAGGCGTGGGGCATGAAGACATGGTTGTGGTGGCGACGCCCCATCAGCACCTCGACGGTGCCCCGGCGGCGGCGCCAGACAACCATGGTCGCGGCGTCGACGGGGCGGCGTGAACGTTGAGGTTTCTCGGCCATGCCTGGCGAATCCCGGGACGCTATTTGACCGTCGAGAAGGAGGTCGGCACCAGGTAGCGGTTCTGCTGGTCGATCACCCGGTGGCCGTTGGCGGCCTGGTAGAGCGGCCAGCGCGGGTCGGCGACGGCCTTGGCCTGGCGTTCCTCGCGGTCACCCTGGCTGTCCCAGTACCAGAGATGCACCACCTGGTTGATCTTGCCCGTGATCGACGAGAAATAGCCGATCAGCTGCCAGCCCGCGTCATCGATGACAGGTTTGGCCAGCGCCTTGGTGACTTCCACATAGTTGGGCACTTGCGTATAGGCGATGGTGTAGGTGCGCTCGTCCACGAAGCCCTTGGGGCTGCCGTTGCCCATGAAGGCGAACGGCTCGACCACGTCGGTCGCCTGCAGAAGCCGGTTGAACTGGGAGACCAGCTTGTCGGAGCTTCCCTGGCGGTACTCGGTCCATTCCGGGTCGTTGTAGAGCGACGCCCGGCAGTCCTGGCGGACTTGCGCGTTCTCCCACTTCCAGTAGTGGACGACCGAATTGATCTCGCCGGTCTCGACCGTGTAGTAGCCGGCCGGTTCGAACCCGTGCTTGCGCTGAAGTGGTTGTCCGACCTCCTCGACATTCTTCAGGAATGCCGGCATCTGGCCCGGCTTGATGGCGTAGCGGCGCGCGTCGACGATCATGCGCTTGTCTCCCCCGATCTTGTCTGGCCGCGTGCGATTGCCGCCGGGCCTTATCGGTGTATCGTGACATTCTTTGCGGGCGGTTGAAAGCCACGGCCCATGGGGAGCAGATGATGGAAGAGGCAAAGATTTTGCAGGTCATAGAGATCGGGGCGACCCTCGGGGAGAGCCCTGTCTGGTCGCCGGACGAGGGGGTGCTCTGGTGGCTCGATATCAAGGCGCCGGCGCTGCATCGCCACGACCCCCGGACGGGCGTCGACGACAGCTGGCCGCTGCCCCAGGAGACGGGCTCGATTGTTCTGCGCGAAGGCGGCGGATTGGTGGGCGCGTTGCGGGGCGGGTTCGCGTTTCTCGACCTGGGGGCGCCGGGCGAGATGATTCGGCCGGACTGGATCGGCGACCCGGAGCCCGACCGGCCGGTCAACCGGCTGAACGATGGCCGCGCCGATCGTCAGGGCCGCTTCTGGGCCGGGTCGATGCACGACCCCGATGGTCCCCCCCAGACATATTTCGAGCGCGAGCCGGTCGGTGCGTTTCATCGACTGGATGCGGACGGGTCCATGCACCGGATGATCGACGGGATACTGGTGTCCAACGGGCTGTGCTGGTCACCCGATGGGACAACCATGTACACGGCGAATTCCCCGACCCGCGAAATGCATGCCTGGGACTATGACCCGGCGACCGGCGATATCGCGAACGAGCGCGTTTTCGCGACATTCCCCGAGGAAGACGGACGCGGCACCCCGGACGGGGCGATCGTCGATGCCGAGGGTGGAGTCTGGGTGGCGGAGTTTCGCGCGGGCCGTGTCACGAGGCTGACCCCCGATGGTGATGTCGATCGAATGATCGCGCTGCCGGTGAGCCGGGTGACCTGTCCGATGTTCGGCGGGCCCGATCTCGAGACGCTCTATGTCACCACCGCGCGGATCATGCTGACCCCCGACGAACTGGCGCGCGAACCCCTCGCCGGCGCTCTCTTCGCTCTCGATGCCGGGGTCAGCGGGCTACCCGAGGCGGCATTCCCCGGATAACCCTCCGAAACCCGTGCCGCGATCGGCATGGAATTGCCTCAATCCCGACACCCGACAGCCCAGTTGCGCCGTCAGCCTTCAATCAGCCCTGTCAGGGAGGAGCGACGGATGCGCGGGTTAACGGTGGTTGCATGGGTCATTGGCGGTTTGCCAGTTGTGGCGTTTGCCGCGACGCTCGCCTTGACCGACGGCGCACCGATACGCGCACCGTCCGCAGGGTCAGGGATGCCGGCCGCGGCACGCGCGGCGCCGGACTGGCTAGGGCAACCGGCCCTCGCGACGCCCGCCGGCATCCCTACTCGTGCCTGGGACCAAGCGCCCCGGACGGTCGTGAGCTGGAAACCGCCGCCCGCGGCCGAGTTTCGACATGACCGTACCCGGGCGGGGTGGGACCAGCTGCGGCGGCTCGCCGAGTCCGGCGACCGGGACGCGATGGTGTTTCTCACATTGATGCGGGCCGGTGCGATCCCCGGCGCGGGACACGGGACCAGCCTGCCGGCACCTTGAAATTTGCCGTTTCGAAACCATTTAATGTCTACGCTGTGAGGCTCATGCGAGCGCATGGCGATCGAAATCAGGGGTGCCGTAATCGGGCCCCAAGGACCGTGATGCCGGCGGAGACTATGAAACCGGCTGGTGTCGCGGCCCGGAACTCGCTCGAAAGGAGGAGTGACGGCAATGCCACGTTTGTCCCCGCTCAACAGCCCGTTGATGCTTGGATTCGATGAGTTCGAACGCACGCTCGAACGTATCTCCAAGGCCTCTTCGGACGGCTATCCCCCTTACAATATCGAACGCATCGGCGAGAATTTGCTGCGGATCACCCTCGCGGTGGCCGGATTTGCGCGCGACGATCTCGATATTGAACTCGAAGACAGCCAGCTCACGGTGCGCGGCCGCCAGGCCGAGCAGGAGGCGCGGGAGTATCTGCATCGCGGGATCGCCACGCGCATGTTTCAGCGCAGTTTCGTGCTGGCAGACGGTGTCGAGGTGACGGCGGCGTCGCTCGACAATGGCCTGCTGCATATCGATGTGTCGCTGCCGCGGCCCGAACGCAATGTGCGCAAGATCGAGATCGAAGGCGAGGGTTCGCCAGCCCTCGATATGGAGACGAAAGGACAGGCATCATGATCATGAATGATGAAAAATTCAGCCCCGATCAATTTGCGGCGCTGGGCGTCGATCGTGTTGCCTATGTGCGCCCGGCAGTGGTCGATGGCCGCACCGTCTATGCGATCCACAATGCCGACGGGAATGAAATGGGCATGATGGCCGAGCGCGACATCGCGTTCGCGGCGGTCAAGCAGCATGACATGGAGCCTGTCAGCGTTCACTAAGTGGGCGCGCTGACGGCGCGCGGACTTAGCTGGCGGCGCGAAGCGTCTCGGTGGCGGTAAAGCCGGTCTCGATCAACAAGGCGTAGATGGCATCCGGGCTGTCGGAACCACGCAGCTTGTCGCAAAAGGCCCGGTCGCGCATGATTCGCGAGACCCGCGCGAGCGCCTTCAGGTGGTCGGCGCCGGCACCCTCTGGGGCAAGCAGCAGAAACACCAGATCCACCGGCTCATCGTCGATCGCATCGAAATCCACGGGCTTCTCGAGACGTGCGAACACGCCCTGCAAATGGCCGAGCCCGGGCAGTTTGCCATGGGGTATCGCAAGGCCGGCGCCCACACCGGTCGAGCCCAGGCGTTCGCGTTCGACCAGGATATCGAACACCCGGCGCGCATCGGTTTTGAGGATTTCGCCCGCGGCTTTCGACAGTTCCTGCAGGACCTGTTTCTTGCTGGTCGCATGCAGGTCGGCGATGACGCTGCCCGGTTCGAGAATGTCTTCGATATTCATGAGCTGTCCGTTAGGCCTCATTGTCCGGGCTGTCCGGCGCATCGATCCAGCCGACATTGCCGTCTGCGCGGCGGAAAACCACGCTCATGCCGCCATGTTTGGCATTGCGGAAAACCAGCGCGTGTCCGTCCGCCAGGTCCATGCGCATCACGGCCTCCGAGACCGTCAGGCTTTCGACCGAGGTCTGGTTCTCGGCGATGATCACCGGATTGTCGTCGGTCGGGACGTCATCGGACATATCCTCGTCGCCGGCATAGGGCGCGATGACATATTCGGGCATCGTCGGGGTGCTGATCGTTTCGCGATCCTGGTGATGATCGCGCAGGCGTCGCTTGTGGCGCCGCAGCCGTTTGGCCAGATGCGCCAGGGCCACGTCGAAGGCCGCGTAGGGATCATCGGCTTCCTCATGGGCGCGCACGTGAATGCCGCGGCCTACATGCATGTTGATGTTGGCGCGGATTCGATAGGCTTCGCGCGACAACACCACGCTCGCGTCGACGGCGTCGGCGAAATACTTGTCCGTCGTATCGGTGATCGCGTCCTCGATATGGGAACGCAACGCGTCGCCCACATCGATCTGCTGTCCTGTCACATTGATTTGCACGGTTTGGAACGCCGTCTGTCGTTAGAAAAACTAGTCTCGGGGCCGCCATTGGGTGGCCTCGTTATTCAACGCTTCGTTTCTTGTTGTACGTGTGACCTGCATCAATGCTGGTCGCGACGCTGCTTGTCTTTTGTTCGTACCGACCGTCTATCGCGCGGTCTCGCTTTGCGGCGCGGAACTTAGTCAGGCGCCGGGTGAGTGTCAATACGGGCGGTAGCCTGTATCAGCGAGATGGGAAGATGGGTCGATTTTTCAAGTAACAGTCTGGGACTAAACGAGAATCACCCGGCGGCCCGTTTCATGCGCCGGCGTTCGACAGAAGACGGAATCTTTAGCGAATCCCGATACTTGGCGACAGTTCGCCGGGCTATTTCCACACCCTCGCCGCGCAACATATCCACAATCTTGTCGTCGGACAGAATGGACTTGGCGGATTCGTTGTCGATCAGCAGTTTGATCTTGTGACGTACCGATTCGGCCGAATGGGCCTCGCCGTCGGTCGTGCTGCCGATTGCCGTCGTGAAGAAATATTTGAGTTCGAACAATCCGCGCGGGGTCGCCATGTACTTGTTCGTCGTGACACGGCTGATGGTGCTTTCATGCAGGCTGACGGATTCAGCGATGTCGGCCAGGATCAGCGGTTTCAGATGCGCCACGCCGAGACGGAAGAATGCGTCCTGCTGGCGAATGATCTCGGTCGCGACTTTCAGGATGGTGCGCGCGCGCTGGTCCAGCGCCCGTACCAGCCAGTTGGCCGCCTGGTAACGTTCCTGCACGAACTCCTTGTCGTCCCTCTCGCGCGTGACGGCGTTGATCTCGGCGTAATAGGCCCGATTCACGAGCACCCGCGGCAGGGTGTCGTTGTTGAGCTCGATCTCCCAGCCGCCGCCTTGCTTGGGGCGCATCATCACGTCTGCCGTGATGTATTCGGTGCTCGCGTAATCGAATTCCGCTGCTGGGTTCGGGTCCAGCGTCTTCAGCTCCGCCAGCATGTCGACCAGATCTTCCTCATCCACGCCGCAGGCGCGGCGCAGGCCGGGCAGGTCGTGCTTGGTCAGGAGGTCGAGATTGTCGAGCATGGCGCGCATCGCGGGGTCGAGGCGGTCACGTTCGGCCAGCTGCAGGGCGAAACATTCGATCAGATCACGCGCGAAGACGCCGGTCGGCTCGAAGGCCTTCAGGGTTTCGAGGACCTCGTCCACGAGCGTGATTTCACAACCGAGCTGTTCGGCCATCTCCTCGGTCGAGGCCGTCAGGAAGCCGCGATCGTCGAGTGAATCGATCAGTGCGCGTCCGATCAGTCTGCGGGTCGGATCGGCGATCGACAGATCAAGCTGGTCGGTCAGATGCTCGCGCAGCGTCACCTCGCTGGCCATCGTCTGGTCTATCCCGGGCAATGAATCGCTGTCGCCGCGCGGTGCGGGTGCGCCGGCGCCCGCCGCGCGGAAAGGGTCGTCCTGCAGGACATTCGTGTAATCGGTATCGAGGGGGGCTTCGTCCGACCCCAGGCTGTCGCTGCTGGTCAGGGTCGCGGCGTCACCGTCGTCGCCGGAATTGGTGGCCGCTTCGGCCGGAACGCTCTCGTCTTCAATAACCGCATCTTCGCGCTCGAGGAGTGGATTCTCCTCAAGTTCGGTTTCAACGAAGGCCGCCAGTTCAAGATTTGACAGTTGCAACAGCTTGATCGCCTGCTGCAACTGCGGCGTCATGACCGGCGCCTGCGTCTGTCGGACGTCGAGACGCGTTGTCAGAGCCATGGTTAACGTCTTCTACAGACTGAATCTTTCGCCAAGGTAAACACGTCTTACATCGGCATGGGATACGATTTCGGACGGTGCGCCGCTCATCAGAACGGTGCCCTCATGCAAGATATATGCCCGATCGACGATATCCAAGGTCTCACGTACATTATGATCGGTAATTAATACACCGATACCGCGGTCCTTGAGGTGGCTGACGAGGTCGCGGATGTCGGCCACCGCGATGGGATCGATGCCGGCGAGGGGCTCATCAAGCAGGATGAAATGCGGCTGGCTGGCCAGCGCGCGGGCGATCTCGACGCGTCGGCGTTCACCGCCCGACAGGGCCAGCGCCGGCGTGCGGCGCAGGTGGCTGATCGAGAATTCGGCCAGCAGGTCGTCGAGCATGGCCTCGCGCCGGTCGCGCTCGGGTTCGATCACTTCGAGGACCGAGCGGATATTCTGCTCGACCGACAGACCCCGGAAAATGGACGCTTCCTGCGGCAGATAGCCCACGCCAAGGCGTGCGCGCCGGTACATCGGGAGTTCGGTGATGTTGTGCCCGTCGAGGGAGATCGAGCCCGCGTCGGCGGTGAGGAGGCCGGTGATAATGTAGAAGCAGGTCGTCTTGCCCGCGCCGTTCGGCCCCAGCAGACCCACCGCTTCGCCCTGTTTGACGACCAGCGACACATCCCTGATGACCGGGCGCTTGCGGAAACGCTTGCCGATATTGCGGACGACCAGCCCCTCATTGCTGGAGACCAGCCGCGGCTTTCCGTCGGCGCCGATGTCACGTGGGGATGTTTGGTCCGTCATTGGTTTCCACTTGATCCCGGGTTGAACGGGCTTTTGGCCTTGGGAAGAAAAAGTCCGCGCACCCTTTCGCCCGACGGCGAAGAGAGCAGACGACTCTCACCCGTCTCCAAATTAACCTCTGCGCGCTCACCGTTCAATTGGGTGTCTCCGCGGGTGATCTTGACATTGCCCGTCACCGTGGCGATGCCCCGTGCGGGATCATAGTCGCCTTTCTCGGCGCGCACGATATCGGTCGGGGTCGAAACCAGGACATTGCCCACAGCATCAATGCGGTTCATCTCGGCCTGCTGGTTGCCCTCGCCGAAATGCGCGGTCAGCACGTCGGCGCGCACCCGACGATCGCCTCGAACGGCCAGCGCATCACCCCGCGCGACGGCCAGTTGCTGCGTCTCGTGATACTCCAGGCTGTCTCGCGCGGTGATGGTGTCTTCCGCGGTATCCAGTCGGATGTTGTCTCCGGTCATTACCAAAACGCCGCTGTCGATGTCGTAGACCGCCTTGTCGGATCGCGCGACCTCGTTCGTCGAGAAGATGCGCACGTTTCCATTGGCATCGATGCGGTAAATCTCGTTCTCGCCCGCAGCGTTGGGTCGATAGAAGGCGATCAGTTCGTCACCCTCGACCGTCACGTCCCCCTGGCGCGCACGTGCGTTCCCGCGTGCGACATAGAGTCGGTTGGCCCGCTGCCATTCGATCCCGTCATCCGCCTCGATCTGGATCGGTCCGTCACCGCCCCGGCTGAAGCCGAGGGACTGGGCGTCAGCGGTTGCGGGTGCCATGAACCACAACAAGGCCGCGAGGGTCAGAATGTGATGTGTCCGGATCATTTCGGTGGTGTCGCTCCCTCGAAGACGGTCAGGCGTGCCGGGCCGAGAAACAGGACCCGCGCCCCCGAATCGAGCACCCGGAAACCCTCCGCATCGAGGATCCCGAATGGGCCCTGGCCCTGGACCGGATCATCGCCCGCTGCGGTGCTCGTTACCAGATCGACCCGGGCGGTGGTGGTTTGAAACTCGTAACCCTGGTCGTGGAACAGGTTCACGTCACCAGAGAGGTGGAGAGTGTTGGTGTTGGCCTCGAAACGGCCGTCGATGGCCGTAAGCGCTACCCAGGACCCGTCGGCCAGTACGATGTCGGCCTTGGGGTTGGTCAGGTCATAAATTTCGCCGCCATCCTTGCCATCTCCGCGGGCGCCGAAATCGGCGGTGACCTGAAACGGCCGGGCGGCCGAGTAAATTCCCTGCAGGCGCGGATTGAGCACCTGGGGTTTGGCCCCGCCGGCCGGGCCAACGGCTTCCAGGTCGATCCGAAAGCTGTCCTCGTCGGGTGAAAGGCGCGGCCAGACGGCGACCAGAACCAGCAGCGCAAAGGCGATGCCGGGCAGCAGGTACTTCATTGTCGAGACAATGCGCGAACGACCGAACCCGCTGCGCCGTCGTCGCGGTGCGGCACCCATACGGGTCTGGCGTTGCCGGCGTGTTTCGCCGGGTGTTCCGGTCCGTGGGGCCGTGTTTCCCGCGTCGCTCATGCCGTGTTCAGGCGATTCCTGCGCGCAGGCAGTCATGAATATGCAGGATTCCCACCGGCTGCCGGTCCTCGGCCACGAACAGACTGGTGATCTGTGTCGCGTTCATCAGGCCGAGTGCCTCGGAGGCCAGCGCCTGGGCGCGGATGGTTTTGGGGTCAGGTGTCATGACGTGACCGCAAGTTAGCTGCAGCAATGTGTCTGACATATGGCGCCGCAGATCGCCGTCCGTGATGATCCCCGTGAGCTGGCCCTGATCGTCAATTACCCCCGCGCAGCCAAAACCCTTGTTGGTCATCTCCAGAATGGCATCGCCGACGGAGGCATTTGCGTCGAGCAGCGGCAATGCTTCTTCGCTATGCATAAGGTCGCCGACGCGCAACAGGTTCTGCCCCAGTTGACCGCCCGGATGCAGGACCTGGAAGTCTTCGGCCGTGAATCCGCGCCGGTCGAGAAGAGCAATGGCCAGCGCGTCACCCACCGCAAGCATGGCGGTGGTCGACGTCGTGGGGGCCAAACCCATCGGGCAGGCTTCGGCGACGGCCGGCAGGAGCAATGTGCAATCCGCGTTCTCGGCCAGGGACGAGCCGTCGCGACCGGTGATGGCGATCAGCGGCACATTGAAACGGCGGCAATAGTTGATCACATCGCTCAGCTCCGGCGTCTCGCCGGAATTGGAAAGTGCGACCACCACATCGTCATGCGCGATCATGCCGAGATCGCCATGGCTGGCTTCACCTGGATGAACGTAGAAAGACGGTGTGCCGGTACTCGATAGGGTGGACGAAATCTTGCGGGCGATATGACCGCTTTTCCCCATACCGGTGACGACGGTACGGCCGGTGGCACGATGGACAAGATCGACCGCCATGACGAAGCGCTCATCCAGAGATTCGCCCATCACCCGCAACGCATCCGCTTCAAGCCGAAAAACGCGCTGCGCCGCGTCGATGTCTCGCGACGCTTCGGTTGAATTCGAATCTGTTTTGGCGGTCCCGGTCACGGTTGGGTCAATCGGATCTTTTCAAACGGTGGATCGATCCGGGTAACAAGCAAGAAATCCCCGTGAATCAATCGGTTGCAGTATGAGTTGTACGTTATGAATCGTCAAATCCGCCACCGGAATCCGACCGTTGGGACGACGCGACCCGTTAATTATGGGCGAGCAGGTCGATTTCCGGCCAGCCGGCCAGATCCAGGGCGGCACGCGCGGGGAGGAAATCGAAGCAGGACTGGGCCAGGCCTGCGCGGTCGTGGCGTTCGAGCATCGCATCCAGCCGCAGCTTGAGCTCGTGCAGGAAAAACACATCGTTTGCGGCATATTCGAGCTGCTCCCGGCTGAGCTCGTCGGCGCCCCAGTCCGAGGATTGCTGTTGTTTCGAGATATCGACGCCGAGCAATTCGCGGCACAGATCCTTGAGGCCATGCCGGTCGGTGTAGGTGCGCACCAGCCGTGATGCGGTGCGTGTGCAATAAACCGGGCTGGCATCGACGCCGAGATACTGGCTGATGGCGGCGAGATCGAAGCGGGCGAAGTGATAAAGCTTCAAACGATTGCGGTCGGCCAGGAGGGCCTTGAGGTTTGGCGCGTCGTAAGCGTCACCCGCATTGGCCGGAAACTGGACCAGATGCGCCACCCCGTCGCCCGCCGACAATTGCACCAGGCACAGCCGGTCGCGCAGCGAATTGAGCCCCATCGTCTCGGTATCGACGGCGATCACATCGCCCAGGGCGATGCCATCCGGCAGGTCGTTTTGGTGCAGCTCAATATCCATGGTGAAGTCCCGATGTTGATGGGGCGCCATGTCGCGCCAAGCGGGCGGTTGCTAAACCTCGATGTCACAGCTGTCAACTGAGCTTGGCAGAATGCGCGGCCCGGCGCTATACAGCGGTTGAGTCCGCAATCGCGGAACATCAGCGGAGCGAAGAGATGGCGTTACGTCGGGTGACGGTATTTGGCGGGTCGGGGTTTCTCGGCCGATATGTGGTCGAGCGGCTGGCAGATCGCGATCTGATCGTGCAGGTCGCCGTTCGTGATCCGGAGGCCGCCAAGCATCTGCGCACGCTGGGTCAAGTGGGGCAGGTCACGCCCTTTGCGTGCGATGTGACCGATGCCGCCGCCGTGGCCCGCGCGGTCGACGGCGCGGATGGGGTGATCAGTCTTGTCGGGATCCTGGCCGAACGCGGCCGTCAGACATTCAAATCCGTGCATGTGGATGCGCCGGCCGCGATCGCGATCGCGGCGGCGAGTGCCAAGGTGGAATCCGTCGTGCATGTATCGGCAATTGGCGCGGCGCCCAACGCGCTGTCGGAATACTCCCGGTCGAAGGCGGCCGGTGAGGATGCAGTGCGCGGCGCATTTCCCGACGCGGTGATCATGCGTCCGTCCGTGATCTTTGGACCGGAGGACGGCTTCTTCAACCTGTTTGCCGGGCTCGCCCGCATGTCACCGGCCTTGCCGTTGTTCGGCGGGGGCAATACACGCTTCCAGCCGGTTTACGTGGCCGATGTCGCCGATGCGGTGGTGGCGGGCCTGACCGACACCGCGGCCCGGGGCAAAACATACGAGCTGGGGGGCCCGAGAGTCGCCAGCTTCGCCGAGTTGATGACATTGATGCTCGACCAGATCCGCCGTAAGCGTCTCTTGTTGTCGATCCCGTTCTTTGTCGGCGATATTCAGGCGACCTTTGCCGGCCTCCTGCCGAACCCGCCGGTGACGCGTGACCAGATGAAGTCCCTGCGTGCAGACAACGTCGTGAGTTCGGACGCGGCAACGCTGGAAGATTTGGGAATATCGGCCACCGCGATGGAAGCAATTCTGCCGACATATTTGCACCGATACCGGCGCGGCGGACGGTTTGGTCGAACGTCGATGGCGCAGTAGAAGCGCGCGGCGGTTGCTAGAAGGCGCCGTACACCCAGCCCAGGATCAGCGCGCCCAGCGCCAGGCGGTAGATCGCGAACGGCCCGAATCCACCAAACCGCAGCCACCGCAGGAACAGCGTGATCGCAAGCAGTGCGGCGACGAACGACAAGCCTGCGGCGATCAGCGCGTCTCGGGTTAGTACGGCGTTGCCCGTTTCGATCAGCTGGAGACCGATGAGCAGGCCCGCACCACCGATTGCCGGCATCGACATCAGCATCGAGAAACGTGCGGCCTCGCCACGGTCGTAACCCAGAAAACGGGCGGCGGTAATGGTGACACCCGAACGGCTGGTGCCGGGGACCAGCGCCAGCACCTGGGCGATGCCGATCACCAGGGCGTGCGGAATGGTCAGATGATCGAGCTTCAGGATCGTCATGCCCATCCGGTCGGCCAGAAACAGAAGCACGCCGAAGCCGATCGTGGTCCAGCCGACGACTTCCAGGGTGCGCAGATGGTTCGCGATCAGGTCCTGGGCGAAGTAGCCGGCAATGATGACCGGGATGGTCGCGATCACCAGATAGCCCGCCAGCCGCGCGCCGTCATGCTTGCGTCCGCGCACGCCATCGAAGAGGCCAACGATCATGAATGCGAGGTCGCGCCAGAAATAGACCGCCACGGCAAACAATGTGCCGACGTGCACGGCCACGTCGAGGATCAGAGTGTTTTGTGACAACCCCAATGCTTCGGACGCCATGCGCAGATGGCCTGACGAACTGACCGGCAAGAATTCCGTGATGCCCTGAATTATGGCGAGAACGGCGATTTCGAATATTGGCATGGCGCTCGGTCCCGACACTGGAAGGAGATCGCCTTATAGCACCCGGTTTCGCGCCGGGGTATGGGATTGCACATGCATGCATACCGTAATCTGCACCCTGTTTTTGGCATTCGAAACATCCGGTCCGGGCATGTTGTCCTGGCGGCCGGAGATGCTAGTGTCCGGCGATAATCTGACTCGGTAGGTATCTGAAAACGAGGGCAGCATGCCGAATGACAACACGGTCAGGCCGACCGACCGCATCCATCCGCAACAAGCCGATGCGCTCAAGCGCAATGCCGAAATCGTTGCCGAAATTGGCGGCCCTGGCGAGGGCATTGAAGAAGTGCGCGCGCGCGCCGAGGCAGCGCGCGCAGTCTGGAACGAGGGTGGTCCGGAGATGGTCTTGGACGAGGCACGTGTGATCCCGGGCCCGTTTCGCGATGTGCCGGTACAGCTCTACAAGCCTTCAGACGACGGGTCGCTGCCGGTCTTCGTCTATCTTCACGGTGGTGGATTCCGGATCGGCGGACCGCTTTCAAATGACCGCCAGTTGCGCGAGATCGCCGCGACGTGGGGTGGTGCGATCATCAGCGCCGACTATGTACATGTGCCCGAGCACACGTTTCCCGACCCGGTCGACGAGATCGTTGCCGTGCTGGAGTGGCTTGCGGACAATGGCGGCGACTGGGGCCTGGATACGGACCGAATCGCCATCGGCGGGGCATCGGCCGGCGCGAGCGTCGCGCTCGGTGCGGCGATCACCCTGCGCGACAAGGGTCGACCCGAGTTGTTGAAGGCCATCGCCTCGCTCTATGGCGTCCTTGATTACAATCTGGAATCGGATTCCATGAAGGAACTCGGTGGTGGGGATTTCATGCTGACAACCGAGTACACGCAGATGGTCTATGACGGTTATGTGCCCGACGTGGCTGACCGGTCCGATCCGCGCGCGTTCGCCGCCAAGGCGGATCCGACAGGCCTGCCGCCGATTTTCATCGCGGCGGCCGAACTCGATCCGATCCGCGATGATTCCCTGACCTTCGCCGCAACCCTCAAGGCCGCGAAGCATTTCTTCGTGCTCGAGGTCTATCCAGGTGTGTTGCACGCCTTCTTTGGCTATTCGGGGGTCGTCGATGAGGCCAAGCGCCTGGTCAACGACGCGTCGACGTTCCTGGGGCGCGCGCTCGGCCAGGGACAGGGCGGTCATGGCGGCACCGGCAACGGGCGGGCCTAGATCATGGGTGTTGCAATCGTCGCCCTGCTTATCTCGATCGTCCTGATCTTCGTCGTGCCGCCGGTTGGCATCGTCGCAACCCCGCTATGTGCAATCTGGGTTGTCCTGGCCTTCGTCTTCAAGGTGTTGGGCTGGGGGTTCGGCGGCGGGCGTAGCTGATCGCGTTCTGCCACTATTTCGTCTTCACGGCCTTGAAGCCGCGGGTGACGGCGGGCACCGAATCCTCGATCGGGAAACGCTCTGCCGAGGACCCGCCGACATAGCCGTGCAGCTGCGGGGCGAGCTTGATGAACTCTGCAAAATGCTCTGGTGTCTCGATCGACCCGCCGTGGCAGGTGATGATCCGGTCGGCATATTTGGCGCCGAGCGCGTCGGTGCAGATGGCCACCCGCTGCGCCATGTCGTCATAGTTCATGACCGTCTCGGAGCCGATGGTGCCGCCGGAGGAGTTGCCGAAATGGACGATGATGTTGTCCACCCCGGCCTCGGCCATCGACAGGCATTCGTCGGGTGTGGTGCAGAAGGCCTTGGTGAACAGGCCCTGGCTGCTTGCATAGCCGAGCACCTCGATCTCGCGGGCGTAGCCGGTGCCGGTCTCTTCCAGGTCCGAGCGGAATTTCCCGTCGATCAATGCGACCGTCGGGCAGTTCATCACACCGTGATAGCCCGCCGCGGCAAGCTGGTCGACGAAGCGGTTCATGTCGCGGGTCGGATCGACGCACAGGATTCCGGCGACGACCGGGCAATCGTCTATCACGTTGAGCAGCGAGCGTTCGCCGAGCTCCAGGGTGATCGCGTTGGCGTCTCCGATGGGCAGATAGCCGGCCATCGAACTGTGCCCCTGCATGCGGAAATAGGCGAGGATGTGGGTCGTGATCATGTCGGCGCCGCCGCGCGCGGCCATCTTCGCGGTGATCCCGGTGCCGCACAATGCGTCATAGATGGTGCGACCGGCGTCGCGTTCGGCGTTCAGGCGCTGCATGATTGTTTCGTGGGTCAGTCGGGACGCCATTTCCATATTCCTCCAAGCAAAGACTGGGGAGGCAGCATAACGGCATTCGTTTCGCTTTTCTCTGCCAGAATCGCCCGTCTCCGCTTCCCTTGAATCGCGCGCCTCGTCTAGGCTGATCGCGCGATGCGGACCCTCTATCACCTCTGGCTTTGCCCCTTTGCGCGCAAGGTTCGAATTGTTCTGGCAGAGAAGAAACTCCCCTTCGAACTCGAGATCGAAAAGGTCTGGGAGCGGCGCGATGAATTTCTCGCCCTGAACCCGGCCGGGGAAGTTCCGGTGTTGCTGGAAGCAAACGGCGAAGACGGGCCGCCGCTGGTGCTCTCGGACTCCACCGCCATCTGCGAATATGTCGAGGAGATATGTGCCGAGCCCGGTTTGCTTGGTCGCGAACCAGAAGCGCGCGCCGAGGCGCGCCGCCTGGTGGCCTGGTTCGATCAGAAGTTCCAGCGCGAGGTGACGGTCAATCTGGTCGACGAAAAGATCAACAAGCGTTTCCTGGGCCTTGGCGCACCTTCGTCGGCGGCGATACGCGCCGGACATGTGAACATCACCACGCATCTGTCCTATGTCGAGTATCTCATCGAGCGACGGGACTGGCTCGCAGGCCCGGATTTCTCGCTGGGCGATGTTGCCGCGGCCGCGCAGATTTCCTGTGTCGACTATGTGGGCGATGTGCCGTGGGAAGATTTCCCAGAGGCGAAGGGCTGGTATGCGCGGGTGAAGTCACGGCCCAGCATGCGTCCGATACTCGCCGATCATATCCCCGGGATTCCGCCGCCCAAGCATTACGCCAACCCGGATTTCTAGCCGCAGGCACAGGCCCGGGATTGGAACTCCGCCTACTCGACCTTCACGTCCATCTGCTGCAGCGCCTCGCGGGCGGCAGTGCCCGCGCGTGAACCCGGTGCGAGAGACAACACCCGCAACCATGTTTTCCGCGCCGCGTCGAACTCCCCGACTCCTACCTGAACCGCGCCGAGCTCCATCAATGCGTCCGGGTTGTCTGGGTCGACCACGAGCGCACGGGCGATGTCGTCGCGCGCCAAGTCTGGCACTTCGAGCAGACGGTAGGCTGCCGCGCGAAAGATCAGCGCGTCGAGACGTTCGGGGTCACGATCAAGCGCTGCCGAGAAATCATCGACCGCTTCCCAATATTCCCCGCCCCGCGCCAGCGCATCGCCGCGATCGATCCAGATCTCGGGGTCGGATGAATCGAGCTCGAGGGCCTGGCTGAGCACCGTATGCGCGCGGCTCAGATCGCCGACATGAAGCCAGACGCTGCCCGCCTGCGCCATGACGGCGGATTGCTCGCGGGTGGTCGCCGTCGGCATATCTGCGGCGAGTGCTTCCAGTCTTGTCGCGGCCTCGTTGAATTGTCCCAACCCGAAGAGCGCCAACGCGACGCAGTGGAGTGATGGCGCACCGCCGCCCTCATCGCGCCAGGCGATCGCGGCTTCGAAACCTGCCTCGGGGTCACTACGTGCGCGTGCAAGGCAGTTTTGGTAGGCTTGCCCGATCGGCATATCGGCGTAGCGCTCCTGGGCATGCGCGCCGGGTGTTGCGACGAACGACGTCGCCGTGACGAGCAGGGCGGCCAACAAAAGAGCGACAATCTTGCCATGCCTGGCGGCGGGTGGTGATGGACGGCGCAACACGCGGGCTCCTATTCTGTCATTCTGATCTAGCAGTGCTCCGCGATCCGCGCAAAATTCTCATGCCGTGAAACGAACGAGAGCAACCGGACAAGGTGAGTATGACGACACGGACTTTACTGGTGTTCGGCCTGGGGTTTAGCGCCCGGGTCCTGGTGGATCGGCTCCAGCCCGCCGGCTGGACCGTGCGTGCAACCGCACGAAGCGCAGAGAAGGTTGCGGCGCTGCGGGCTGAAGGCATCGATGCGTTCCTCTTCGACGGAACGGCGCCGATCGCCGATAAAGCCAATGCGTTCGATGGGGTCAGCCACCTCCTCCTGTCGGTGCCGCCCGATGCGGACGGTGACCCCGTTCTGGCGCAGCATGGTGGCGATATTGCGGCGCTGGCGGGAGGCATCGCCTGGGCCGGCTATCTCTCGACCACCGGCGTTTATGGCGATCGCGCTGGCGGCTGGGTTGACGAGACATCCGAGCTTACGCCGGCCACCGAACGCGGACAGCGCCGGGTCGAGGCCGAGGCCGGCTGGTGCCGCCTGTGGCGCGAGTCGGGCCTACCGATTCATCTTTTCCGTCTCGCAGGTATCTACGGCCCCGGGCGCAACGCGCTGGAGACGGTGCGGTCCGGCAAGGCGCGTCGCGTGATCAAGCAGGGACAGGTGTTCAGCCGCACCCATGTGGCCGACATCGCGACGGTCCTGGAGGCGTCGATTGCGCGCCCCAACCCGGGTGCGGCCTATAATGTCTGTGACGACGACCCCGCGCCGCCCCAGGAGGTGGTGACCTATGCCTGTGAGCTTCTGGGAGTCGATCCTCCGCCGGAAATTCGCTTCGAGGATGCCGAGATGTCGGAGATGGGCCGCAGCTTTTACGCGGAATCGAAACGCGTCTCTAACCGGCGCATCAAGGAAGAGCTCGGTGTGGCGCTGGCCTATCCCGACTATCGGGCGGGGCTGGCGGCGCTGTTGTCGGACAGCTGATCGCACAGACGCTCGACCACGCCGACCATCCGTGCCAGGTCGCGCGGTTCCGAAAGGCGGTGGTCGCCGTCCTTGATCAGGATGAGTTCAACATCGTCCGACGTCAGCGCATTCATCAGTTTCTGCGATTGTGTCCAGGGCACGTCCGGGTCTGAACTGCCGTGGATCAGCCGCACGGGAATGTCCAGCGCCAGCGGCGTTTTCAGAACGAGATGGTTGTGACCTTCTGCGAGCAAGTCGCCGGTGATCACATAGGGCTCGTCGGCATATTCCGACGGTGCCTCGTAGAACCCTGTCTCGGCGATCTGCGCCAGCGCCTGGGGGCCGAGCCTCACGGGCAGCAGGTCTTCGGTGAAATCGGCAGCGGCCGCGATGGTCACGAGCCCGGCGATGTTCTGGGTGCCGGCATCTGCGTTCAGGGCTTTTGCGACGAGGGTGGCGATCCAGCCGCCCATGGAGGAGCCGACCAGCACGAGGTTTCCACCCAGTCCCGGCACCGTGCGCCCCGCGTGGCGGATCACGGTCAGCGCGTCGTCGCGCCAGCGACCGATGGTGCCATCGCGAAACGCGCCAGCCGATGCGCCCATGGCCCGAATAGTCCAGTCGCAGAAATGCGCGGCCCGTCTCGCGTGCCCACGCCTCCAAAACGGTTGCCTTCCTGGCCGGTCATATCGGACATAAAGCCACCGAGGAACACGACGCCGGGTGCCTGAGTAGAGGACGTTCCGCTGTCGGACGCTTGCACCGGCGTCGCGCAATATGCGAGGGCGGTACCGTCTACGGCGTCGACGAAGTGGATGTCGGCGGAAACCATCAGGACAAGAACTTAGCTGAATGAACGACGGTCCCGATTCTAACACCAAGGTTGACGACACGGCGAGTGCGGCCAGCGAAGCGGCGGCGCGCGAGACGGCGGCGCGGCTGCCGGTGGTGCTTCAGGTGTTGCCGTCGCTCGATGTCGGCGGCGGCGGGGTGGAGCGAAGCGCCATCGACGTGGCCGAGGCGCTGGTCCTGGCGGGCAAGACCGCGATCGTCGCCTCGTCGGGCGGTCGCCAGGTCGCGGAGCTCGAGCGCCGGGGGGTGCAACATGTTGAGTTGCCGCTTGCATCGAAGAACCCCCTGATCATCCGGCGCAACATTGCGCGCCTCGCAGAGCTCATCGCGGCGTGAGCATGTGGAGCTGGTGCATGCCCGTTCCCGTGCGCCGGCCTGGAGCGCGCGTGCGGCCGCGCGTGCCGCAGGTCTGCCCTTCGTCACCACGTTCCACGGCACCTACAATTTCGGCAGCGGCACCTTCGGCGCCCTGAAGAAGCGCTACAACGCGGTGATGGCCGACGGCGACATGGTGATCGCCAATTCGCAGTTCATCGCCGCGCATATGAAAGAGAATTACGGGGTGCCCGATGGGCGCATCCGGACGATCCCCCGCGGCATCGACACGGCGCGTTTCGATGCCGAGGGTTTCAATCCCAACCGGATGGTCGATGTCTCAACCCGCTGGCGCCTCGATGACGGGAATGCGGTCGTCACGCTGCCGGGACGTTTGACCCGCTGGAAGGGCCAGCTCCTGTTCGTCGAGGCCCTGGCGCGGCTCAAGGCTCGCCGCGGGTCGGAGGACTTCCGCGTGACCGGCCTGTTGGTCGGCTCCGACCAGGGGCGCGAGGCCTATCGCCAGGAACTGGAAGACCATATTTCCGAGAAGGGTCTCGGCGGCAATGTGCAGATCGTCGGCCATTGTGAAGACATGCCGGCCGCATACATGCTGTCGGACGTGGTGGTTTCGGCCTCGACCGACCCGGAGGCGTTCGGCCGGGTGATCGCCGAAGCTCAGGCCATGGGGCGGCCCGTGGTGGTGGCAGACCATGGCGGGGCGACCGAGCAGGTCCTCGCCGGCGAGACCGGATGGCTGTTTGCCCCGGGTGACCCCGAGAGTTTTGCTGATGCGCTCGAGACCGCACTCACATTGGACACGGCGAAACGCGAGGCACTCGCCGTGAGGGCCGCCGTGCATGTGCGCGAGAATTTCTCCAAGGCCGGCATGTGCGCCGACACGTTGCGGGTCTATGCCGCCCTCCATGAGGCACGCGCCTGATGAGTGCGCAACGTATTCTGGTGATCAAGCTGGGGGCCCTGGGTGACGTCGTCCAGGCGACGGGTCCGTTCGCTGCGATCCGCGCCCATCACCCCGATGCGCATATCACCTTGCTGACGTCTTCCGCCTACAGCGAATTCCTGGGGGCCTCCGAATGGTTCGACGAGGTCTGGGTCGACGACCGGCCGAGTTGGAAGAACTTCTGGGGCTGGTATCGCCTGCGGTTCCGGTTGCGGTACGGCCGCTTCGACCGGGCCTATGATCTGCAGACCTCGGACCGCTCGAGCCTCTACTATCACCTCATGGCACCGGGTCGTCGCCCGGCCTGGTCGGGCATCGCGCGCGGCGCAGCCTTGCGTCACAAGAATCCCGACCGTGACAACATGCACACGATCGACCGCCAGAGCGATCAGCTCGCCGTCGCGGGAATCGAGAAGGTGCCCGCACCCTCCCTCGACTGGGTGCAGGCCGACACGGCGCGTTTCGGTATCGCCGGTCCGTATGTGTTGCTGGTGCCCGGCGGGTCCGCCCATCGTCCCGACAAGCGCTGGCCGGTGGGGTCGTACACCGAACTGGCGCGCCGGCTCGTGGCGCGCGGCGTGACGCCTGTGCTCATCGGCGCGGGCGCAGATGCCCACGCGACCGGCACCATCGCGTCTTTTTGCACCGACGCGATGGACCTGACGTCGGATACGAGCTTCGCCGAGATCACCGCGCTGGCCCGGGATGCGAAGGGCGCTGTGGGCAACGATACGGGCCCCATGCACGTCATTGCGACGGCGGGTTGCCCGTCGGTCGCGCTCTATTCGTTTGCCTCCGACCCCGCGCTGTGCGCCCAAAAGGGGGAGGATGTGACCATCCTGCGCCGCGACCAGCTGGCGGAACTTTCCGTCGACGAGGTTGAAGCGGCGCTCCGACTGGACTAAATCCCGCACACGCGCTCGGTTTTGGTTAACCGGGCGTTTGGAAATTTGAGAGACAACGGAACCGATATGGCAGACCCAGCATCCGCAAACCAGGTCACGATCACACTGCCCGATGGCAGCACGCGCGTTTTCGACGGCGCGGTGACCGGTACTGCGCTGGCCGCCGATATCGGCCCCGGTCTGGCCAAGGCGGCGCTCGCCGTCCGGGTGGGTGGCGAGATCCGCGACCTGGCGCGGCCCATCGAGGCTGATGCTGAAGTATCGATCATCACGATCAAGGACGAGGACGCGCTCGAGCTGATCCGCCACGATGCGGCCCATGTGCTGGCAGAGGCGGTCCAGGAACTATTCCCGGGCACGCAGATCACGTTTGGTCCGGCAACGGATGACGGCTTCTATTACGACTTCCACCGGGCGGAAGCCTTTTCGTCGGACGACTTCGAGGCCATCGAGAAGAAGATGGAAGAGATCGTGTCGCGCGATGAAGAGATTATCCGCGAGGTCTGGTCGCGCGACGAGGTTCGCGCCTATTTCGAAAAGCAGGGCGAGACGTTCAAGGCCGAGTGGGTCGGTGAGCTCCCCGAGGGCGAAGACATCACGATGTACCGCCAGGGGGACTGGATCGACCTGTGCCGCGGCCCGCATCTTTCGTCGACGGGGAAACTGCCCAAGGCGTTCAAGCTGATGAAACTCGCCGGCGCCTACTGGCGTGGCGATGCGGCGAATGACCAGCTCCAGCGAATCTACGGCACGGCCTGGCGCAACGAGAAGGAACTCAAGGCCCATCTGACGATGATCGAGGAGGCCGAGAAGCGCGACCATCGTCGCATCGGCCGCGAGATGGACCTGTTCCACATGCAGGAGGCCGCCGTCGGTTCGGTCTTCTGGCACCCCAAGGGTTGGACGCTCTACCGGGCGTGCGAGGACTATATGCGCACGCGCCTCGATGGGGCCGGCTACACGGAAGTGAAGACGCCCCAACTCGTCGATCGGGCCCTGTGGGAGCGCTCCGGGCATTGGGAGAAATTCCGCGAGCATATGTTCGTGGCCGAGGTGGACGAGAGCGATCCGGCCGCCCATGGCCACGACCATGATCACGATGCGCCCTCGACGGCAGCCAACCGGATGCTGGCGCTGAAGCCGATGAACTGCCCGTGTCACGTGCAGATTTTCAGCAACTCCGGCATGAAGAGCTATCGTGATCTGCCGATGCGCATGGCCGAGTTCGGCTCCTGCCATCGTTACGAGCCATCGGGCGCGCTGCACGGGATCATGCGGGTGCGCGCCTTCACGCAGGACGACGCCCATATCTTCTGCACCGAAGACCAGATCGTCGAAGAGACGAAATCCTTCTGCGAGCTGCTGCTGTCGGTCTACCGGGATTTCGGTTTCGAAGAGGTGGCGGTGAAGTTCTCCGACCGCCCCGAGGTGCGCGCCGGCGAAGACGCGACCTGGGACCGTGCCGAGGCGGCGCTGATGGATGCGACCAAGGCCGCGGGGCTCGACTTCACGCTCAACCCGGGCGAGGGCGCCTTCTACGGGCCGAAGCTCGAATTCGTGCTGCGTGATGCCATCGGCCGCGACTGGCAGTGCGGTACGTTGCAGGTGGATTTCGTCCTGCCCGAGCGCCTCGATGCCAGCTACATCGACGAGAGTGGCGAGAAGGCGCGGCCGGTCATGCTGCACCGGGCGATCCTCGGCTCCTTCGAGCGGTTCCTCGGCATCCTGATCGAGAACTATGCGGGCCGTTTCCCGCTCTGGCTGGCGCCGACCCAGGTGGTGGTGGCCACGATCACCAGCGACGCCAACGATTATGCCGAGGAGGTCGCGGCGGCGTGCCGCGCCGCCGGCCTGCGTGTCGAGGCGGATCTGCGCAACGAAAAGATCAACTACAAGGTGCGCGAGCACAGCCACGCCCATGTGCCGGCGATCCTGGTTGTTGGTCGCCGCGAGGCCGAGGAGGGCACGGTCGCCGTCCGCCGCCTCGGATCGAAGGAACAGGAAGTACTTGCGTTGGGCGACGCGGTCGGCAAACTAAGCGCCGAAGCCGAAAGCCCGGCGGCGAAGCATGCCGTCTAGTGCGGCCGGCGACACGGAAACAACATTGAATGGAGAATTGTAATCGCTAGACGACCAGTAGATCAGAGCCCCCCGAAGAAGGATGGGCCGCGCACCAATGAGGACATTACCGTGACCCAGGTCCGCCTCGTTGACGAGAACGGCGAACAGGTAGGCGTCGTCGATACGCCCGCCGCACTGCAGCGCGCCATGGATGTAGGGCTCGACCTGGTAGAGGTGTCACCGAACGCCGATCCGCCGGTTTGCAAGATTATCGATCACGGGAAGCTCAAATATCAGGAGCAGAAGAAGCGCAACGAGGCGCGCAAGAAGCAGAAGACGATCGACGTCAAGGAGATCAAGCTTCGCCCCAACATCGACACCCATGACTACGACGTGAAGATGCGCAACGCCCGCCGGTTCATCGACGACGGTGACAAGGTGAAGGTGACCCTGCGCTTCCGCGGCCGCGAGATGGCCCATCAGGATCTGGGCGCCCAGGTGCTCGAGCGGGTTCGCACCGAACTCGACGAGATCGCCAAGGTCGAACAGATGCCGAAGATGGAAGGCCGCCAGATGGTGATGGTGATCTCACCGCGCTAGGCGACCCCAATTCGCGAAATAGAATGCCGAAAGCCCCGCGCGGTTCCCGCACGGGGCTTTTGATTTGGGTTGTTCAGCTTGTCGGCGCCGACTGGCTGGAGCCCGTCGGCTGCTCGCCGGCGTCCATCTGGTCGGCGAACTTATGGTTTCGGTCGCGGTGGCCTGCCTCATCCTCGCGCACCACGAGCACCACGTCACGCAGGGTCGCGTCGGCCGGAAGGTTCCAATAGTCGATCGCGATCTGGGGGGCGGCCACGTTTTCCTGCCGCCCGGCGTCGATCTCGCCCAGATAATGGGTGTAGCTGATGACGGCCTCCTCCTCGAAATAGCCGACCACACGATGGGCGGTCCGGGGCGCGAAGAGATAGAGGAGGAAGTAGAAATTGTAGAAGATCGCCTGCGTGATCATCACCACGAAACGCTCGAACGTCGTGGGCTGTGCGACCTGGACGAAGGTCATCAGGTGCATGCGCTCATTGTCGGCTTCCTCCAGCAATTCGCGGATCCAGCCCTGGTCGTCACGGATATGACGTAACGCTTTCAGATGCTGCAGCAGTCCACCGACCATGCCCGGGACGGCGGCGACGGTCTCCAGCACGATGGCGCGGTGGCCGTAGCGCCTGGCGAAGAACCAGTCTGCGAAGAAACGCAGGAACTTCACCAGAGCGAAGGCGAAGTGGTCGCTGAAGCCGTGGGGTAAGCGGTGCGGTGACGCGTACTCGGCGACCGTAACCTGGGTGTCTGCGGTCATCTCACGTTGCTCCTGTCGGTGCCACTGGGACGAACGCAAATCTTCAATCATCAAGTGGGGTGCACTCGACCTCTTGGCAAGGCGGGTGGTGCGGCGTGAGGTCGCGCGCGAAATCATTCAATCGACGTCGCGACCTCCAGCAAAATCGCCGTCAGTTCATCGGGTGCCGACAATTGCGGCGCGTGGTCCGTGTCCAGCGTGTGGAGCGTTTCGCAGGGGGTTTCGGTGTACATGCGCTTTTGCAACTCGTTGAAGACGGACCGGTCCTGCAGTGTCTCGATGTAGATTCGCGGCACGCGCGCGAAATTTTCGTCGCCGAGGTGCAGCCTGGAGCGCCGCCCGCCTTCGGGTTGCGGTGTGAGTTGGCTGGCGGCGATCTTCGCGTCGGCCGGGTCGGCGGTGTTGTAGAACACGTTGACGGCGGATGCCGGGTCGATCATCGACAGGTGGCCGTCATCGGAATAGCTCACCCGGGCGTGGGCGCCGGTCATCCAGTCCTCCCAGGCCCGGTCGTAGAAGTCGACGATGGATTCCCCGTCCGGCAGCAGGAAGGCGCAGAGATAGACCGCGACCGAGATGGCGTCGGGCCGCAGTTCCGAGGTTTGTGCGGCCACCGTACCTCCCATCGAATGGCCGACCAGAATCACGGGAGCGGCCGCCCCGTCGATCAACGATGCCACATGCTCGGCATACAGCATCGTGGTGACGTCGCCCGGAGCGGTGTCGTCGTGGCCGTTGCCGGGCAGGTCCACGGCAATGGCCGTATGCCCGTTGGCTTCGAGCAGCGGCACGACACGCGACCAGGCCCATGCGCCCTGCCAGGCCCCGTGCACCAGAACGAAGGTCGCCATACCTACTCGTCCGTCTCGAGACGGGTGGCCGTGTACATCGACACCCGGTAGGGGCCCGAGAAGACCGGCTCATACTTCGGCGGGTTGTCGGCGTCGGTGCAGGTCGGGATGCAGGTAATCTCGGCGTCGTAATTGGGGTGATGGAAGAACACCACCGACAGCCGGTCGCTGTTGTCGCCCGCATCCTCGGGCGGGATCGCCACGCGGTGGGGGTTGGAGACGAACCGGTCGTTGGTCCAGCGCATCATCAGGTCGCCGATATTGATCACGAAGGAATCCGCCGGCGTGGGCACGGCGATCCAGTCTCCCTCGCGCGTCTGCACCTCAAGCCCGCCGGGCCGGTCCTCGCTCAGCAGCAGGGTGAAGGTGCCGTAGTCGGTGTGGGTGCCCGCGCGCAGCTGGCCGGGCAGGGCCGCGCCGGCCAGCGGTGGGTAGCGGATGATGCGCAGCGCCCCGATCTGGCGGTCGGTGTATTTGCGGAAGAACTCATCGGGCAGATCGAGGGCGCGGGCGAAGATTTCCTCGATCGTCTGGCCGAGAATTTCCAGCCGCCGGTAATAGGCGCTGGCCGCCGCGCGGAAGTCCGCAGGTTGGTCGGGATAGACATTCTCGATGAAATGCGCGGCCGCGGCCTCGCGCTTGAAGTAGTCCTCGTCGGGGAAATCCGGCGGCCCCATGTGGAAGACTTCCTTCAGGTCCGGCGGGGTTTCCTCCCCCGACCCGTAGGCCAGTCCCTCGTCGCCGATGGCGCGGTAACCGCGAGGAAGGGACGGGTCGGCATGATGGACCGTCGCCTTCTCGCCGGCCGGGCGCGCGAAGAAGGCCTTCGCGTTGTTTCGCAGGCTGTCGATGATCTCGGGCTCGACCCCGTGCCCGGTGATCGCGAAGAAGCCGATGCCTTCGCAGGCCTCGCGCACCGCATCGACCACGCGCGCCTGCGCCGCCGTGTCGCCTGAAATGTAGGGCGCGATATCGATGACGGGGACGCGCGTTTGAGCCATGCCCTATCCCCGCGCCGATCTCGAATGCTGGCCGCCGTCGGCCATGATCACGGTGCCGGAGACCCAGGATGCGCGCGCGCTGGCGAGGTAGGCGGCGAGCCAACCCATTTCCTCGGGCAATCCGGGGCGCCCGCCGGGCAGCGATTTGTGGGTCTCGCGCCAGCGGGACTCGTCGCCGAATTCCATGTCGGCGTTGATCTTGGCCTGGCTGACCAGCCGCTCAGTCTCGATCGGGCCGGGGTTGATGCCGACGACGCGTACGCCGTGATCGAGGCTTTCGGCCCCCAGTGCACGGGTGAGCTGCATCAGGGCGGCATTGCCCATGGAGCCCGCGATATAGCCCGCGCGCGGGCGCTCGCCGGCCATGCCGATGACGTTGACGATGGCGCCTGCGCCGCGCTCGCACATGCGCGGATAAATCTCGCGGATCAGGCCGACGAAGCCGAAGACCTTGAGGTCCCAGGCGTCCTTGATGGTGTTGTCGTCGAGCCGGGCGAGGTCGCCGGCGGGGATCGCGCCGGCATTGTTGACCAGGATGTCGCTGTCACCGGCGGCTTCGGCAATTGCCTTGACCGCTTCGGGCTTCGACAGATCGAGCGCGTGGACGGTCACCTGGGCGCCGAAACGCTCGTTCAGGTCGTCACGCAGGGTGTTGAGGTCTGCCTCGGTGCGCGAGACAAGGTGCAGCGAGCAGCCTTCCTCGGCCAGCACCTCGGCGACGGCCTTGCCGATGCCCTTGCTGGCACCGGTCACGATTGCGGTTTTGCCGTTGAGTTCCAGGTCCATGGTTTTCCCCGAATTGCTTTGCTGTTGTTTTCGTTCTTCGTTGCCAACGAGGCTAGTGGGGATGCGATATCGAGGCAACGCTGTTGGGGTCGCGTTTGGGCGCCGAACCCCTTGCCAGCGGTGCCTTGCGCGGCTATAACCCCGCGCATTCCGAATAGCGACGGTGCGGCAGGGCGAAATCTAACGCCCGGGGCAGCCCAGCCGTCGAGCGAAACACGCGAAATTAAAGCGAGGACAAAATGCCCAAGATGAAGACCAAAGCGTCGGTCAAGAAGCGATTCCGCGTCTCGGCCTCCGGCAAAATCCGAATGAAGCCTTCGGGCATGCGTCACGGCATGCGCAAGCGCTCCCAGTCCATGAAGCGCAAAGCGCGCAAGATCGGCAACATCGCCAAGTCGGACGAGAAGATTCTCCGGCCGATGATGCCCTATGCGAAGAGGGGCTAACCGATGTCACGCGCAAAAAGCACCGTGCAGCGCAACGCACGCCGCAAGAAGGTTCTCAAGGCCGCCAAGGGCTACCGGGGCCGCAATTCCAAGGTCTACCGCGTCGCGAAAGAGCGGGTCGAGAAGGGCCTGCAATACGCCTATCGCGATCGCAAGGTCCGCAAGCGCAACTTCCGTTCGCTCTGGATTCAGCGCATTAACGCGGGTGCCCGCGAGCACGGCATGACCTATTCCCAGTTTATGTCCGGGATGAAGCAGGCCGGCATCGAGCTCGATCGCAAGGTCCTGTCGGACCTGGCCATCCGCGAGCCGGAAGCCTTCAAGAACCTGGTCGACCAGGCGCAGGCCGCCCTCAACGCATCCGCCTGAACCGGTCCCTCAAGGGGGCACTCAGCCGGATCGAACGGGAAACGCCATGACCGCGCTTGACGTCACTGAGTTGCAAGCATCCCTGCTGGCCGAAGTGGCCGCGGCGGACAGCCTCGACGCGCTCGAGGCCGTCCGGGTGTCGGCGCTTGGCAAGAAGGGCCGCATTACCGACCAGATGAAAGGCCTGGGCCAGCTCGACGGCGAGGCCCGCAAGGAGGCCGGTCAGGCCCTCAACCGGGTCAAGGACGCGGTCCAGGACGCGATCACCGCGCGCCAGGCCGACCTCGATGCCGCCGCACTCGAGGCGCGCCTCGCCCATGAGACGATCGATGTCACATTGCCGCCGCGCCCACGTTCGGGGGGGCATTTGCATCCGGTCAGCCAGGTGACGGAAGAATGCATCGCGATCTTCGGCGAGATGGGCTTCACCGTCGCCGAGGGGCCGGACATCGAGGATGATTTCCATAACTTCACGGCCCTGAACATCCCGCCCGAGCATCCGGCGCGCCAGATGCACGACACCTTCTATCTGGAAGGTGCGGACGGGGCCGCGCCACCGGTACTGCGGACCCACACCTCGCCGGTGCAGATCCGCACGATGGAAACCTCGAAACCGCCGATCCGGGTGATCGCGCCGGGGCGTACCTATCGCAGCGATTCCGATGCCACCCACACGCCCATGTTCCACCAGATCGAGGCGCTGGTCATCGACGAGACGACCCATCTGGGCCATCTCAAGGGTTGCATCATCGATTTCTGCCGGGCCTTCTTCGATATTCCCGACCTGCCGGTGCGTTTCCGGCCGAGCCATTTCCCCTTCACCGAACCATCCATGGAAGTCGATATCGGCTGCTCGCGCGAGGGCGGCGAGTTGCGGATCGGCAATTTCGGCGAGGGCGCGGACAATTGGCTCGAGATCATGGGGTCGGGCATGGTCCACCCCAAGGTGCTCGAATATGGCGGCATCGATTCCGCCAAGTATCAGGGTTTCGCCTTCGGCATGGGGATCGACCGGATCGCGATGCTGAAATACGGCATCCCCGATCTGCGCACCTTCTTCGACGCCGACATCCGCTGGCTAAAGCATTACGGCTTTGTACCGCTCGCCGTGCCGTCGATGGTTCGCGGGCTGTAGGGGGCGGCGATGAAGTTCACCCTGTCATGGCTGAAAGACCATCTGGAGACCGACGCGTCGGTCGACGAGATCGTCGAGACGCTGATCCGCATCGGCCTCGAGGTCGACACGGTCGATGACCCGGGCGCCAAGCTGGCCGCCTTCACTGTCGCCCATGTCGTCGCCGCCGAACGCCACCCGGACGCCGATCGCCTCCAGGTCTGCACCGTCGACACCGGCGAAGAGCAGGTCCAGGTCGTGTGCGGCGCGCCCAACGCGCGCGCCGGCATGAAGGGCGTGTTCGCACCGGCGGGCACCTATGTGCCGGGTATCGATGTCGAGCTGAAGAAGACCAAGATCCGCGGCGTCGAATCCAACGGCATGCTGGTGTCCGAGCGCGAGATGGGCCTGTCCGACGAACATGACGGGATTATCGAGCTGCCCGAAGATGCGCCCCTGGGCGAACCGTTCGCCGGCGTTCTCGGCCTCGACGATCCGGTGATCGACATCGAGCTGACCCCCAACCGCCCCGACTGCACCGGCGTACGCGGCATCGCCCGCGACCTGGCCGCCGCGGGGCTCGGTACCCTCAAGCCGTTTGATGCGGCCGCACCCGTCGCGGGCAGTTATGACAGCCCGGTCTCCTGGGCGATCGCCGACGACGGCAACGCATGTTCCTACGTGGTCGGGCGGCATTTCCGTGGCGTCACCAACCGGCCGTCGCCCCAATGGGTGCAGGACCGGCTGCGCGCCATCGGCCTGCGGCCGATCTCGGCGCTGGTCGATGTCACCAACTATGTGTCGATCGATCTGGGCCGGCCGCTGCATGTATTCGATGCGGGCAAGCTGAGCGGCAACACGCTCACCATGCGCCGGGCGCGCGACGGCGAGACCTTCATGTCGCTGGTCGAGCGGGAATACACGCTGGACAGCGAGATGACCGTGATCGGCGACGGCGACAAGGCCGAGGCGGCCGCCGGTGTCATGGGCGGGCTCGATTCAAGCTGCACCGAGGAGACCACCGACGTGTTCCTCGAGGTGGCGCTGTTTGACCCGATTTCAGTCGCGACCACCGGCCGCAAGCTGCAGATCGATTCCGATGCGCGCTACCGGTTCGAGCGCGGCGTGGATCCGGAATCCGCGAACTGGGGGGCGGATGTCGCCACCCGCTTGATCCTCGAATTCTGCGGCGGCGAGACCAGCGGGCATGTCACCGCCGGGGCGATGCCGGACTGGAAACAGGATATCGAACTACGCACCGACCGGGTCGCGACCCTGGGGGGCGTGGACATTCCGCCCGCGCGCCAGGCCGAGATTCTCGATGGGCTGGGTTTTGAAACGGAGACCAGCGGCGATGTCATTACCGCCGGCGTGCCGCCCTGGCGGCCGGACGTGCATGGCGAGCCGGACCTGGTCGAGGAAATCACCCGCATTCACGGTTTCGATGAGATCGCACCGGTCTCGCTCGATCGCGACACGGCGCTGCCATCCGCCGCGATCACGCCGGCACAGCTGCGCACCAGCCGGGTGCGCCGGGCGCTCGCCGCCCAGGGCCTCGACGAGGCGGTGACCTGGTCCTTCATGGGCCGCGCCCATGCCGAGCTTTTCGCAGACGACGCCGACATGATGGACGGCCTGATGCTGGCCAACCCGATCTCCAGCGAGCTCGATGCGATGCGGCCCTCGATCCTCGGCAATCTGTTGCTCGCCGCCGGCCGCAACGCCGACCGTGGCTTCGCCGATCTCGGCCTGTTCGAGCTCGGGCCTGCCTATCGCGACGCCAGCCCCGACGGCCAGCTTCTGGTCGCCGCCGGCGTGCGCCATGGCAATGCCCACCCGGCCCACTGGTCGGGACAGGCGCGCGGCGCCGATGCGCTGGACGCCAAGGCCGATGCGCTGGCCGGGCTCGATGCCGCCGGCGCGCCGACCGCCAATCTTCAGGTCAGCCGCGACGCGCCTTCCTGGTATCACCCGGGCCGTTCGGGCGGGTTGCGCCTGGGCAAGAATGTGCTGGCATGGTTCGGCGAGATTCACCCCGGCGTGCTCCGCAAGCTCGACGTGCGCGGCCCCGCGATCGGATTCGAGCTGTTCCTCGACGCGCTGCCCGAGCGCAAGGACAAGAGCGCGGCCCGTCCGCCGCTGCATCTTTCGGCGCTGCAACCGGTCCGCCGCGACTTCGCCTTCATGGTCTATACGGACGTCGAGGCCGGCAATGTTATCCGCGCCGCGCGCGGTGCCGAACGCGACCTGATTTCCGGCGTTGAACTGTTCGACATCTATGACGGCAAGAATATCGAAGACGGCAAGAAGTCGCTCGCCATTCAGGTCACCCTGCAGCCCGTCGACGCGACCCTGACCGATGACGAGATCGACAAGATCGCGGCGAAGATCGTCGCGGCTGTCGAGAAGGCGACCGGCGGAAGTTTGCGGGGGTAAATCGGTTGTTTTGGCGGTCTCCGTCGGGTCGTTTCATGAGGCGGACGAGATGATTTCAGATTCCGACGCGCGCCTTCCCACCAGATTGCTGGCCCTGACCTTTGCCGCGCTGCTGCTGAGCGCCTGTGCGGAACTGTCGTTCGAGGTTCTTTCGGACAAGCCCGCCGCGAAAAACGGCACCGAGGCTGCGACGCCCCGGCCTTCGCCGCGGGCAGATTTTGGTGTCTCGATCGAGGAACTTAACGAATATGCGGCCGGGCGCGATGTTTCATGGGAAGTCAG
Source organism: Alphaproteobacteria bacterium (assembly GCA_965261975.1). Lineage (GTDB taxonomy): Bacteria > Pseudomonadota > Alphaproteobacteria > UBA6615 > UBA6615 > UBA8079. The sequence continues at coordinate 151,294 of CBDHEC010000056.1, forward strand.
CTGGGCCGGCGGCGCGCGCGCGGAGTATGTTGCTGTCAGCCCGATCGGCGGGAGCGCGCGGAACGCGTTGACCGTCGCCGTGTCGGCCCGCGACGGGCAGGTGGCCAAGATCACCGGGCGGATCGGGCGGCGCTGGATCGACGAGCGCCAGTACAACCGGTTCTATGGCGAGCTCTCGAGCTTCTTCGATCATGCGCTTGCCGGCCGTACCCGCGACTTCGCGCTGGACAGATGGGTCGAGAACATCCATCTATCCAATCGGTTGGCACCGCGCGGCGCTTGGTCGTTCGTGACCGAGCGCGAAGAGGACGTCGTTGTGTCTTACGTGTTGACCGACGGCGACCTGGCGTTCGTGGCGACGGCCGATCCGAACTGCGCCGCAGAGGTAGAGAAAGGACCCGAGGTGTGGCGCTTTGGGCCGCCCGAGGGGATTTGTGGCGGTGTGTTTCCGCGTTAGTTATCCACAAAGAGTTGTGGACAAAATAGTGTGTGTAATCCCGCAAAACAGGGGTATTTGGGACTTATCCCCGTTTTTGATGGTATGTGAGTAACCGACCGTAGCAACCTGATTTCATGTTTCGTTCTCTTAATAGCCTGAGCCGTAATGACTGACCTCTCCCATATCCGCAATTTCTCGATCGTTGCCCATATTGACCATGGCAAATCGACCCTGGCCGACCGGATGATCCAGGATTGCGGCGGGCTGACCGAACGCGAGATGCAGGAGCAGGTGCTCGACAATATGGAGCTCGAGCGCGAGCGCGGCATTACCATCAAGGCCCAGACCGTGCGCCTGGAATACACGGCCAAGGATGGCGAGACCTATCACCTGAACCTGATGGATACGCCGGGCCATGTGGACTTCTCCTACGAGGTATCCCGCTCGCTCGCCGCGTGCGAGGGCGCGCTGCTGGTGGTCGACGCCAGCCAGGGGGTCGAGGCCCAGACGCTCGCCAACGCCTATCTCGCGATCGACGCCGACCTGGAGCTGGTGCCGGTCCTCAACAAGATCGACCTGCCGGCCGCGGAGCCCGAGCGTATCCGCACCCAGATCGAGGACGTGATCGGGCTCGACGCGTCCGAGGCGATCGAGATGTCCGCGAAAACCGGCCTCGGGATCGACGAGGTGCTGGAGGCGATCGTCACCAAGATGCCGCCGCCCGAGGGCGACGCGGATGCGGACCTGCAGGCGTTGCTGGTCGATAGCTGGTACGACCCCTATCTGGGTGTCGTGGCCCTGGTGCGGGTGAAGCACGGGACCCTGAAGAAGGGCCAGAAGATCCGCATGATGTCGAACGGGCGGACCTATCCCGTGGATCGGGTGGGTGTGTTTACGCCGGCCCGCACGGAGATCGGCGAACTCGGCCCGGGCGAGATCGGTTTCATCACCGCCCAGATCAAGACCGTGGCCGATTGCAATGTGGGCGACACGATCACCGACGACCGCAAGCCCGCCGCCGAACCCCTGCCGGGCTTCAAGCCCTCGGTGCCCGTCGTGTTCTCCTCGCTCTATCCTGCCGACACGGCCGAGTATGAGGATCTGCGCGAGGCGCTGGGACGCCTGCACCTGAACGACGCCAGCTTCGAATATGAGGCCGAAAGCTCCGCCGCGCTGGGCATGGGCTTTCGCTGCGGTTTCCTCGGCCTGCTGCATATGGAGATCATCCAGCAGCGGCTCGAACGCGAGTTCGACCTGGAGATCATCGCGACCGCGCCGTCGGTCGTCTATCACATCACCCTCACGGACGGGGAAGAGCTCGTGCTCCACAACCCGTCCGACTATCCCGACGTGACCCGCATCGAGACCATCGAGGAGCCCTGGATCAAGGCCTCGATCATGGTGCCGGACGAGTATCTCGGCGCGGTCCTGCAGCTGTGCACCGAACGCCGCGGCGAGCAGGTCGAGCTGACCTATGTGGGCGGGCGTGCCATGGCGGTATACAAGTTGCCGCTCAACGAGGTGGTGTTCGATTTCTACGACCGGCTCAAATCCATCAGCCGCGGCTATGCCAGCTTCGACTATGAGCTCGAAGGCTATCGCGACGGCAACCTCGTGAAGGTTGATATCCTGGTCAATGGCGAGGTCGTCGACGCGTTATCCATGGTGGTTCATCGTGAACAGGCCGAGGGCCGGGGCCGGCATCTGTGCACCCGGCTCAAGGACCTGGTGCCGCGCCAGCTGTTCAAGGTCGCGCTCCAGGCCGCGATCGGTGGCAAGGTGATCGCCCGCGAGACCGTCGGCGCGATGCGCAAGGACGTGACGTCGAAATGCTATGGCGGCGACATCACGCGCAAACGCAAGCTTCTGGAGAAGCAAAAGGCGGGCAAGAAGAAGATGCGCCAGTACGGGAATGTCGAGATTCCCCAATCGGCGTTCATCCAGGCCTTGCGCATGGGTGATGAGTAGGCGGCGGGCCCGCTTCTAGGTAAACATCCCGGTCTTGCGCCGCCGTGCGCGGAACAGCCAGCTCAGCAACACCCCCGGCACACCGAACACGAACAGGGCGGGCCAGGTCAGCAATGTCGAGATGACCGGGTGCCAGAGCCAGGGGCCGATCACGGGAACGTGCCGCGCGATTGCGGGCTCGGCGACCTGCAGGCTGGTCTGGTGCAGGGAGAACCACAGTTCGCCCGCGGCGATCAGGCTCAGCGATCCGGCATCGATGGACGCGAGCACGTCCCGCGCCAGCACCGCCAGTGCCGCGATCAGAAATATCCAGCCTATTAATCGGCCTACTATCATGGCCCGTCGGGCCCCGCGTTTCCGTTTTTCTTGTTTAGGCTCTTGAACAATACTAACCGCAGTCGGTGCGTCGTACACAAGCCTTAGTCCCGATCAATTTTATGAAACCGCTCCGTGGTTGCCAGCGTGGGTCCGGTCGGCTATCCAGTGTCCCAGCGCGGAGGGGTGGCCGAGTGGCTGAAGGCGCACGCTTGGAAAGCGTGTAAACGGGCGACCGTTTCGAGGGTTCGAATCCCTCTCCCTCCGCCACTTAACCTCCCGCAAACACCCAACGACTTACTGTTCTTCAGAGGCACCGTAATTCGTCCGTCACTTCCGTGGGTTAGCGCGATAGCGCGTGATGCAACCACCGACAGAGACGAACTTGGTGCGCCAATTGGCATCGCAATGGCGCGAAAGTCTCTTAGCGTTGTATTGGTGGTACGACAAACGCTCGCGGCAGAGATGGTGAACCCTACGAGTCAAAGTCTTGGGTGTGCGGCAGTAAGCCGTTCGATACCCACGCTATTGTGACTGGTGATGTTCAGGCGGTACTTTGTCCGCGCGTGAAATTGCACCGGTGGAAGCAAGAACGAGTGCTGACTCTGAATCAGTTGGTTCTGTAATCGGTGACTACGTAATTCCGAGCAACCTACGCTGTTCTTCCCAATCCACCGGAAGCTGCGTTCCGTTGGCGAGCTGCTTTGCGGTCAATTCTAGTGGGTAACGGTCGTTTAGGAGCGTGGTGACGATATCAGGACTGAGAAAGCTGAGCCGTAAGATTCTGGTGAAGTAGGAGCTTCCGACGCCCACTTCGGCAGCAAGTTCAGACATGGACTTTCCGCCTCCCTGCAACAGTAACTCACGATAATTGTGGGCCTGAGCGAGAACCCGATGGAGGCTATGATCGGGCTTGCGCCGAGCGCCGCTGTCTTCTTTCTGAATCAACAGCCGGGCTTCCATGCCAGCGCGTTTGAAGCAGGTTGGCACAGACAGCACGATGCAGTCCCCATCGTCGGCGTCTGATGATGAGCGTTCCTCGGGATTGCTACCAACCAGATCGATAGCGTTTATCCGATCGGGATGAATATGGATATTGATAGCCTCGCTTAGAACTTCTATGCGCTCGACAATTGTCAGGAGGATCCCGTGACCTGCTCCCCTGAATTCGGTCCAGGGAAATTGAGAGAGTCCGGCTAACCTGAACCTCGAGGAGGAGGAGACGATGAGCCGGAAGCGATACACCCCAGAACAGATTATCGGGATGCTGCGGGAGGCCGAGGTGCGCCTGTCGCAGGGCGAGACGGTCGGCGTGATCTGCCGAGGTCTGAGTATCTCGGAGCAGAGTTATTACCGCTGGCGTCGCGAGTATGGCGGATTGCGAGTGGACCAGGCGAAGCGTCTGAAGGAACTGGAGAAGGAGAACGCGCGGCTTCGGCGGGCGGTCTCTGATCTGACGCTGGACAAGCTGATCCTGAAAGAGGTTGCGGAGGGAAACTTCTAAGCCCCGCACGCCGTCGTGCCGCGGTCGATCACGTGCAGAGCCGGTTCGATGTATCGGAACGCCGTGCCTGTCGTGTGATTGGCCAACACCGCTCGACGCAGCGCCGCACAGCGGTCCGTCGTGACGATGAAGACGCCCTGACGGCTGCGATTGTTGATCTGGCATCCAAATATGGCCGTTACGGCTATCGCCGGGTCGCGGCGCTGCTGCGTGCCCAGGGGTGGCACGTCAACGTCAAACGGGTGTGGCGTATCTGGCGGCGTGAGGGGCTGAAGGTGCCCTCAAAACAGCCCAAACGCGGGCGGTTGTGGCTCAATGACGGGTCGTGTGTTCGGCTCAGGCCGAGCTGGCCGAACCATGTCTGGGCCTACGACTTCGTCCAGGATCGCACGCATGACGGCCGTGCTATCCGGATGCTGACGGTGATCGACGAGTACACCCGCCAGTGCCTGGCCATCGAGGTTGCCCGCCGCCTGCGTCACGACGATGTGCTGCAGGTGCTGGCCGAGCTGTTCACGCGGCATGGGCCGCCGGATCACATCCGCTCGGACAACGGCAGTGAGTTCACTGCCATCGCCGTGCGCGATTGGCTGCCGAGGCTTGGCGTGAAGACGCTGTTCATCGAACCCGGGTCGCCCTGGGAGAACGGCTACAACGAGAGCTTCAATGGCAAGCTGCGCGACGAGCTGCTCAACGGCGAGATCTTCTACACGCTACAGGAGGCGACGGTGCTCATCGAACGCTGGCGCCAGCACTACAACACCGTCAGGCCGCACAGTTCGCTCGGCTACAGGCCACCCGCGCCAGTCACGGTCTTGCCGCCAATGGCCAGATCGAACTACCCTCAAACCGTCCGGACCCTCTCACAGTGACTGGACCCATGATCAGGGGCAGGCCAGCATGATTTCCGCATCAGCGCTGAAGCTTATTTCGCCGCACAGGCATTTCCCGGAAAGCTTGGGCATATTCGGCTCCTGGATCGTTTCTGTTGTCGTGCGGTGATTCCCCGATGCCTCAGTCGTAGAACGCGATGGTCCGGGTCTCGATCGACTGGCGCGGTGCTGCGTCGGCCGGGCTCGTCGGGTCGTCGAAGGCAGTGTGTGCCGTCCAGCGGGCCCGGTCGGTCATCGTGTCGTAGCATTTGAGCAGGATCAGCTCGTCGGGCTCCATGCGCGGGAAATACACCCAGCGGTGGTCCGGGTTGTATTTTGTGCGGTGGATCTCGCCGACCCGGTCGTCATATTTCAGGTCCATCAGGATCATGTCGCCCTCGGCGATCGACTGGGCGTCGCAGATACCGAGCGGGGCTTCCTCGACCGCGCCGCTGATCGAACGCCAGACATTCACATAGACATAGCGCTTCTTGAGCGCGGCCTCGGCCTCGTCGGGCGGCAACAGGTCGCGTACCCGCTGGGGCCCGGACTTGTCGGTGTAGTCGTTATGGACGACCCGCACGGGCTCGCGCAGTTTTTTGGTGGTCCGCGTCTCTTCATCGGCGACCCGCAGGGTGTGGTCGAACACGATGACCCGTGATGCGCCTGTCGCCTCGGCGACGATCCGCTCGACCTCGGGGTTGTAGACCGTCTCGACCTGGCTCTTGTCCAGGAAATCGGTGACCGCTGTCGGCCGGTTGTGAAATTCAAACCCGTTTGTGTCGAGGGTCAGCTCTTCGGCCACGGCGCGCGCGTCATAGACCGGCACCGTGCGATGGTCCGGGGTCTCGTCGCGCTTGTTGGATTCGCCATAGGGCGAGATATAGGTGACCGGCTTGATGCCATTGTCGACCACATAGTTCATTGAGGCTTCGACGAAGGGGAGGTTTTGCGTGTCGTAGGCGGGTTGCGTCATGAGACGGGCCCTTTTCGCGGATGTTGTCTGGTTGCCGATATCAAATAGGTTCCGTTGGCTGCGTGTCGAGAAGAATTTGAGCGTGGCGCTACACTGCGGCGCTGGGGCGTGCCTTGACCGCGTCGAACCAGCGCTGGGCGTTGGCAGCGTCTTCCGGCAAGGTCAGTTTCAGCCAGCCCGCGAACTCGACGGCGACGAAAGCCATGATGTCGGCCGCCGTGAAGGCGTCTCCGGCCAAATAATCGCGGTCGGCGAGGGTCGCGTCGAGCAGTTCGAAGAAATGCGTTGCCCGGCGCTTGCCGCGCTCGGCCAGTTCGGGGATCTGCGCGTAATTGTGCGGCCCGGTAAGCGCCCGGTCGGCCAGGCGCTTGGCCGCGTTGCGCAAGCCTTCGCCGACGGCCAGGAAGCCCTCCTGTTCCGCCCGCCAGGCCCAATCGGCGATGGCCGCTTTCTCGGCGGCGTCACGACCCAGGAGCACGGGCGTCGGATGGGTTTCTTCCAGATAGCGCCAGCTTCCCTGGGTGGTGGTGAATCGCTGTCCGTCGTCCGTCTCCAGCACGGGGACCGTGCAGAACGGGTTGATGGCGCGGAACGCCTCGCCCATCTGTTCCTGCTCTCCCAGATTCACCTCGACCGTCTCGATCGCATCGGTCAGGCCTTTCTCGGCGATGAACATGCGCACCAGCCGCGGACTCGGCGCGGTCGAACAGTCATAGAATTTCATCTGTCGTTCCTCGTTTGAAGTGTCTCGCACGCCAGCTTAGGCGCAACCCGGCGAGGGGTTCAATTGCCGCTCAAGCCTCGGTCGGCCAGTGGTCATCCACCCGCACCGCCTCGGCCTCACCCGGCCAGGGGGGCATGGTCGTCAGCACGAAGCGCAGGGGCTCGTCACCCATGGTGCGGAACTGGAAATGCGTGCCCAGCGGGATGGTCAGCGCGGTGCCGGCCATGACGGGGGTTACCTCTTCATGGCCGTCCCGGGCCCGCCAGACTTCCCCGGACCCCGACAGGACATACCAGATCTCCTCGACCGTGCGATGGCGCACCGCCAGCGAGGTTGCGCCGACCGGCAGGGTGCAGTGGGCGAAGGTGCCGCCCGGCCGCGCGCCCAACAGGCGAATCTCCGACCCGTCCGGCGCGATCGCGTCAACGTCGTTTCCGAGCTGTGTGGTCTCGAATGCCATGGCGTATCCCCCGTGAATGGCTGGCACCGAGATGTGCAGCAGCCGGGCCGGGGGGCGTCAAGTCACGCTGCACTTCGGCGGTTATTCGCCGCCGATCGTGTCTTGAAGCCCGCGATCGAAGTGCCGCAGATCAAGCTGGGTTTCGCCGCCGTCTTTGGTGCCGGCACCCGCGCAAGCACCCAGTGCCAGGAGGGAGATGACGGCCACGCCAAGAACCAGTGACCGGCGGGGTTTCAGATTTTGCGTCGTCGGATTTTTCCTCATGGAGGACAGGTGGGATGGGTTGGCCGGGATAACCAACCACAGATTTGTGAGTTGGCCGGGTCACCCGCGGTATCCATGCATCAACTTGTGACAAGGCGGAACGCCTTTGTTTCCGCCGACAATCGCCATTTTTACGATAATAAACTGGACTCAGAGAATTAATGACGTAGTTATATGTTTAATATTTTAATACACAAAAACCAAGTGTGTAATTATGGAAAATCTGCCGCTCTTCTTTCGTCTCCACGCTCGTCCGGTTTTGTTGGTCGGTGCCGGCGAGGCTGCTGTTGCGAAGGCGCGCCTGCTTCTCGCGGCGGGTGCAGATATCCGCATCGTCGCACCCTCCGGGCTGAAGGCGATTGCGGATTGGGCCGAAGCGGGGCGTGTTCGATGGGACCACCGCAAGTTCGATCCCGCCGATGTGACGGGTATGACACTCGCGATCGGAGCGACGGGTGATTGCGATACAGACGAAGAGGTCGCTGCCGCCGCACGCGAGGCGGCAATCCCGGTCAACATCGTCGACCGTCCCGCCTTGTCATCTTTCATTGTTCCCTCGATCGTCGATCGTTCGCCGGTCACCATCGGTATCTCGACGAATGGCACGTCGCCGGTCCTGGCCCGGCGACTGCGCGAGCAGATTGAAACGTTGTTACCCGCCAATCTCGGGCGGCTGGCGCGTTTCCTCGATAGCTTCCGTGGGGCTGTAAAGGCGAAGTTCGATAGTTTTGATTCCCGCCGGCGGCTTTGGGAGACCATCATCGACGGTCCCATCGCGCGTGATGTGCTGGCGGGCCGCGAGCCGGCCGCACGTGAGGCGATGCTCTCACGTATCAACCGCCGCCAGGCCGACGCGCCCGCGGCGGGTCATGTCGATATCGTCGGTGCGGGTCCCGGTGATCCGGAACTGCTTACGGTCAAAGCCCTGCGGGCGATGCAGGACGCCGACCTCGTTGTCTATGACCGTCTCATCGGCGACGGGATTCTCGATCTGGTGCGTCGCGACGCCGACCGCATCTATGTCGGCAAGGCGCGCTCCAATCACTCTGTACCCCAGGATCAGATCAACGATCTTCTGGTCGCGCACGCCCGTGCCGGGCGCCGCGTCGTACGCCTGAAGGGCGGCGACCCGTTCGTGTTCGGACGCGGCGGGGAGGAGCTCGAGCGTCTGCGCGCGGCAGGCATTAGTGCTGCGGTCATCCCGGGCATTACGGCAGCGACCGGTTGCGCGGCTTCGGCGGGGCTTCCGCTCACCCATCGTGATCACGCATCTGCCGTGACCTTCGTGACCGGCCACGGCGTGGATGGAGATCCTGATGTCGACTGGGCAGCCCTGTCCGGTTCGCGTCACACCCTGGTCGTCTACATGGGTGTATCCCGGGCCGGCAGCCTTGCCGCGCAACTCATGGAACATGGCCGCGCACCCGACACGCCGATCGCCATTGTCGAGAACGGCACGCGCCCGGACGAGCGGGTCCTTGTCGGGACCCTGGAGAGCGTTTTGTCTCTGGTCCGTCGCGCGCAGGTGGGTGCGCCCGCGCTGATCGTTATCGGCGAGGTGGCGGCGCTGGCCGACGCCGCGCGTGAACTCGCACTCAACACGGCAACTATCCCGAATAGCCAGGCCGTCTAGGAGAAAGAACACATGACACAGCAAGTGATTTCGGCAAATCGGCTGGGCGACGGGATTGTCGTCTATCTCACCGCGGACAACAGCTGGTCCGAGCTGATTTCCGGCAGCGTCATTGCGGCGGATGAAGCCGCGGCGGAGGCGTTGCTCCGGGAGGCAAAACAGGCCGAGCAGGACCGGCTCGTCATCGACCCGTACCTGATCGACGTGGCCGAAGTGGACGGCGAGGTCCGCCCCATCAAGTACCGGGAATTCATTCGCGCGACCGGACCCAGTGTCCGGCCCGATCTGAGCAAGCAAAGTTACGTGCCCGAGGCGGGCGTTTAGGGGAAACAGACGCATGTATATCTACGATGAAATCGACCAGACCATGGTTGATCAGCGGGTTAATCAGTTTCGCGATCAGGTCCGCCGGCGCATCGCGGGCGAGCTGAGCGAAGATGAATTCAAACCGCTTCGCCTGATGAACGGCGTTTACCTTCAGCTGCATGCCTACATGCTGCGCGTGGCGATCCCCTATGGCACCCTGTCGGCCGAACAGCTGCGCAAGCTCGCCTGGATCGCGCGCAAATATGACCGCGGCTACGGCCATTTCACCACGCGCCAGAATCTGCAGTACAACTGGCCGAAGCTCGAAGAGCTTCCCGATCTGCTCGCGGAGCTCGCCAGCGTGCAGATGCACGCGCTGCAGACCAGCGGCAATTGCATCCGCAACGTTACCGCCGACCAGTTTGCCGGTGTCGCTGCGGACGAGGTGATCGACCCGCGCATTCACGCCGAGATCATTCGCCAATGGTCCACATTGCATCCCGAGTTCACGTTCCTGCCGCGCAAGTTCAAGATCGCGGTCACCGGCGCCGATACGGATCGTGCTGCGGTGAAGGTCCATGACATCGGCCTGATCGCGAAACGCGACGGGGCCGGTGAGCTTGGCTTCGAAGTGATCGTGGGCGGTGGCCTGGGTCGGACCCCGATGGTCGGCCCGACCATTCGTGATTTCCTGCCCGAGCGCCACCTGCTCTCCTATCTGGAGGCGGTTTTGCGGGTCTACAACCAGCTTGGCCGTCGCGACAACATGTACAAGGCGCGGGTCAAGATTCTGGTTCATGAGACCGGGGTCGAGAAGTTTACCGAGATGGTCGAGCGCGAGTGGGAACAGATCCGTGACACCGCGGTAGATTTGCCGGCCGGCGAGCGCGAGCGTATCGCGGCCTTCTTCAATCCGCCGCTCTACGACAAGGCTGGTGATGCGGCCAAAACGCTCGCGCGTCACGTCGCCGAGGATGCGGCATTCGCCCAGTGGGTCGACACCAACGTCGCGCCGCACAAGGCCGACGGATATGCCATCGCCAATATCTCGCTCAAACCCATCGGCGGTGTGCCCGGCGATGCGACGGCGGAGCAGATGGATGCGATCGCGGCGCTTGCCGAGCGGTTTAGTTTCTCGGAAATCCGTGTCACCCATGAGCAAAACCTGGTGCTGCCGCATGTCCGCCGGGATGAGCTGTATGCGGTCTGGCAGACCCTGAAGGCCTATGACCTGCACACCCCGAATTTGGGCCTGGTCAGCGATATGATCGCCTGCCCGGGAATGGATTACTGTGCGCTGGCCAATGCCCGTTCGATCCCGCTGGCACAAGAGATCAGCGAGCGTTTTGCGGACCTCGACCGGCAGCATGATATCGGCGAATTGAAGCTCAAGATTTCCGGCTGCATCAATGCCTGCGGCCACCACCATGTGGGCCATATCGGCATTCTCGGCGTCGATCGGAAGGGCGAGGAGTATTACCAGATAACCCTCGGCGGTAGCGGCGCAGAGGATGCAAGCCTCGGCGATATCGTCGGGCCGGCCTTCCCCTATGACAAGGTGGTCAATGCGATCGAGACGCTGGTCGATGCCTATCTGGCCGTGCGGAGCGACGGCGAACGTTTTCTCGACACCTATCGTCGGCTCGGTGCCGATCCGTTCAAGGAGGCCCTCTATGGCGTTAATTAGGGATCGCGAACTGTCTGAGGACAGCTGGCAGTATATCGAGGACGGCAGCCCCGTCCCGTCCGAGGGTGGGGCGATCGTATCGCTCGAACGGTGGTGGACCGAACGCGAGCAGCTGTCCGGCCGCAATGCGCCGATCGGCGTGCGGCTCGAAGTCGACACCGCCGCCGACAGCCTCGCCGTGGATATCGATCGGCTCGACCTCATTGCCGTGCCGTTCAATCAGTTCAAGGATGGCCGGGGTTATTCGACCGCACGCCTGCTGCGCGAACGGTTCGGCTTTACCGGGGAATTGCGCGCGGTTGGCAATATTCTGCGCGATCAACTGGCGTTCCTCGAGCGGTGCGGGTTCGATAGTTTCGAGTATGAAGGCGGCACGGAAGCGGCCGAGGCGCTCAAGGCATTCGACGAGATCGACATCGTTTACCAGGCGGCCACGGATGGCCGCCAGTCGGCGGCGGCGACGCGAAATCACCCGTCGCGCGCGTTCTCTAACGGGACGAGCGGATAAGGTCATGCGCGGCGATTTCGAGGCCCCTTCGCAATCACATAACGCGGCGCAAATGCGCGCCGCGCGGCTGATGAACCTGGTGCCGGACGGCGCTGGCGACAAGGTGTTGCGGGCGGCGATCGAGGAGGTCTTCCCGTTTCGCGTTGCCGCACTTTCATCCTTCGGCGCAGAGTCGGCTGTCGTTTTGCACATGATTGCCGCGATCGATCCGGCGACCCCGGTGGTCTTTCTCGATTCCGGGCAACTCTTTGCCCAAACCCTCCAGTATCAGCAGGATCTCTCCGATCGCCTCGGGCTCAGCAATGTCCGGATCCAGCATCCCGATGAACGTGAGATCGCGAAGGCCGATCCGGACGGCATGTTGTGGAAGTCCGACCCCGAAGCCTGTTGCCGGCTGCGCAAGGTCATGCCGATGGAGCGGTCGCTCGAGGGGTTCGACGCCTGGATCACGGGTCGCAAGCGATTCCAGGGCGGGCGACGTGTCACCTTGCCCGTCGTCGAAGTCGAGAATAAGCGCGTGAAGATCAACCCGCTGGCAGGCTGGTCCCCCGAGGACGTGGAGGCCTATTTCGAACGCCATAATCTGCCGCGTCACCCGTTGTGGGAGTTCGGCTATCTGTCGATCGGCTGCCATCCCTGCACCCGCCCGGTCGCGGCAGGCGAAGACCCGCGCGCGGGCCGTTGGGCCGGCTTGGACAAGACCGAGTGCGGTATCCATGGAAACCCCTGGGGGCAGGGGACCTGACGACAGGCCATGAATGCAAAACCGGCGCCCAGGGGGCGCCGGTTTCGTTTCGGGATGCCGTGTGCCTCTACTCGGGGATCGGCAGGGGCTGATCGTTCTCCGGAACATTCCAGGCACGTTGCACGGCCGGACGGTCCAGCATGGTCATGTACCAACGGCGCACGTTCGGATACTCGTTCAGATCGATTTCCTGCCAGTTGTGGCGCGCGGCCCAGGGCCAACATGCCATGTCGGCAATGGAATATTCGTCGACGATGAAATCGCGGCCCTCGAGGCGCTTGTCGAGCACGCCGTACAGGCGTCGCGCCTCATCCTCGTAGCGCTTGCGGGCATACTCGGAGGCGTCGGGGTTGTATTTCGTGAAGTGATGGACCTGACCGAGGATCGGGCCATAGCCACCCATCTGCCACATCAGCCATTCCATCGTGCGCCAATAGGCATCGCGATCGCTGGTGTTCAGAAACTGGCCGGTTTTCTCGGCGAGATACAGCAGGATCGCACCCGTCTCGAACAACGAATAGTCGTTGTTGTCACGGTCGACGATCGCCGGAATTTTGTTGTTCGGGCTGATCTTCAGAAACTCGGGGTCGAACTGCTCGTCCTTGCCGATATGGATCGTGTGGGTGTTGTACTCGATTCCCGTTTCCTCGAGCATGATCGCGACCTTGCGGCCGTTTGGCGTGAAGAAAGTGTAAAATTCGATCATCTGAGATATCTCTTCCCTGTCTTCATTGTGTGAGCGCGAGCCTATTGGCCGCATTCGGAACGGTCAATCAACCGATTTTCACAAGTTTTGTGCGTTAACTCGGGCGTTTCCAGATGATGAACTGGCGGGTTGTACCGTCCGGGCCGAGGCCGGAGAAAACCATTCTCTGGCCGTCTTTCGTAATGTCACGAGACAACGACATGCCGACCATGTTCGGGTCCAGCGCATGCTGGAGCGTGTGGGTGACCGTGTCGTCCTCGAGGCTCCAGGTGCCGGAATAGTTGAAATAACTTGAGAAGGCTTCCGCGCGCTCTTCGTCGCTGGGCCGGTCGGCCGGCAAGAACCGATCTGCGAAATGGGTGATTGCCGACATGTATCCGTCGGGGGTGTACATGATCATCCCGCCGGCATCGCGGCCCATCGGGTGGCTGCGCGTGCCGTCTTCGCTCTCGGCGTACATCTCGTCGAGGGTCCAGGCGCCAATCAGGTCATTGTCAGTCAGGGCCATTTTTCGTGTCCGTATTCGTTTGACGCGGGAGCCTAGTGTCTTCGCTCGAAATATTGAAGCAAATCCGTCACCGGCTGCGTTGATACGCCCCGGCGGCTCAGGCAAAGTCGAACACAACAGTCATTCGCATCGATGAGGATCAAGCCGTGCCCCACAACCTGATTTCCCGGCCGCGCAAGGATACGCTCACCCTGACAGTGCTTGACGGCCACCGTCTCAATGCCTGGCGCAAGGGTCTGACGGCGGCGCAACGCGGCTGGCTTGAGCAGACAGGGTTTTCCGGACGGCCAGGCAGCTGGGCCATGCTGCCGAACCAGAAAGGCGGGATGCAAGGCGCTGTGTTCGTCACCGGTGAGGACACGGATATGTGGTCCTGGTCGACGCTGGCCGCGCGACTCCCCAAAGGCAGCTACAAGGTTGCCGGGCGCCTTTCCAGGGCCATGGCGAACGACGCCGCGCTCGGCTGGGGCCTCGCCGCGTACGAGTTCACCCGCTATCGCACTGCGCGGATCACCCGTCCCGATCTCGTGTGGCCCGCGGGCGCGGACTCTGCTGCCATTCGCCAGATGCTCGACGCGACCACCTTGTTGCGTGACCTGATCAACACGCCCGCCGAGGACCTTGGGCCATCCGAGCTGACCTCCGAGGCGCGAAAGGTCGGCCGGAAATACAAGGCGCGGACGCGTGTGATCGCCGGCGATGCGCTGCTGGGGGCAAACTACCCGATGATCCATACGGTCGGGCGGGCTTCCGACGATGCGCCACGGCTGATCGACATGCGCTGGGGCACGAAGGGTCCCCGGGTGACCCTCGTGGGCAAGGGTGTCTGTTTCGATACCGGCGGGCTCGACCTCAAGCCGGCGGCGGGCATGCTTCGCATGAAAAAGGATATGGGTGGAGCTGCCCATGCGCTGGCGCTCGCGCAGTTGATCATGGCGGCGAAACTCCCCGTGCGGCTGCGTGTGTTGATCGGCGCCGTGGAGAACGCCGTCGCGGGGAATGCTTATCGACCCTGGGATGTATTGCAGACCCGCAAGGGCATCACGGTCGAGAACGCAAACACCGATGCGGAAGGGCGCCTGGTGATGGGTGATTGCCTGGCCGAGGCATGCCGGGAGAAGCCCGACATGTTGCTGGATTTCTCAACCCTGACGGGCGCGGCGCGGGTCGCCGTGGGCACCGGGCTGGCAGCGGTGTTCGCGAATGACGACAAGCTTTATGCGGATTTGGAAAAACATGGTGCGGCCGCGTCCGATCCCATGTGGCGTCTGCCGCTGCATCGGCCCTATCGCAAGCTTCTCGACAGCAAGGTGGCGGATGTTTCGAGTGCCAGTGACGGGCCGTTCGGGGGCGCCATTACCGCGGCGTTGTTCCTGCAGGAGTTCGTCGATGACGATGTGCCGTGGGCCCATTTCGACATCATGGCGTGGAACACAGGCAATTCACCCGGTCGCCCGACCGGTGGTGAGGCCCAGGGGCTGCGCGCGGCGTTCGGGGCGATCAAGGAGCGCTTCGGCAACTAGCGCGGGGCCGGTGACTGGTTGCCGGCTTCATAGCGGGCAATTTCGTCTGCCAGTTCTTCGGCCAGCGGGACGAGTTGATCTGCGTATTTCAGGTGCCGCCCGAGGCCAGACTTGTTGATCGGCCGGCGCACCTGGGCGTAGCTCGCCGTCTTGATGAATCGCTTGTTCTTGTCGAATGCGAGGCAGGCGTCGTCCCATGGCAGGTCGCAGAACTCGAGCAATGCCGCGACAGTTTTCTGCGGATCCGCGATCAGGTCGTCGTAGCGCAGATCGAAACGCGGCAGGTCGAGTGTCCGGCCCCAGAACTCCATGAGACGGTCATAGTGCCGGAAATAGTGGGCGATGCTGTCGATGTCCCGGGCAAAACTGTTCTCGTTCTGAAAGTTCCGGAACAGGCAGGAAAGCGAAATGTCGAGGGGATGACGGCGGCAATGGATGATCCGGGCATCGGGGAACATCTGCCAGATGAATCCCAGATGCTCGAAGTTGATTGGCATCTTGTCGGTGACGTAGCGCGTGTCGGCCGAGACGCCCTGCAGAGTTTCGAGAAAAGCTGCGGCGACGTCATCGAGTGAAGCTGCGGATATCTCTTGCAGCGCTGCGGGGTACCCGGTGATTTCGCGGGTTGCGAACTGGATGTCCGGTAACTCGCCGCCGCCGGCGACATCGGGGTGGCTGTCGAGGATCTGCTCGACCAATGTCGTGCCCGAACGGGGCATACCGAGAATGAACAACGGCCGTTCCGTGCGTGTGCCGGCCCGCGCGAGGTTCGGCAGATTTCCGGCGTCGAACGTTGTTTGATAGGCGTCGAACCGTGCGTCGACCTCGGCGGGGTCGTAGGTGGACGGCAGCGCGGCGTTCGCGGCCTGGCAGTATTCGAACGCACGGGCGAATTCCCCCAGCTTGTCCAGCAATCCGGAGAGGGTGAACAACAGGCCGTGCCGTTCGAAGCTGTTCGCCATGTCGTCGCCGACGCAGGCCTCGATCAGGCTCACCACGCGATCGAGCGGCAAGGTATCATCGCTCTGGTTCAGGGCTACCTGGCCACACGCATGCGCGAACTGCGCGGATTTGTTGTGCGTATCAAGCTGTGGCAGCAGCAGTTCCCCCGCCGCACGGTTCTCTCCGGCGCGGTCGAGGATCGTTGCCTTGCCGGCGATCGCACCGATGTCGTCGGGCGCCCTGGCGATGACCTTGTCGATGACCTCGAGGGCCTCCTCGGTAGCGCCATCGGCACTCAGGGTCTGAGCGAATATCTTCGCGATCCCGGGTTCTTCGCTGGCGGCGACATAGGCCGGGCGCATGAGTTCCACGGCCTCGGGGCGTTTTCCCGACCGGCTGAGGATCGTCGCGAAGTTCATGCGGGTCCGCACGTCGTCCGGCTTGAGCGCGATGGCCTCCCGATATATCTCGAAGGCGCGTTCAAGCTTGTCGGACAGGAAATACGCATCGCCGAGCGCCGACTTGATGTCGGTGCGTCCAGGGGCGATGGCGGTGGCCCTGGTCAGGGCTTCGATCGCATCGCCATGCCGCCCCTGTGCATGGCAGGCGCGCCCAAGGCTGAACAGGATATCGGCGTTGTCGGGTTGGGTCTTGAGGCACTCGCGCAGCAACTTTTCGCCATTGGCAAACCGCCCGACCATCAGATTGACCACTGCGATCCGGTACTTCGCGCGAATGTCGGCGGGGTCCTTCTTGAGGATTTTCCGGTATGCCGAAATCGCCGCATCGTGACGGCCGGCGCGCACGAGATCTTCGGCTCGTTTGAATAGGTCCATCGTTGACGCCATGATGTGCGCAAGGCCTTGTTTAAGTGCCGGCGATGTGCGGCCTCGATTCCGGGATTATGACGAACGACGCGGCATCATGCCATGCGCACAAATCAGCTTGGACGGGTCTTTTAGTATAAATTGAAAATATGGATATCATTAGCTCACATAATTTGTGATTGGACCAGTGAATCGCTAAAACCGAAGCAATTCACAAACATGACGACCGCCTGGGAGGCCCCGATGGTTAAACCGATTCTGCAGACCTATCCGGTTATTCACGCCGAAAGCGAAGAAGAACGCGAGAAACTGCGCCCGATCGGTCGCAACAAGGAACGCTACCAGGAGACTGTCCAGGGTTGGCATGAAGTCATCATGGCAGCGGACAATCTCAACTTCTGGGGTGTGGCCACGATTGAGCATCACTTCTGGTCGGAAGGCTATGAGGTCGGCCCGGCCCCGGCGATCATGGACGCCTACTGGGCCGCGATCACGAAGAATGTCCGGGTTGGTCAGCTCGGCTATGTGATGAGCATCCAGAACCCGATCCGCGTGGCCGAGGAGACGGCGATCATCGATCACCTGTCCCAGGGCCGCAGCTTTGTCGGTTTTGCGCGCGGGTATCAGAGCCGCTGGACCAACGTGTTCGGCCAGCACTACGGCACCACCTCGACCAAATCGCCGACGGCGGCCAAGAACAACCAGACGGCCGTCGGCGCCGGTTTCGCGCAGAGCGGGTTCACGATTTCCGACAAGGACGTCAAGAACGACCAGCACAATCGCGACGTGTTCGAGGAGAACATCGATATCGTGCTCAAGGCCTGGACCCAGGATTCGATGAATCACAAGGGCAGCGCCTGGCAGATTCCCTATCCGGGTGACACCGGTGTGGATGACTGGCAGCTGGCCCAGGTCGGTGTGACCCAGCGCCTGGGTGCGCTCGACGAGGTCGACGAGAACAACAATGTCGTCAATGTCAGCGTGTGCCCGTCGCTCTATCAGGACCCGCATCCGCCGGTCTTCGTATCGGGCAGCGGCAGCCCCGAGACAATCGACTACAACGCGCGGATGGGATTCATCCCGACCTACTTCACCGATATCAACACCGCAGCTCCGCTCGGCAAGCAGTATGCCGAAACGGCGGCCGCGAATGGCTTCAACTGGCTGCCGGGTCAGAACCAGAACATCGTGCGCTGGCTGCAGATCGCGGAAAGTTATGACGCCGCGGTCGACGCCGTGATGGCCCATGACTTCGACATCTGGAAGAACTTCTACGCCGCCATGGGCCGACGGAAGCTCGACGAGGCCGATGTGATCGGATCGATGCTGTCGTCCGGCCTGTACTGCATCGGCACCGCCGAATCCGTGCGC
>CBDHEC010000057.1:0-217100 GCA_965261975.1 Alphaproteobacteria bacterium
GTGCTCGTACAAGCGCGCTCGCATCATCGCCATCGCCTGCGCCCGGTTGCGATGCTGCGAGCGATCATTCTGACATTGAACCACAATGCCCGTGGGCAAATGGGTCAACCGAACCGCGCTGTCGGTCTTGTTGACATGCTGGCCGCCCGCACCCGATGCACGATAGGTATCGACACGCAGATCCTTGTCCTCGATCTCGATCTCGATCGTATCGTCGATCACCGGATAGACCCAAGCCGAGGCGAAGCTCGTATGCCGCCGCGACTGGCTGTCGAAGGGTGAGATGCGGACAAGACGGTGAACACCCGATTCCGTCTTCAACCACCCATATGCATTAGGGCCGACGATCCGGAACGTCGCGGATTTGAGGCCCGCCTCTTCTCCCGCGCTTTCCTCGATCCATTCGACCTTGTAGTCATGCGCCTCGGCCCAGCGCAGATACATGCGCGCCAGCATTTCGGCCCAGTCCTGAGATTCGGTACCGCCGGCGCCGGCGTTGATTTCCATGTAGCAATCATTGCCGTCGGCCTCGCCGGAAAGGAGGCTCTCCAGCTCGAGTTTCTCGGCGCGCCGCTGCAACGCCTCGATGACCGCCTCACCCTCTGCGACGACATCCATGTCGTCTTCCGCCTCGCCGAGTTCAATGAGCGTCGCCGCGTCGTCGAGCTGCTGTTCGAGCCCACGCACTTCCTCGATGGACTTCTCCAGACGGGTGCGGTCACGCAGTATTTTCTGCGCCCGCTCCTGATCGTCCCAAAGCCCGGGATCTTCAGCTTCGGCGTTCAGTGATTCAAGGCGCGAGAGTGCATTGTCCCAGTCAAAGATGCCTCCGCATAAGGTTCAAAGACGAGTTAATCCCCTCGACCAGATGACTGATTTCTGCGCGCATTTCGAATTCCACTGAGACGGTTGCCGGAGCCGGCGATTCGTTTCGCGAAGCCTAGCGTTCGCGTAACACGGGTCAATAGCCCAATCAGTAAATACCGCGCCGCGAGCCACCTGTGCTCACGCCCCGCCCGAGGTCCTCGCCGACGATCGAGCCGAACTCACGCGGCGCCGTGCCGGGCTTGAAGGCTTCAAGAATGGTTGCCCGTTCGCCCGGCATCGCCACGAGCCCGGTTTCGGGGTTTACACGCACGAGGCGGATGTCGGGCGGTACACGGAAGGGAATGACGGGCTTCCCGTCGAGCGCTCGCGCCATGAAATCCTTGAAGATCGGCGCGGGCACGGACGAACCGGTCTCACGACGCCCCAGCGTGCGCGGCGTGTCGAATCCCACGAACACACCCACAGCCAGATCCGGCGAGAACCCGATGAACCATGTATCCAGCGAATCGTTCGACGTGCCGGTCTTACCCGCAAGCGGCAACTTCAACTGGCCGATACGCCGGCCCGTCCCACGGTCCACAACCCCCTGAAGCATCGATACCATCTGGTACGCCGTGCCCGGTTTTATCAAACGCTCTCTGGGGTCGGGCAGACTCGGCGGCGGCTGGTCGGCCCACGCCGCCACAGTACATCCCTCGCAAGCGCGCACGTCATGACGGAACGTTGTGATGCCGTTCCGGTCCTGTATCCGGTCGATCAGGGTTGGGGTGATTTGTTTGCCGCCGTTCACGACCGTTGCATAGGCCGCCACCAGACGCATCAGCGTCGTTTCCCCGGCCCCGATCGACATACTGAGCTGTCGCGGCAGGTGATCGACAACCTTCAGCCGCTCGGCATAGGTCGCCACCTGCTCCATGCCGATCGTCTGCGCCAATCGCACGGTCATGAGATTGCGGGACTTCTCGATGCCCAGGCGCATCGGGCTTGGCCCGTAAAACTTGTTCGTATAGTTGGCAGGCTTCCACTTGCCCTGGCCGGCGCCCTGATCGATCACAAAGGGCGCATCGAGAATACGGGTCGAGGGGGTAAAGCCATTGTCGAGCGCGGCCATATAGACCACCGGCTTGAACGCCGAGCCCGGCTGGCGCCACGCCTGTGTCGCGCGGTTGAACTCGCTCGCTCGAAAATCGAGACCGCCGGTCAATGCGAGGACACGGCCGGTATGCGGATCAAGCGCCACGATGGCGCCGTTAATTTCGGGAATCTGTTCCAGCCGATAGGTGCCTGCAGGGTATGGTTGGTCCTCGGAATCCACCATGACAGCGGACACCAACACCACATCACCCGCCGCCAGCACCTGATCGGCGGCCTTGATCGATGCGCCGCGCTTCTGATCCGGCAACCATGCCCGCGCCCAGCGTAACTCCGAGAGCGGTAACGTTCCGCGCGTGCCATCAACAAACCCGATCGAAGCCTTTGCGGCATCGATCGCAACGACGGCAGCGAGTTGCCAGTCACCCGACCCCGGCGGCTGTTTGATTCCCGGCAATTCAGTTTGCCAGGCAGCCGGATCCTTCAGCTGGGCAACAGGACCACGCCAACCATGACGGCGGTCATAGGCGACCAAACCGTCACGCAATGACAGTTGGGCGATACGCTGCAGGTGCGGATCGAGTGTGGTACGCACCGAAAGACCACCCTCGTACAGCGCGCCGTCTCCGAACCTGTCGACCAATTCACGCCGGACTTCTTCAGCAAAATACGGCGCCTCGACGAAGGCACCTTCATCTTCCCTGATGACCTCTATCGGGCGCTGCCGGAGTTCTTCCGCCTCCAACGGCGAAATCGCACCATCCTCGGCCATGCGACCCAGCACATAGTTGCGCCGCGCCACCGCCGCCGCATTCTTGCGTATCGGGTTGTAGTTGTTCGGCGCCTTCGGAAGCGCGGCCAGGAAGGCCGCCTCGTCTACTGTCAACTGATCGAGGGGCTTTCCGAAATAATTCAGCGCGGCCGAAGCGACCCCATAGGCCCCGAAGCCCAGATAAATCTCGTTCAGATACAGTTCGAGGATTTCTTCCTTCGAGAAGGCGCGCTCCATTCGAAAGGAGAGGATCGCCTCGCGGATCTTACGGTCGAGCGAGACTTCCTTCGTGAGCAGGAAATTTTGCGCCACCTGCTGGGTGATCGTCGAAGCCCCCTCGGGACGACGACCGGAGCCCAGATTGCGGACATTCGATACGACGGCGCGCATCACGCCGGTCACGTCAACACCAGGATGCTTGTAGAAATTCTTGTCTTCGGCGGAGAGGAACGCCTCCTTGACCAACATCGGCATCGACGACACCGGTACGAAAACACGCCGCTGCACGGCGTATTCGGCCAACAGGCTCCCATCGCCGGCATGCACACGCGTGGTCACCGGCGGCTGGTAATCGGCCAACTGGGTATAGTCCGGCAAATCCCGACCGTACTCCCAGAACACCCACAGCACACCGCCAACCACCAGCAGCGCACCGACAACGGCCAATCCCACGAGATATCCAAACCAACGAAGCATTCAACATTCCATATTCATTCGCGCCCGAGCATAGACGAGCACGGCCGCTGGATAAGCATCAAAATGTGGGGCGATTATGGCGGTGTCAGGTTGCGAACGGCCTAAAGCGCCGCGCTTTGCGTGGTTTTGAAGTAGACATCCACCGCCTCGACGATGGCGGCGGATAGTTCCAGTCGGTGCTTTCGGGTGACGAGCAGGCGCTCCTCGCGCGGATTGGAGATGTACCCCAGCTCGACGAGGACCGAGGGGACATCGGGCGCCTTCAACACCGCAAAGCCCGCTGAACGCCAGGGCCGGGTCAGCAGAGAGGCGCTGGCCTTGACCTGCCCGACCAGAATATCGCGAGCGAACTTCACCGAGAGCTCGTTCGTCTTGGCCTGCGCAAAGTCGATCAGGATGTTCTGCACATCGTCGCTGTAGTCGCCCAGATTTACGCCACCAATCACATCCGACTTGTTCTCGAGCGCCGCCAGGGCTGCCGCCTCCTTGTCCGAGGCGCGATCGGAGAGCGTGTAAACCGAAAAACCGCGGGTCGAGCGCTTGGGATGGGTGTTCGCATGCATCGACAAGAACAGGTCCGCGCCGGCCGCGCGTGAAATCCGGACCCTTTCGCGCAGGGGCAGGAAAATATCCCTGTTGCGGGTCATCACGACGTCGTACTTGCCGCTCGCCTTGAGCAGACGCGCAACCTCACGCGCATAGTCCAAGGCGACCTTTTTCTCATACACACCCGAGACACCGATCGCCCCTGGATCGACGCCGCCATGACCTGCATCGACGACCACAACCGGCCTGGCGTTCTGCCGCGGCGTCACCGGAAGAGGCACCGTAGGTGGCGGTGCCGGCGTGTCGGCCGCGCTTGGCCGCATCGATGCGATGAAATCTGCCCGCGTCGTGGGCGCGATATCGATCACCAGGCGCCAGGGTTTGTCACCGTCGGGCTTGAGGACGAATTGTTTCGTGACCTTTGAGGGAGAGGCGAGATCCAAAACAAAGCGACTTGTTCCCGGACGGAAAAGGCCGTAGCGAAGTTTCGATATCAACCCCGCACCATCGCCGATTCGCTCCTCGGGCAGGTCGAAATCAACCTCCGGAAGGTCGATCACCACCCGAAACGGGTCCGGGAGACCGAATATCCGCGGTTCGACGCTGTCATTGAGCTCAACGACAAAGCGGGTCGAGCCCGCGTGGACGCCAATGCGAATGTCCTGAACCTTGAGATCCTGAGCCCCCGCCAACTGAGGGGCCGCGACCATCGTAAACGTGACCGCCAGGCCACCGATGAGGGCCCGAAGAAGCTGCGCACAACTTGATAAGCGTTTCAGAATCAATGACATCGCCGACAGGTATATCGCCACCGGCGAATGCGCCGCAACACACAACCGCGAGACATGACATCAATCAAATGCATTGTGGATCGGACTCGCGGGGGCTATTGTGAACGCGCGGACACCCGCAACTCGCCAGACGCGCGCCGCGTTTCAAGGTCTGGGCAAGGCAAAAGCGCCAGTCTTTTGCCCGATTACCCGAATAGACCGAACAACGTGCGCACCAGAGTTGCGGATTTGTGCAACTTCGAGGCCGCCGCCCGGCAATTGCCGAGCGGGCCTTCGGATCAAAACCTACCGTCCTGGTGCGATTCCGCCCGTTCGACGGCCCAGGTTCCGAGGCAGGCCTCTGAAAATGTGGAACCCCTCTCGCTTTTGTCCGCAAAGCGCTGAGTTCAGGCTTCCGCAGGGACATAGCCATGCCAAAGCGCATGTTGATTGACGCGACCCATCCGGAAGAAACCCGGGTTGTCGTCGCAGACGGTAACGATCTCCTCGAATACGATTACGAAACCTCCACCAAACGCCAGATCAAGAGCAATATCTATCTGGCCAAGGTGACCCGCGTTGAGCCGTCGCTCCAGGCGGCCTTCGTTGATTTCGGAGGCGATCGACACGGGTTTCTCGCCTTCAACGAAATTCATCCGGACTACTACCGCATCCCGATCGAGGATCGCGAGAAGCTGCTTGCTGAATCCGACGCCGAAAACGAAGAAGAAGAAGAAGCGGGCGAAAACGGCGAGAGCGAGGGTGAATCGGTCGAGGTTCTGGGAGACTCCCAGGACGAGGACATCCAGGAATTGAGCGACGCCCATCGTCGGCGCCTGCGCAAGCTGACCCGCAGCTACAAGATCCAGGAAGTCATCAAGCGTCGCCAGATCCTGCTGGTGCAGGTGGTCAAGGAAGAGCGCGGCAACAAAGGCGCGGCGCTCACCACTTACCTCTCCCTGCCCGGTCGATATTGCGTGCTGATGCCGAATACATCACGCGGCGGCGGGATCAGTCGAAAAGTCACGGACGCCAAGCATCGCAAGTCGATGAAGGCGATCCTGTCCGACCTGGAAGTCCCGGAAGGCATGGCCGTGATCATGCGCACCGCCGGCGTGGCGCGCACGAAGGCCGAAATCAAGCGCGACTATGAATATCTAAGACGCCTGTGGGACGACATTCGCGAACTTACCCTCGATTCGACGGCCCCGGCCCTGATCTATGAGGAAGGCGACGTGATCAAGCGGTCGCTCCGCGATTTATATGATCGGGACATCGAAGAAGTCCTCGTCGAGGGCGATGATGCCTACAAGGCGGCCAAGGCGCTGATGCGGACGATGATTCCGTCCCACGCCAAACGCGTTCAGAAATACGAAGACACAGAGATACCGCTTCTGAACCGCTATCAGATCGATCAACAGCTCGACGCCATTCACGAGCCAATCGTGCAGCTCAAATCCGGCGGCTACATCGTCATCAACCCGACCGAAGCGCTGGTGGCAATCGATGTGAACTCCGGACGTTCGACGCGCGAACGCAACGTCGAACAGACGGCCTACCGGACGAACCTTGAGGCGGCGGACGAAGTCGCCCGCCAGCTCCGCCTGCGCGATCTGGCGGGCCTCATCGTGATCGATTTCATCGATATGGATGTGTCGCGAAACAATCATGCTGTTGAACGGCGCATGAAGGAGGCCATGAAGTCGGACCGGGCACGCATCCAGATCGGCCGGATTTCAGCCTTCGGACTCCTGGAACTGTCGCGCCAGCGACTGCGCCCGAGCCTGCATGAAGCCCACACCCAGGCATGCCCGGTATGTCAGGGTACAGGCCTGATGCGATCGACGGAATCGACCAGCATGTCGATCCTGCGTGAGCTCGAAGAAGAAGGGCAGCGCAAACGCGCCAAAGTAGTGACGGTCACGACTCAGACCGATATCGCCCTCTACCTTCTCAACCAGAAGCGGACCTCGTTGCAGGACCTAGAGCAACGCTACGGGTTCAGTGTGCAGGTCATGGCTGACGCCAGCCTCAACGCAGCCGACTATGAGATCGTTCATATCGGCCATGACGGTGTCGAAGGTATCTCGAGCAAGGAAGAAGCTCAGCGCGAGGAAAATGCTCCCAAGCGCCGCCGCAGCCGCGGTCGCCGCCGCTCCTCCTCCGAAGACAATTCAGACAAGAGCGAGGACGAGGCAAAAACGGAGGCCTCGGACACGGACCAGCGCGAGCAGTCCGATGATGAGGATGACGAAAACCGCAAGCGCGGCGGGCGACGCCGTGGACGGCGCGGTGGCCGGCGACGGCGCAAGGCGGATGGTGAGGGCGAGAACGAGCAGGAAGCAACGGCAGACGCCGAGGCGTCACCGTCGTCCGACGACGAAAGTGAAACAAGTGCCGAGCAGAGTGACGAAGACGGGGAAGAGACCACACGGCGCCGTCGCCGTCGCCCCCGGCGGCGCGGACGCCGGGGCAGAGGCGCGTCCGAAGAGACATCGGCGAACGAAAACGAAACCGAAGATGGCTCGACAGATTCCTCTGCGGAATCCGCAAATGACGAAGACGCCATGGCGGCCGCAGACGCGGATAGCGAGGATCCGGCACTCGACACCGAGATCGACATCCCGGAGCCTTCCGCCGATCAGGACGATGGCGAGGCGCCGTCGGATTCCGATGAAAGCCCGGCGGATGACAGTTCGGAAGACGAGCCCGAGGTTGCTGCGGCCGATGCCGATGACGGCGACACAGACGCGGACGAGGCCGAAGAAGCGCAAGATGAGTCGACCGACGAACCTGACGCAGAAGCCACCGGCGACACCGCCGAGGAGCCCGAAGAGGCACCCGAGGACGACGATCGTCCGCGACGTTCCGGATGGTGGAGCCGGGCGAGCTCGTAAAACAGGGCTGTCGGTTTACAGGACTGTCTAGGCTCGCCAGGCGCGCAGCCGCTCGATCGCATTGCGCATATCGTCTTCGGTCCCCGCGAACGAAAACCGGACAAAGGCATTGCCCCGGTAGGGATCAAAATCCAGTCCCGGCGTCGTCGCAACCCGCGCCTCCGTGAGCATGCGGCGACAGAAATCATTGCTGTCGTTGGTCAACTGCGAAACGTCGGCATACACGTAGAATGCACCGTCCGCCGGCGCGAGGCGGTCGAAGCCGACCCCCGGCAAGTCGTTGAGTAGTATTTCGCGGTTACGCCCATACTTGGCAACATTCTCCTGCAGCTCATCATGGCTGTCGAAGGCCGCCAGTGCCGCGTACTGGGACAATGTCGGCGGGGATATGAAGAGGTTTTGCGCCAGGCATTCAACCGACCGCAGCATCGATTCCGGCACCACGAGCCAGCCGAGGCGCCACCCGGTCATCGAGAAATACTTCGAGAAACTGTTGATGACGATGGCCTCATCGTCATAGGCCAGCGCCGTCACGGAATCATGGCCATAGGTAATGCCGTGATAAATCTCGTCGGAAATGAACCGTATCGACTTTTGCCGGGCCAAATCGGTCAGGGCTCGCATCTCGCGATCACCAATCATCGTGCCGGTCGGATTGGACGGACTTGCGACGATCAATCCGTCAAGTTCACCCGCGACATCACCCATTGTTTTCGGCGTCGGCTGGAACCGGTCTTCGATGCTAGTTTCAACCACCACCGGCTCAACCCCAAGTGCAGACAGAATATTTCGATAGGCCGGGTATCCGGGTGCCGCAAGCGCGACCCGGTCATCGACGTCAAATGCCGCGAGAAACGCGAGCAGGAATCCACCCGACGAGCCCGTGGTCACCACGATCCGCTCCGGTGCCACATCGACGCCATACATATTCCGATAATGCGCGGCGATACGCTCACGCAATTCAGGGATACCCAGCGCATCGGTGTAGCCCAGTCTTTCGTCACGAACAGCCGCAATCGCCGCCTCGCGCACCTTGGCGGGCGCCGGCGTCCCCGGCTGGCCGACCTCGAGATGAACGATATCCTCGCCCACGGCCGCCAGCGCGTTGGCCTCGCGCATCACGTCCATCACGATGAACGGGTCAATTTGCCCGCGCGTCGAAACTTTCAGCGTCATTCGACGGCCTATTCTTCGGAACTGACAGCCAAGCCGAAGGATCGCGGATCCTTGACGAACTGGCATGTCTGCCCACGCGGAAGCCCTTCCGGACAGAAGAACCCGTTTACCCGACCGATGCTTTGCGTCTGTTTGACATTATGCCCGAGCCCCTTCAGCGCAGTGCGTTCAGGTTCCGGCATCGTGGATTCGACCACCGTGACATCCGGGTTCCCGGTATTGAATGCACGCGGGGAGGCAACGGCGCTGACCATGTTTTCGTCACCGGCGACGAGTGTATCCAGCGCAACGCGCGCCAATACGCCCGGGGTCTCACCCGACCCCGCCGCCGCGAAAAATATGAAGCCGTTCAGCTCGTTTGCCATCAACGCAACCGTCGGCACGGCGGCACGCGTCGAATCCGGCAGTTCTGCCAACAGAATGCCGGTCCCGGGTGCAATCACGCCCGACCCGAAGGGACCGTTCATCGTGAAGGAACAGGCGACCGTACGTCCCTGGTTGTCCACCGCAACGATGCTCGCACCGCTCGACGCGGCGTCTGCGCGCACGGCAATGCTGGGCTGGCGGGCGGCATGCGATGTCTCCGACACGCTGCCTCCAAGCGCGGCGACCGCCGACGGTGATGTCGGATCGGCTGCTCCCGCCGCGTCGGCTTGATAGGCCCGTGCAGTTAGTTCGGCGATGAGATGCGTGCGCGCGGTGATAGCCGCGTCGTCGTAGCGATCATCATCTATTGCTGCAGCCCAGACCTGGGCTGCGATCGGCCCACCACCAACCGCACCAAAGGAGATGACGTTGTTACCCTGTTCAAACCGGATCGGCTCCTGGAACTCGGGGCGGTAGTTACGCAGATCTTCCAGCGTCATATGCCCACCAGCGGCACGAACGGATTCAACGAACGAACGACCGAGAGGTCCGCCATAAAGCGTTCCCGCTCCCTGGGTGCGCAGGTTCGACATGACCGCGCCAAGCTCCAACTGCTGCAGCAGCCTTCCCTCTGCTATGCCCCCGGTCGCGACACCGAATATGGCGCGTGCTTCCGGACCAAACGTGACGACCGGACGCGCGGCCTCGAAATCGCGTACAAAAGCCCGCGAGAGGGCATGGCCGGATCGCGCAAAATCTTCCGCAGGACGCAAAATGTCAGACCATGCGAGCCTTCCATAGCGGGCATGGAGCAGGAACATGCCGCGCGCGTTACCTGGAGTCGAGAATCGCGCCTCCGGACTGGCAGGGCGTTTCGGCATAAACGATATGGTCTCGGTGCGAAGCTGCAGCGAATCATGAACCACGCAGACCCCGCCACCGCCTATGCTCGCCGCGCCGGGCAACGTCACCGACATCGCAAAGTAGGCTGCAACCGCCGCATCCGCCGCCGTACCACCGGCCGACAGCACTTCCCGGCCGATCAATGCGGCCCGCGGTTCGTCGGCGATCAGCCCGCCAAAGAAGCCGTCGACAAAGCCTGCATCCCCTCGCTCCGGACCACCGCCACCGCACGCCGCCAGCGCGAACAGGCTTCCGAAAAGCACCCGTCGGCCTGATTGACGCCACATTCTCGTGTACTTAGGTTGATTATCGTTCCTGGAGATAGACACGTGCGCCCGTTCGTTCGTTTGGTTGGCTTGATTACCGTACTTGCCGTCACGGCAAGTACGTCGGCGTTCGGACAAAACCGAAACCTCGGATTGATCCGCGACGCCGAAATTGAAAATATCATCCGCGACTATTCGACGCCAATTTTCAATGCGGCAGGCCTCGACAGCAGTGTTGTCGAAGTCCATCTCGTCAACGATCCCCGCCTCAACGCATTCGTTGCAGGCGGTCAGCGCGTCTTCATTAACACCGGTTTGCTGGTTCGCGCCAAAGGTCCCGAGGAAGTGATCGGCGTGATCGCGCATGAAACCGGTCATATCGCCGGCGGGCATCTTGCCCGCTTCCAGGATGAACTGCGCAACGCCGAGACCAAGTCGATCATTGCCGTCATCGCCGGCATCGCCGCCGGGATCGCAACAGGTGACGGTCGTGTGGCCGGCGCGATTGTCGGCGGCGGATCAAGCGCCGCCCTGACAGACCTGTTGAAATACAGCAGAACGCAGGAATCCGCCGCAGACGCAGCGGCTCTGAAATATCTCGATCAGACCGGCATATCTTCGCGTGGTCTGCTTGAATTTTTCCAGCTCCTGCAGCGTGAAATACGCCTGACAGGGGGACGCGAGCATCCCTATCTCAGCACCCACCCCTTGACCAACGACCGGATTGCAACGGTATCGGGACATCTCGCGCTGTCGCGTTTCTCGAACGCCCCGATTGCGCCCGATCTGGCGCGCAAGCATGCCTATATGCGCGCAAAACTGATCGGGTTTATGGAGCCGTTGGAGACCACGCTCAAACTTTACCCCGAAAGTCGGAAAGACATTCCGGCCCGTTACGCACGCGCAATCGGCTACTACCGCAACGCCAACATCGACGAGGCATTACCGCGGGTCAACGAACTGATCGCCGGCGATCCGGACAACCCCTATTTCCATGAACTCAAGGGTCAGATGCTTCTCGAAAACGGGCGGGTGGAAGATTCGCTGGTGCCCTACACAAGGATGGTCGAGCTGGCGCCGAATGAGCCGTTGCTGCGAACCGGATTGGCCAAGGCGCAGGTCGAGTCCGGCAACCCCGATCTCCTTCCGTCCGCGCTCGAAAACCTGCGTGTGGCAGTTCGGCTCGACCCGAAGATGCGTGATACCTGGCGATTGCTGACGATCGTCAACGGCCGGCTTGGAAACCAGGGGGACCTTGCACTGAGCCAGGCCGAATACTCGCTCCTCAGCGGTGATCTGAAAGCCGCACTAAAACTCGCCGAACGCGCGGTCGAAATTCTTCCGACCGGCGCCCCGGGTTGGATTCGTGCACAAGACATCGTGAGCGAGGCCAAGCGCCAACTCGACAGGTAGTCGTCGCAAACGGTCAACTATGCGTGACACAGCCCGCCACGACTTGAACGGCTGTCCGCTCTCCACCATCATCCGCCGCGTTGAAACCGGTCATGCCGGTCTGCTTCGGTTCAGGAGAGATATTGTGTCGCAATCGCGTGGAGCTTTTCTCGTTGCCCTGGTCATGGCTGCAGCCGTGGCCTTGGCG
This sequence comes from Alphaproteobacteria bacterium, assembly GCA_965261975.1. GTDB lineage: Bacteria > Pseudomonadota > Alphaproteobacteria > UBA6615 > UBA6615 > UBA8079. The sequence continues at coordinate 11,913 of CBDHEC010000057.1, forward strand.
ATTGTATTTCCCATCGGCTCAGAGCGGCCGACACAGATCATCACTGAATCACATGGGACGGAAACGACGTCCGGCAATACCCCTTTCACGGCCCTTCAGAAGAACGATATTCGCAATACTGTGCGCGAGTATCTTCTCAGCAACCCTGAGGTCATTGTCGAAGCCATCGAGGCTCTGCAGGCACGGCAGCAACACAGCCGGCAACAGCAAAACCACGGCGCCATCGCGGCCAATATGGACCAGCTCGTCAACTCACGCCGCGACCCTTTCATCGGCAATCCGGATGCCTCGGTCACGGTCGTCGAGTTCTTCGACTATCAGTGCCCCTACTGCAAGCAGATGGCACGCGACCTCGCCAAGGTCGCGGCGGAAGACCCCGATGTGAAGATTGTCTTCAAGGAGTTCCCCGTGTTCGGCCGGGAATCGACGCTGGCAGCCCGTGCCGCACTCGCATCGGCCAAGCAGGGCAAGTATGCGGAGTTCCATCTCGCGATCATGGGCTTGCGCGGCGCACCGTCGGAAAACGCGATCTTCCGGATCGCCAATCGACTTGGCATGGATCTCGAACGGCTGCGCCGTGACATGCAGTCTCCATCCATCGAAACGCAGATTCAGAGCAACCTGCAGCTCGCCCGCCAGGTCGGCGTGCGCGGCACACCGGCATTAATCGTCGGCGATCAACTGGTGCCCGGCGCCATGAGCCTTGACCAGATGCGCCAACTCATCGCCGAGAAACGCGGCAGCTAGCCCCCGCCTACTCCGCGTCGGGCTGGTTCTCCGGCAACGCGTCACGGAACGCCGCCTCTTCGAGGCAGGCCTCGTTAATGCGCAATGCTGTCGCGAACGCCGACAGGTCGCATCCAAACCGTTGCGCGTTGTAGATCTGCGGCACGAGGCAAACATCCGCCATCGTCGGTGTGTCACCATGGCAAAAACGGCCAGCCCCACCATCGGCCAGCATACCTTCGACGCCGCGCATACCCTCATCGACCCAGTGTTTGTACCACTGTTCATTGCGGGCCTCTTCATCGAGGCCCAGCTCGGCACCCAAAAGAATCAAAACACGCAAATTGTTCAGTGGATGTATATCGCAGGCGATCGCCTGGGACAGGGCCCGTACACGCGCACGGCCTTTCGCATCGGCTGGCAGCAGAGCTGCCGTGTCTGGTCGCGTTTCGTCGAGATACTCCATGATCGCCATCGACTGGGTCACCCGTGTACCATCGTCATCGATAAGGGTGGGCACCAACCCCTGCGGATTGACCCCAAGATAGACATCCGACGTCTGATCCTTCTTGCGTAGATGTATGTATTCGCGCTCGGCTTCCAGGTTTTTGAGATTGAGCGCGATGCGCATACGAAACGCGGCGGACGATCGCCAGTAGTCGTAAAGCTTCATAATTCCTTCTCCCGGTTCTCGTCGGCTAGCTGCTCAAGTTTCGGATTGTCAGGTCGGGCAGATCGTCTGCAGGTTCGAACCCGAATATTCGCCCATAGAACCCCAACTCCGATTCCAGCGCACGCGTCACATTCTCGGCCTTGCGAAATCCGTGGCCCTCACCCTCAAACAGGACATACGCAACGGGGATGCCTTTCCGGTCAAGAGCATCGACCATCGCCTCGGCCTGGTTGGGCGGCACGACCTTGTCGTCCTCACCCTGCAGGAAAATCACCGGGCAATTCAACGCGTCCACATGCTCTATCGGCGAACGGTCACGATAGACCTGTTCGGTCTCGGGCAGCGGCCCGATCAATAGATCCAGATAGCGGCTTTCAAACTTGTGCGTATCGCGCGCGAGCGTCATCAGGTCGCCGATCCCGTAGAGGCTTGCCCCGCCGGAGAAGGTGTCGCGAAACGCAAGTGCGGCAAGCGCCGTATATCCGCCAGCACTCCCGCCGCGAATAGCCAGACGGGACGTATCCGCCAGCCCTGATGACACCAGATGCTCTGCGCCATGGACCATGTCGTCCACATCTGCTTCCCCCCATCGCCCGTAGAGGGCTTCGCGGTAGGGCCGTCCAAAGCCGGTACTCCCGCGATAATTCACATCCAGGACGGCGAAACCCCGGCTGGTCCAGAATTGGATGGCAACGCTAAAGGACGGCGACGTCGCGCCGGTCGGCCCGCCATGGCCGCGCACAATTAGCGGCGGACTTTCGCCCGGCGCCGCCGCGGTCGTGGCGCTGCAAGGCGGATAGTAGAACCCGTATGCCGTGTCTCCGTCGGTGGTTTCAAAGGAGATGGCTTCGGGCACAGACAGTCCCGCCGGGTCGAGATCGACAGTGAAAGACGACTGAAGTGTCTCGGTTGACCCTGTCTCGGGGTCCAGAAGAAGAACCGCTGACGCCGCGTCAGCCGAAGCGCCGATGAAAACAATCTTGTCATTCGCCCATTGGGGCGTGGATATATCGGTCCAGGGCAGGTCGATGTCATGAAGCCCGTTTGCTTCAATGCACGCGAGTTGCCACGCACCATTGCGCGTGTAGGCCGTCACAATGCGTCCCGACGGTCCGATATCGAAAGTCCGCATGCCGAAGCCCCACTGGGGAAGACCAAATTCCGCCTCCATGGGTTCGATGCACGACACATCTTTTCCATCCCAACGATGCAGATTCCACCAACCCTTGTGGTCCGCGGCAAAAACCAGCGCGCCGTCCGGCGTCCACATCGGCTGGAACACGGAGATGCCGTCGCCACCGGCTAACTTCCGGGCAGCGCCGAGCGCGCCGTCGGCTCCGAAGTCCGCTACCCAGACGGCGGCTGAATCCCAGGGCATATCGGGCAGCTCCCAACTCACCCAGCTCAGTGTCTTCCCATCCGGTGATACCCGCGGATTCGAGACAAAATCATGGCCATCCACAAGAATTGTGCTGTCACCCGAGACCAGATCAACGGCAATCAGTTCATTGACCACCCCATCGCCGACATGGCGCTCACGGATGCACAGAATGCGCTGACGTCGTTCATCGTGGAACATATCCGCATGACGATCGCCGGTATCGGCCGTAATCGTTTCAGGCTGACCGCCACCAACCAGTCGATAAATTCTCTGGTCTTCAAAATTCACGAAGAAGACCACCCCACCCGATACAATCGCAGCGCCGCCGCCATATTCGTGTACACGCGAGCGCGCGGAATATCCCTCGGGAAGAACATCGACCGGCCCTGCACCGGTCTGCCGCACCAGGACAACCCGCCCACCTTCGCGCGGGCGCCCCTCCAGCCAGTAGATGTCGTCGCCATCCACCAGCAAACTCGACAGCGATATTGTTGTGTCGGCGATCATCCCCGCCGTGATCGGCGAAGACCAGGTGCCATAAGGTGCGCTGGTGGTCATAGCAAGACGAGCGCCGCGAGACCGAGAAACGAGACAAACCCAACGACATCCGTAATCGTTGTCAGGACGACGGCCGACCCGACAGCGGGGTCGATACGCATTCGTTCCAGCGCGAGGGGAATGGTCACACCTGCAAATCCCGCGATAAGCAAATTGAAGACCATCGCCGCTGCGATGATGAAACCGATTGCCGGTTCGCCGAACCACAGCCAGGCGACGATCCCCATCACAAAGGCGAACAGCATGCCGTTGATTCCGCCGACGATTACTTCCTTGCCCACAATTCGTGCCGCGTTGGCTGGCGTGAGCTCCTTCATTGCCAACGCGCGCACGGCCACAGTCAACGTCTGTGTGCCTGCATTGCCGCCCATTGAGGCGACAATCGGCATCAATATGGCCAGCGCCACCACTTGCTCAATCGCCGCGTCGAACAGGCCGATGACAAGTGACGCGGTGATCGCCGTTCCCAGATTGGCCAGCAGCCAGGAAAAACGCGCGCGCGTGGTGTCCAGAACCGCTTCGTAAAAATCATCCTCCCGCACACCACCCAAACGCAGGATATCTTCCTCCGCCTCTTCGTGAATGACATGCACGATATCATCCGCCGTGATGACCCCGACCAGCTGCCCCTCGTCATTCACCACAGGTGCCGACAGCAATGCATATTGACGAAACATCAAGGCCGCCTCTTCCTGATCCATCTCGATATGCGCCGAGCGAAGGTCTGTCAGCATGATGTCGTCGATACGCACGTCACGCTGATTTCGCATGAGCCGGGACAGGGGAATCGTGCCAACCGGATGCCGGTCGTCATCCACAACATAGATTTCATAGAAATCGCGCGGCAGGTCCGCGGCGCGCTTGCGCATATAGTCGATGCTGTTGCCCACGGACCAGTTTTTGGGAACGGTCACCAGCTCGTGCTGCATCAGGCGGCCCGCGCTGTCTTCAGGATAGGTCAGCGCCTGCTCAACGAGCGCCCGATCAGACGGCGACAATCGCGCGAGAACGCTGGCCTGGTTCGCCTCTGCGACATCCTCAAAAACGTCGATCGCGTCATCGGTCTCGAGTTCGGTGATCGCGGCGGCGACCTCGGCCGGCTCGAGTTGCTCGAGGACATCCTCGCGGACCACATCATCCAGGTGGGTCAGCAGTTCCGGGTCCAGGCGATCACGCACATGATCGAACAGAATCCGGCGACTGTCCGCGCTCAATTCCTCGAGGAGGTCGGCCAGATCGGAAGCGTGAAGCCCCTCGATCATCCCATCCAGTTCGTCGACCCGTCCTACCGACAGGGCAATTTCACAGGTGCGCACCAGCGTTTCGTCGACGCCATAGCTGCGCTCGGTCTCGTGACCGGGCGTGGCATCGACAATGTCGGGCGGGTGGGTCAAAGGCGTCTAGTCCTTCACCTGGGCATCATACTGCGCGCCGACGGCTGCGACCGCGCTCATGTTCAGAATGCCACGCGCCGTGACAGACGGTGTCAGGACATGCGCGGACCGTTCCGCACCCACCAGAATGGGGCCTACCGCGAGACCATCCGCCAACGTTTTCAACAGGTTGAAGGCTATATTCGCAGCGTCCTGGTCCGGCATGACCAGCAGGTTTGCCTGCCCTTCGAGAACGCTGTTGGGGAAAATTCGTGCCCGAATACCGGGATCGATCGCGGCATCCGCATGCATCTCCCCTTCAACCTGAAGATCCGGGTCGCGTTCATGCACCAGCTTGCGCGCTTCACGCATTTTCTGGGCAGATTCCGAACTCGAACTGCCGAAATTCGAGTGCGAGAGCAACGCCACCTTGGGGACCAATCCGAACCGCCGCACTTCCTCTGCCGCGAGATGGGTCATTTCGGCGATTTCCTCGACCTTCGGATTGGGTGTGACATATGTGTCGGTGATGAAAATCGTGCCCTTTGAAAGAATGAGCACCGAAACTGCCGAAAGGTCCTGCACACCATCACGCAGACCGACGACATTCTGCACATGCTGTAGGTGACGGTCGTATCGCCCCTCTGTGCCACAAATCATCGCATCCGCATCGCCGCGCATCAGCGCCAACGCGGCGATCACCGTCGCGTTTGTGCGCACACGTGTCCTCGCCTCGTCGGGTGATACGCCCTTTCGCTCCGCCAGGCTGTGATAAAGCTTCCAGTAATCGCGATAACGCGGATCATCCTGCGGGTTGATGATCTCGCAATCCTCGCCCGGCTTGAAATTGAGGCCAAGGCGTTCAACCCGGCGCTGCACGATTTTGGGACGACCGATCAGAATGGGAATACCGACCCCTTCGTCGATCACTGCCTTGGCGGCACGCAGGACCCGCTCATCCTCGCCTTCGGCATAGACAATCCGCTTCAGGTCGGCGCGCGCCTGATCGAAGATCGGCCGCATCAGAAGCCCCGAGCGGAAAACGAAACGATCCAACTTCTCAAGATAGGCGTCGAAATCCTCGATCGACCGCGTCGCGACACCACTCTCCATGGCGGCCCGCGCCACCGCCGGCGCGACTTCGCTTATCAGTCGCGGATCGAACGGGCTCGGGATAATCGAATCGGCGCCGAACTTCGCCACCTGGCCGCCATAGGCCGATGCCACGACATCCGACGTTTCCCGCATCGCCAAATCTGCAATGGCATCCACTGCGGCGACCTTCATTTCCTCATTGATATCGGTCGCGCCCACATCCAATGCGCCACGGAAGATGTGAGGGAAACACAGCACATTGTTGACCTGGTTGGGATAATCGGACCGGCCGCTGGCGATGATCGCATCCGGACGCGCCGCCTTGGCGTCTTCGGGCAGAATTTCCGGGTTCGGGTTTGCCAGCGCGAAAATCAGCGGCGTGTCCGCCATCCTCTTCACCATCTCCTGGGTCAGAACGCCGGGTGCCGACAAACCGAGAAAGATGTTCGCGCCGTCTATTGCATCGGCCAACGTCCGTGCATCTGTGTCCTGCGCATAAGCCTCGAGATAGGCGTTCATGCCCTTCTCGCGGCCCTTGTAGACCACACCCTCGATATCCGTGAGCGTCACATTCTCTTTCGGCAGGCCCATCTCAACCAGCAGGTTGACGCAGGCGAGAGCCGCCGCGCCGGCGCCGGACGTCACGAGACGCGCCGTCGCGATGTCCTGGCCGGCGAGGCGAAGACCGTTCCGGACAGCTGCACCCACGATGATCGCTGTACCGTGCTGATCGTCATGGAAAACGGGAATATTCATGCGTTCGCGCAACCGCTTCTCGATCTCGAAGCACTCCGGCGCCTTGATGTCCTCAAGGTTGATCCCACCGAAGGTGGGCTCGAGCGCGGCGACGATATCGACGAACCGCTCGACGTCGGTCTCATCCACCTCGATGTCGAACACATCGATATCCGCAAACTTCTTGAACAGGACCCCTTTGCCTTCCATCACAGGCTTGGAGGCCAGCGGGCCAATCGCACCGAGGCCAAGCACAGCCGTGCCATTCGTCACCACGCCGACCAGGTTTCCCCTGACGGTGACCTCTGCGGCCATCGCCGGATCTTCAGAGATCGCCAGGGATGCCTGCGCGACACCGGGCGTATACGCACGCGAGAGGTCGCGCTGGTTGCCCAGCGGCTTGGATGCGACGACTTCTATTTTGCCGGGGCGCCCTTCGCGGTGATACCGCAGGGAAGCTTCGCGAATATCTTCGGCCATGACATTTCTCCCCATCGCTCGGGCGCATCTACCGAAGGTGATTGATCCGCGCTGAACTGGTTAATGTGTTAGATGCGTGATCCGCTTGCGGGTGGCAACCGGAAATCAAGCAATACCATGAGAACACGCGTATATTTCAGCTTTGTAAAATGCGCGAAACAATGACAATTCCCAACCTGAAGCGGGCATCCCCCGAAACCGTCGTCTGGCAGAGCGCTGCGGGGCTGCAGCCCTACGACCAGGCAGTATCGACGATGGAAGCGCGGGTCGAGGCCATTCGCCACGGCGAGGCCGACGAATTGGTGTGGCTCGTCGAACACCCGCCACTCTACAGCGCCGGCACGAGCGCCAAACCGGATGACCTGCTCGATGTCGACCGCTTCCCGGTCTACGAAACCGGCCGCGGCGGGCAGTACACTTATCATGGCCCGGGGCAGCGCGTGGCCTACGCCATGATCGACCTGCGCGAACGCGGCCAGGATCTGCGCGCCTATGTGCGCGGGCTTGAAGCCTGGGTCATCGAGACCCTTTCAACATTCGGAATCAACGGCGAGCGCCGGGAAGGACGCGTGGGCATCTGGGTCGCTCATGACAACGGCCGGGAAGACAAAATCGCCGCCATCGGCGTGCGTGTGCGCCATTGGGTTACCTATCACGGTATTTCCATCAACGTGTCACCTGACCTGGAGCATTTCTCCGGCATCGTGCCCTGCGGCATCGGCGAGGAACATCTCGGGGTTACCAGCCTTGCCGACCTGGGCGTCGACGCGAGCATGGAAGATGTCGACGCGGCGCTGAAGGCGAGCTTCACGAAGATATTCGGCTAGGCCGTCGGCTTCTTGCCAAATCCGGTGCCGATCAAAGGATCGGCCGCGATGCGTTCTTCCACCACCGATTCCACCTCGGCGGCGGGCGGCCCCTCGCGACAGCTATTTATCATGCGATCAATGACAGGCTCCGGGCCGGCAAAAACGGCCTCGACGGTGCCGTCAGATCGGTTTCGCACCCAGCCATCCAGACACAAGTCCCGCGCCACATTCTCCGTCCAGGCGCGAAACCAGACGCCCTGGACGCGACCGCGGATGACGACCCGCACCGCAACGGTCTCGGCCATTACTCGAACTCGATAATGGCCTGATCGACCGCGAGGCTGTCGCCCGGTGAGGCATGCAGGGCCTTCACCACCCCGTCGGCCGTCGCGCGGAGTACATTCTCCATTTTCATGGCCTCGACGACCGCAACCTCTTCACCGGCGCGAACGGGCGTGCCCTCGTCGACGGCAACGGAAACCAACAGGCCCGGCATGGGTGACAGCACAAACCGGCTCAGATCGGGGGGCACCTTCTCGGGCATGCGGGCATCGAGTTCCGCGCCCCGCGACGTGAGCACCCGTGCGATCGCCTCCACGCCGCGATGGGTCAACCGGTAGGCCACGCCGGTCCGGTCAACCTGGAAGGTCGCCGCGGCGTCGTCAAACTGTGCAGAGAACACAGGGTCACCCAACACCCAATCGGTTGAGAAGGACAGCGTTTGGCCGTTGACCGAGACGTCCGCGCCATCAGACCGATAGCTCACCGTAACCTCGTCTGTCGCGTCGCCCATCTGTACCTGCCAGGGGGTCACGCGGCCCGGCAGCGCCGGCGAGCCGGTCGTGCCCGACTGACGCGCGCGATCGGCAAATCGGCCATGAATGTATGCGGCCACTGCCGAGAAACGATCGCGAAGCGGGCCCTCCGGGGCCGCCGGGGCATATCCATCGGGATACTCCTCGGCGATGAAGTTCGTCGTCAGGCGCCCTTCCGCGAAACGGGGGTGAGCCATGATCGACGCAAGGAAGGCCGTGTTATTGCCGGTGCCACGGATGAAATATCCGTCGAGCGCATCCTGCATGCGGGCGATCGCCTGTTCTCGATCCGCACCATGGGTGGCGAGCTTGGCGATCATGGGGTCGTAGAATATCGAGATCTCGGACCCCTCGCCCACTCCGGTATCGATCCGTACGCTCGTGCCGTCTTGTGCAGGCGCGCGATAACGCACCAAACGACCAATTGCCGGAAGGAAATTGCGGCTCGGGTCTTCGGCATACACCCGCGTCTCGACCGCCCAACCGTCGATCGTCACGTCTTCCTGGCGCAGCGACAGTTTCTCACCATCCGCCACACGGATCATCTGCTCCACCAGATCGAGCCCCGTGATCATCTCGGTCACCGGATGTTCGACCTGCAGGCGGGTATTCATCTCCAGGAAGTAGAAATTCCGGTCCTTGTCGACAATGAACTCGACCGTGCCGGCAGACCGGTACCCCACCGCCGCCGCCAAGGCGCAGGACTGTGCCCCCATGGCCGCGCGGGTTTCTTCGTCGAGGAACGGCGACGGCGCCTCCTCCACAACCTTTTGGTGGCGGCGCTGGATCGAGCATTCGCGCTCCCCCAGGTAGATCACGTTGCCGTGGGCGTCTGCCAGGACCTGGATCTCGATATGGCGCGGTTCCTCGACATACTTCTCGATGAAGATCCGGTCGTCGGCGAAACTGGACCGCGCCTCATTCTGGGCGGACCGAAAGCCTTCATCGACCTCGTCTTCGCTGTAGGCGATGCGCATGCCTTTGCCACCACCACCGGCAGACGCCTTGATCATCACCGGATAGCCGATTTCGCCGGCGATCTTTATCGCCTCGTCGACATCCGCAATGGTGTCCATGTGGCCCGGGACCGTGCTGACTCCGGCCGCATCGGCCAGTTTCTTGGACTCGATCTTGTCGCCCATCGCGGCGATCGCATCGGGCGGCGGCCCGATGAAAGCAATGCCTTCCGCCTCCAGCGCGCGTGCGAAATCGGCATTCTCCGACAGAAAACCGTAACCGGGATGTACCGCATCCGCGCCGGTATCCCGGATGGCGGCGAGGATCTTCTCCGAAACCAGATAACTCTCGGCGGCAGGCGGCGGACCGATATGGACGGCTTCGTCGGCCATGCGCACATGCAAAGCCCCCGCATCGGCGTCCGAGTAAACGGCAACCGTCGCGATCCCCATTTCTTTCGCACTGCGAATGACACGGCAGGCGATTTCGCCCCGGTTCGCGATGAGAATTTTCTTAAACATGTCCCGAAACTACGAAAGCATGTTGCACTGCGCAATTAATGAATTTGTACCGAGTTCCGGCCATGAACACATGGACGAAGCAGCAACGCGGCCTTAGCCTGCAGTTTCGGTCATTGCGGGTGTTCTCTTGAGTCAGGATATAGCGAAACGCCGACGTTTCAGCCTCGCCACCATATTGGTCGGCGGGGTCACCCTGCTGCTTCTGCTGGCGGTTGGCAGCGTGATTTTCGTGACGCTGACCAGCGCGACGCGCAACACCTTCGAGCTACTTGCCGACCAGGCAGACGACACGCTGGATATTCTTGAGGCGCAGATCGACAGCCAGCTGGCTCCCGCGATCGTAGCCGCAGGCGAGTTCGCCGCCCAGTTCGCGGATGGTCGACTCAATCTCGAAGACAAGCGCGACAACACCTTTCACGCTTTCGCCGGATCTATCTCATCTAGCCCCCAGATGACGGCGATAATTTTCATTCGCGCCGACGGCGAGTCCATCACCATCACGCGGCAGGAGGGATTCCCAATAGAGGTTCAATCGAACAGCTCCAGCCTAAAACGCCAAAAGATTGCGCTCAGCGCTGCTGCTTCACGTCGAAACTCGTTTTGGGTGCCACCTCTCTGGATTCCGCAGGTGCGGCAGGCGATTCTGGCCCACGTGGCACCCGTATGGCGAGGCGACGAGTTCCACGGCGCCGTGATCACGTCACTAACCCTTTCAGAGGTATCTGAATTTCTGGAGAGACTTCAGACCGAGAGTGAACTCAGTGCGTTCATCTTGTATGACGAGGACAAGGTGCTCGCGCACTCGCGCCTGATCGAGGCCAACTTCGAACAGCCCGATACGCCGGAAGGCACGCCTCTCCCTTCGATCGACACGTTTCCGGAGCCCGCATTTCACATGTTGCGCGGCGGCGGAGACCGCGCGATCACCCTTCTGGAACTGGCCGGCAACATCCACGATGCCCGGGTCGATGACGAGCACGTTCTGCTGACGCGAAACAGCACACAGCACGGAAACGAACGCTGGACGCTCGGGGTCGTCCTGAAGCGCGACATTGTCGGTCAGGAACTCGAACGTTTGACAAACACGGCCTTCATCGCGCTGGCGATATTCGCCCTGGCACTTGTCGCCGGCATCTGGTTCGCCAGGCACCTGAACCGGCAAATCGGCGGCCTGGTGACATCGGCCGCGGCGCTGACCCGCCTGGAAGTTGCCAACGCGCCGGAAGTTCCTGACAGCCGGATCACCGAACTGTCGGATGCGGCTCAATCTTTCAACCGCATGATCAGTGCGTTGCGTCTGTTTGAAACCTACGTACCCAAACAGCTCGTCCTCGGCCTCATGCAACGCGGCGAAACGATCGAGGTCTCCGAAGAACGGGTTCTGACGATCATGTTTACCGACATACGCGGCTTCTCGACCCGGGCCGAGCATATGGATGCCCGCGAGATCGCCGACCTGCTCAACACCCATTTCGAAATGCTGGGCAGCGCCATCGAGGCCTAAGGCGGGACCGTCGACAAATTCATCGGCGATGCGATCATGGCATTCTGGGGCGCACCAGAACCGGCCCCCGACCACGCAGCGCGAGCCCTGCGGACCGCGACCGAGATTCAGCGGCGTGTCCGCGCCGACAATGACGCCAGGCGCGCACGAGGAGACGACCCCTTGCGCATCCGGGTCGGCATCCATACCGGGCGCGTCACCGTCGGCAATATCGGCTCGAAAAACCGCGTGAACTACACCGTCGTCGGCGATGCCGTGAACACAGCGTCGCGGATCGATTCCCTGGCCAAGGAAATCGCCACCGAGGAAGACTGCATCGTCCTGGTCAGCGGGAAATTCGCGGCCGCGAAGGCACTGTTGCAATATTTCAACTCGACGCCGACGCGACACCCAGCTAGGTAGCTCCGCATGAACACAGATGAACTCAACCGCCGGATTGCGGACTTCCCCTACTGGTACCACCGTATCGAACTGACCGACGGCGTGGTCACGCCTGGCTGGGCGCCCATCGATGCACCCTCCTACAGGATTCCCGACGACCTCACCGGAAAGCGTGTGCTCGATATCGGTGCCTGGGACGGTTACTGGTCATTCGAAGCACTGAAACGCGGCGCAGACCAGGTTGTCGCGATCGATGACTTTTCGGACTATGTCGGCCACCTCGAAACCGAAGACCGGAAGGCATGGGAAACGTTCGATCTGTGCCGCGAGGCGCTCGGCTATGACGAAGACCGATGCCAGCGTCATGAATTGACGATCTACGATCTGACGCCGGAGACCTTCGGGATGTTCGATGTCGTCTTTTGCTTCGGCGTTCTCTATCACCTGCGGTGGCCGATGTACGCGATCGACAAGCTGTCGTCTGTCTGCAGCGGGGATCTGTTCATCGAATCCGCCATCGCCGATGATTTCAGTGCCTACCGCGGCGGCCTCGGCAAGGGATTCGGTGCCGATATGGTCATGGAATTCTATCCCAATGACGAATATGGCGAGAACGAAACCAACTGGTGGGCGCCGACGCTGCGGGCCATGGGCGGCATGGTCAAGGCGTCGGGGTTCGAGACCGTGCGCGGTTGGAAACTCACCGACACCCCGGCCCGCGTCTCGCAGTGCCGCGGGTTCGTCTGGGGCACCAAGAGCTAGGCAGCGCAGACTCCGCTAAAGCGGAATATTGTCGTGCTTCTTCCACGGATTCTCGAGGGACTTGTTCTCGAGCAGGCGTAGCGCCCGGCAAATCCGGCGCCGCGAGCTGTGTGGATAGATCACATCGTCGATGAAGCCCTTCTGCGCCGCGATGAACGGATTGGCAAAGCGCGTCCGGTATTCTTCCGTGCGGGCCTCGATTTTCTCCGGATCGTCCCGATCCTCGCGGTAGATGATCTCCACCGCCCCCTTCGGACCCATCACGGCGATTTCAGCCGTCGGCCAGGCATAGTTGATGTCGCCACGAATGTGCTTGGACGACATCACGTCATACGCGCCGCCATAGGCCTTGCGCGTAATCAACGTCACCTTGGGAACGGTCGCCTCGGCATAGGCAAAGAGCAGCTTGGCCCCATGCTTGATGATGCCGCCATATTCCTGGGAGGTACCGGGCAGGAAACCGGGCACATCGACAAAGGTCACGATCGGGATATTGAAGCAATCACAGAAGCGCACGAAACGCGCCGCCTTCTTGGATGAATCGATATCCAGACAACCGGCGAGCACCATCGGCTGGTTTGCCACGAAGCCGACCGTGCGCCCCTCCATCCGCCCGAAGCCGATAACAATATTCCCGGCGTGGTCTGCCTGGAGCTCGAAAAAGTCTCCTTCGTCGACAACTTTCTCGATGAGCTCCTTGATGTCGTACGGCTTGAGCGGGTCAGAGGGTATCAAGGTGTCGAGCGACGGTTCTTCACGGTCGAATGGGTCGCTGGTCGGCCAGACCGGAGGCTGGTCGCGATTGTTCATCGGCAGGAAATCATAGAAACGCCGAAGCTGGAGCAGCATCTCCACGTCGTTCTCGAATGCGCTGTCGGCCACGCTCGACTTGGTGGTGTGGGTCGACGCGCCGCCAAGCTCTTCCTGGGTCACCTCCTCATGGGTAACGGTCTTCACGACTTCCGGGCCCGTGACGAACATGTAGGAAGTGTCCTGGACCATGAAAATGAAGTCGGTCATGGCCGGCGAATACACCGCACCGCCCGCACAAGGTCCCATGATCGCCGAGACCTGAGGGATTACACCGGACGCATTGACATTGCGCTGGAAGACATCGGCATATCCGGCGAGTGAACCCACGCCCTCCTGAATGCGCGCACCACCGGAATCATTCAGGCCCAGCACGGGCACGCCATTCTTCATGGCCATGTCCATGACCTTACAGATTTTCTGAGCATGGGCTTCGGACAACGAACCGCCAAACACCGTGAAATCCTGCGAGAACACGAACACCTTGCGGCCGTTGATCAGCCCCCAGCCGGTGACGACACCGTCGCCGGGTATGGGCTCGATATCAGCCGTCATTTCGTTCGGAGCCTGTTCGACGAACATGTCGAACTCCTCGAACGAATTCTCGTCGAGCAGCAACTCGAGGCGCTCGCGCGCGGTCAGCTTGCCCTTGCCGTGCTGCGCTTCTATTCGACGCTCACCACCACCGAGCCGTGCGCGAACACGGCGGGCTTCGAGTTGGTCCAGAATATCTTGCATCGCGCGTCCCTAGCGAAACCTGATGGAGTGTTCCACATAGCAGATTTTTCGGGACTCGGGCCAGATCAGGTCCGCCCGGTTCAATCCTTGCGCAGCAATTCCAGGAAAGCGGCAGCACAATCCGTATCGGCGCGCAGAATGTCCCGCCGGGCCTGGGCGTCAGCTTCTTCGCCCCACAGCTCGACCTGGTATGATTCGTCGAGCTGACCGACCTCAAACGCCGTATCGGCGTCCAGATGACCCTTCGAGAGCGCCAGGGCCACAATGATCGACCCGCTTGCCGACGTGGCAACGCCCAGGGCGGCCAGTTCATAGTCATCATGTGACGCGACGGCTGCACGCAGCTGCGCCAAAGACTCCGACGGCTGATCTACCGGCAACAGCCCGTCTGTCACGACGAGTTCACACCCAAAGACCTCATGCGCCCAATCGAGCAATGGCTGCCAGGCCCGAGACTGACGAATAACGAGCTCCGACGGTGTCTGCGCGCGGTAATAAACCAGGTCGGTCGCGCCATAAGCCGCAATCTGGTCGATATATCCCTCACGGTCATCCGCCACTCGATCCACGGCGGTTGCCGCAATCCGGGTCAAGGGCATGGTCTCGACGTCTATTTTTTCGCCCTGTGCACGCCATTCATCGGCAATAGCGATCGCCAGCGCCTGGCTGGGTACCTGCAGGGCCTTGCGCATCGGTGTGCGTACGCTACGCGCGTCGAGGAGGACCTCATACGCGCCTTCATCACCTGCTTGCGCCGTCGTTACGTCTTTGTAAAAGCGATCCACGAATTCAACGTTCCGTTTCGTTATCGATGTCGTTATCAGGTTTTGACTGCTTCGGCTTGTCGTCCTTGCCGTCACTCAAGGGCGTCGAGAGGGACGGTCCGCCCTTCCCATCACTCGCCTTGGCATACTGCACGCAAGGGTGATTGTTACCACCCAGATCGATGAGGCCGAGCAACGCTGCGGGAGGGAACACGATCGCCCCCAGGAAACTACCGATCTTTGCCAATGTGCCCAACGGGTCGGGAAGAAAGCTGGGGTCGTCCAGTGGTCCTCGAACGAGGACGGGCACCGCCAGGCTGAGGTCAAAGCCCCGCGGCCGGGGCTTGACCTTCATCTTGTAGTCTTCGGCGCCGAGATTGATGCTGCCTTCCGCGGTCAGAATAATTACCTCGGTGCTCAGCAGATTCACCCGACTGGTCGCAACGCCGTCCTTGATCTCAAAATCATTTGCCATGCAATCCACGGCGACCCAGCTCTTACCGGCGAGGGTCTCGCTGATGCCGGAGAACAGGCCGCTGACATAACCCAGCCCCTCGTTGCGCATCCGCCCCTTGCTCATCAACTGACGCGCATGCCCGTCCAGACTGCCGGCAATGGCCGCGATCGAGTTCCCCGATCCGGACAGGGCGACATCCAAGGCCCCGGAACCTTCAAGAACATCGAGATTTGCAAAATCCTTGAGGAGTTGCCCCACCTGGAGATTAGGCGCGCGCAACGACAATCCAACGATCGGTGTTTGCGCACGTGCATCGAGACTGAAATCACCACGCAAATCGCTGTTGGCGTAACGCGCCTCGAACGGCCGGACATGCAGATTGTCCTCTTCAAGAACGAGACGCAGATTCACATTCTCAAACACCCCGTATGGGGTCACAAACTTCTTGGGTTGAAACGAAATATCGAGATCCGCCGCGCGCAAGAACTCCAGCGGCAGGGGGTCGGTTGAAAACAGCTTCTCCGCACTCTTGGTCGGGACCGTCTTTTTCGCCTCTTCTGGCGTTATGGGATCGGGCCGGCGCGCCGGATCATAATCCGGGAAGATTCTTGTTATATCGGTGGTATCGGAAGTCACGACCGCTTCGACTTCGATCGCATCGGGGTCGAAAACCAAACGCCCCCGCCCCGCCATGTCTGTCGTCACACTCCGGAACGTGAACTTCTCGACAGCCACCTGCTCAAGGTCGCCTTCGATCGACGCGGTCAGGTCAACGGGATCGAGCGGCGGCCAATCTCCGCCGAGGAGAGGCTGAAAGCGCTCCAGCGCCTGCCCCTTGCCCGCGAGGTCGAGGCGATACTTCTTGAGAGGCTGATCGGCATTCACATCGAGCGTGACGTCGCCTTTGGACTGAATTTTATCAACGGTGAATCCGTCAAGCGTCAGCACCATCGCAGGCAACGTACCCGTTACAGCCACACCGCCGTTGACCGGCCCAAGGTCCCCCAACTCGTCGCCCAGCATCTCACGAACCGGGTCGAGTGACTGATCCTTCGCCGAAAGTTTCAGATCCAGCGTGACAAGTGGTTCGTCGGCCTCAAGTTCGGCGAGATCGACGCGGCCGGTACCGTGAATTCCACCGGCATCGACACCTGTTGTCTCAACGCGGGCCTTGTCGAGATCGCCGATCGCGCGAATCTCACCCTTGATGGGACCGAACTCCGGCAGCGTCACGCCCGCGATCGGGTTCACGACGCCCAGGGTCTGGCCATCTGTCGTCAAAATCAGGTCGTAGGTAACCTTGGGATCATCCAGGACAGGTCCGACCGTGACCGTACCCGACAGGTAACTGTCGGCGACCGCGACTCGATTGGGCTCGAAGCGCATGGCCTCGAGGTTTCCCGTGATGTTTATGCTCCCCTCCACCGCACCGATTTGGGCCAGGGATATCCGGGCCATCGGCTCGATGGGCGCCAGGCCCTGACCGCGGAGTTCGGCCTTGAGGTCGAAATCATGATCCGCGCCATCCCCTGAAAGGGCGAGCTTCGTCGTTCCTGTGACATGGATATTTGCGACATCCAGCGCATTCAGCTTGACGACAGGATTACGCTGACCACCGCTGATATTTGCCGATAGAGCTATGTGGCCCAGTTGCGGCAATGGCGTGTCGAAAAACGGCTGGATCGTCGCGAAGGCATCGCCAGAGATCATGACATTCACGTCGAAACCCGACGGGTTTTTCGGGCCCCGCACATCCCCGTCAATTTCGACATTCAACCCAAACGCCTCGCCGGTCAGGTCGAACGGCACCGCGCGGTCGCCGCTGATAATGTCGTTCCATGATCCCACCCGGCCATCCAGGTCGACCTTGGCCGTGTCCTTGCCGAGACGCATGTCGGCCGCAATGTCGATATCGAGCGGGGCTCCCGGCTCCGACGGCAGTACTTTGATGTGCTGGATGGTTCCGACGGTTTCCGGCCCACCCGGGCCATCGAGGAACGAAAACCGGACATCCTCGACTTCGAGCTCCGCGATTTCGAGATCAATCCCAAGATCTCCCCCGTGATCGTCTTGCGATTGCGAGTCCGGATCGCCGAAATCAAAACTGCTTCGGCCGTCTGAATCGGTTTCAACGTTCAACTGGGCGCCACGCAATATCAGGCTGTCGATATCCAACCGTCCGCGCAGGAGAGGCACTAACTCGAAACGGACATCCGCTTCGGTTACGTGGGCCATTTCCGCCGAACGCGCCCATGTCGGATTAGACAGGCTGACATCGCGCACCGCGATCCGGGTGGTCCGACCCCATTCCAGTTCGATCGGCCCCTCGATCTTCAGGCTGCGCCCGGTTTCACGTGCCACATAAGCCGCGATACGGTCCTTGTGATCATTGGGATCGAGATTAAACAGGACAGCAAAACCTGCCACGCTCAGCGTGATTACAACCACCAGAACAAGCTTGAATACAGTGCGTACACGCATCTCGGTGTCCTATCGATTCAATTGCCGGGGACCCACGACCGGCCCTGGTTGCTTAACGCACGCACCAAGAGGGTGCGAGGGGAGTTGCCCATAAAAGCCGCGATAAACCGCCAATCACACCACTTTCGCGTCAAACCCGACAAATTCCCAGCTTTTCGCAAGAACATCGTCCAGCGGTGCTTCGAGTGTTAAGCGCTCTCCGCTTGCCGGGTGAGGCAGCTTCAGGCCGCGCGCATGCAAGTGCAATCTTTGCGGCAATCCGTCGACATCGCTTTCACGTCCGCCATATTTACCGTCGCCCACAATCGGCGTTCCCATGGCCTTACAATGTGCCCTCAGCTGGTGGGTTCGACCGGTGCGCGGGCGTAACTCGAGCCAAGCAATCCGTCGCGCGGCGTGGTCGAGGGTCCGATACTCGGTTTCCGCGGCTTGTCCATCATCAACCGATTCAACGCGCTGGCTCCCTTCGCCGCCGCGTTTAGCGAGTCGGGCATCAATCAGGCCGGAATCATGATCGGGAATCCCCACCACGAGCGCCCAATAGGTCTTCTCGACCTCGCGTCCTTGAAACATGACGGCCAACTGTGACGCCGTTTGCCGGTCACGCGCCAGCAACAAAAGCCCACTTGTGTCCTTGTCAAGACGGTGAACAAGACGCGGGCGGTCCTTGGCGTCGAACTGCAGCGCGTCGAGCATGCCGTCCAGGTGACGGTAGGTCTTTGACCCGCCCTGAACGGCCAAGCCCGCAGGCTTGTTCACGGCAATCAGAAACTCATCCTGATAGATAATGGACTTCCGCAATGCAGCCGCATCCGCCTTGTCGACCGTCGGGCGCGCTCGTTCGGACGGCGGCATATCAGTGGATTTCACCGACATCGGCGGCACACGAATCTCCTGCCCCTGGCTCACCCGCTGTCCAGGCCTTGCACGATGGCCATCGACCCGAACCTGTCCGGTGCGCAACCATTTCGCCACCTGCCCGTATGACAGTTCCGGATAATGCCGCTTGAACCAGCGGTCGAGCCGCACCTCGCCATCGTCCGGCTGGACCGTGACATGTTGCACTGCTGAAAGGTCATCCTGGCTCATGCGAACACGACCCGGGCCAGGCGCAGGCCGATGAAGAGCGCACCAATTGCACCGACAACCGATACCAGCACGTAACCGGCGGCAAGCATCATCTGGCCACGCTCATAAAGGACAATCGCATCGAGGGAAAATGTTGAGAACGTCGTAAACGCCCCGAGCCCGCCGACGGTCAACAATGCACGGACTTCAGGTGTCACGCTCCAGCTGGAGGCCATAACGTGAACCAGAACACCCAGCGCGAAGGAGCCAACGATATTCACGACCAAGGTATCCCAGGGAATTCCAAGGCCGACCCAGGCCGCCATCGCGACATTGACAAAATGCCGTCCCAGCGCCCCCACCGCACCGCCAAACGCGATCGCCAGCAGTATGTTCATGGTGCGCACCCTTGCGGCAAATTGGGGCCCATCTTCATCAATCCTTTGTACCATCGCCCGCGGCGCGCTCGGCCCGCAGCTTCTTCCAGTAATCCAGCCGCTTGCCAATCTCACGTTCAAATCCACGTTCGACGGGCGTGTACAACTGAGGCCGTTCAATGCCTTCAGGAAAATAGTCCTGGCCAGAGAAACCGTCGTCGGCATCATGGTCATACGCATATCCGTCGCCATAGCCCATATCCTTCATCAACCCCGTCGGGGCATTGAGGATATGCTTGGGCGGCGCCAGTGAGCCGGTGTCCTGCGCCATGCGCATCGCCGAACCATAGGCCTTATACGATGCATTCGATTTCGGTGCGCTCGCCAGATAGATAACGCATTGCGCCAGGGCCAGTTCGCCCTCCGGCGTGCCGATCCGCTCATAAGCCTCCCACGCTGCCAGCGCATGGGGCAGCGCCTGCGGGTCCGCCAGTCCGATATCCTCGATCGCAGCGCGTGCCAGACGCCGGGCTACAAAGCGCGGATCTTCCCCGCCTGCCAGCATTCTCGCCAACCAGTACAACGCCGCATCCACATCCGATCCCCGCAAGGATTTGTGTAATGCGCTGATCAGGTTGTAATGGCCTTCCTGGCTCTTGTCGTAGAGCGGCGCGCGCTTCTGCACGGTTTCGATCAACAGCGCGGTATCGAGATCACTCTCGAGCCGCAACGCGAACAATTCCTCTGCCAGATTCAGCAAATAGCGCCCATCCCCATCGGCCATCGCCTTGAGCGCCTGTCGCGCTTGCGCATCGACCGGGAGGCGTCGGCCCTCGAGCGCTTCCGCACGCGCAAGCAATTCCTCCAGTGCCACTTCATCGAGCCGGTTCAGGACATAAACCTGGCAACGTGACAGCAATGCGGCGTTGATCTCGAACGACGGATTCTCGGTGGTCGCGCCGATGAGCGTGACCGTTCCGTCCTCGACATAGGGAAGAAATCCGTCCTGCTGCGCCCGGTTGAAGCGATGGATCTCATCAATGAACAAGAGCGTGCCCTGGCCGCCAGCCCGTCGTGCACCCGCGCGCTCGAATACCTTTCGCAGATCGGCAACGCCGGAAAAGACGGCCGAGAGTGGTTCAAACGTAAACTCGGTTTCGAGCGCCAGGAGCCGGGCGATTGTCGTCTTGCCGCAGCCCGGTGGCCCCCAGAGCACCATGCTGGCCAAACGGTCATTCGCGACCATCCGACCGATCGGCCCCTCGGCCCCGAGCAGATGTCCCTGCCCGACCACCTCACTGATGGTTTCAGGGCGCAACCGGTCGGCCAAGGGTCGCGGGGCCTGGCCCGCGAACATCTCCGACTGGTTGTCGGACGCGCTCATCCTGCGACCGTCAATGAGAACAACCGCCCATCGCGCCGAACGGTGATGGTCCATTGAGGCGCCGTCTCAGCCGTCAACGCGCGAAGATGCACCACCGATGTGACCTCGACCTTGTTGATCGCAAATATCACGTCGCCGACCTGAAAGCTCAGTCGATGGGCAGGGCTCCCGGACGCGATCGACCGGATGACGACACCTTCTTCAAAGTGATCGCGGCCCATCTCTTCCGCGACGGCTGGCGAAAGATTGGCGACGATTGCGCCGGCAATGGGATGGCGGCCCTCCAGGATACCCTCGTCTCGCAGCGGGACTTCAGGGGGAAGCTCGAGGACGATCCTGATTTCATGCTCAGACTTTGGCCTCCGCACCGAAAGCTGTGCCTCGTCACCCACGATCCCCGTCGCTATCCGGAAACGTAGCCCCTCCGTATCGAAAACCGGCTGCCCGTTGAACGCTGTAATGATGTCACCGGATTGCAGGCCGGCGCGCACCGCAGGGCCCTGTTCGTGTATCCCTGACAGGATCACCCCCTCGGGGCGCGGCAACCCGATTGCTTCGGCAATATCGGCTGTGACGGTCTCGAATGACGCCCCCAGCCAGGCCCGGCGCAACGCGGTACCCGCAGCGGCCCCGTCGATGACCGTGCGCACCATGTTCGCAGGAATGGCGAACCCGATACCCTGGCTGCCGCCGCTACGCGAGAAAATCGCCGTGTTGATACCGGCCAGCGTGCCGTCCATGCGAAGTAGCGCACCACCGGAGTTTCCCGGGTTAATGGCCGCGTCGGTCTGAATGAAAAAGTTGAAATCGGATATGCCGACCTGAGTCCGCGCGAGGCCCGAAACGATTCCGCTGGTCACGGTTTTGCCAACCCCGAACGGGTTGCCGATCGCGAGCACGAGATCACCCACCTCCAACTCGTCGCTGTCGCTCAGCGCGATGCTGGGCATTTCCTCATCCCCCGCATCGATCTTCAGAATCGCCAGATCCGTGCGCGCGTCCTCGCGCAGGATTGTCGCATCGAATTCCCGGCGGTCGGACAAGACAACGGTGATGCTGTCGGCACCTTCAATGACGTGGAAGTTGGTGACAATCAGACCGTCAGGGCGAACGATCACGCCGGATCCCAGGGAATTCTCAACCCGCTCACGCGGCCGGGCATTCTCGAAAGTGTCGCCAAAGAACCTGCGAAAGAAGGGGTCGTTGAACAATGGCGAGGCCGGCCCGCGGCTTCGTACTGCCTTGCGGGTAAATACATTCACCACCGCAGGGCTCGCCGCGCGAACCAACGGGGCGAAAGACAGCATGACCTGCTCGCGATTGTCGGGGGTCTCGCGCTGGGCATGGGTGGCGGTCGCCGAGACGGCCATGACCGTCAACAGGATCAGGCCAAGGAGGACATGTCGTGTGGTGTGCATCTGGTGATTTTAACCTCGTTCGGGTCGTGATTCACGGACCCAGACGCAAAAGGCCGCCCGAGGGCGGCCTTTCGGTATTCGTGAGATGAACAGCGGCTCAGGCAACGGCCTCCTGAAGCTCTTCTTCATCTGCAAATTGAACCGGACCGGAATCGAGGCCCTTGGCGTCCTCGTCACGGTCGACGAGCTCGATGATCGCGATCGGAGCGGAATCGCCGTAGCGATAACCGGCCTTCAACACGCGCGTATAGCCGCCCGGACGGTCGGCATAGCGCTCGGCGAGTGTCGAGAACAGCTTCTCGACAAGCGCGCGATCGCGCAACGTGCTGAGCGCCTGACGACGCGCGTGCAAATCGCCACGCTTACCAAGCGAAACCAGCTTATCGACGACACGCCGCAGCTCCTTGGCCTTGGGCAAGGTGGTCGTGATCTGCTCATGCTTGACCAGTGCTGCCGCCATATTGGCGAACATGGCCTTACGATGACTGCTCGTCCGATTGAGCTTCCGCGGACCTTTACGGTGACGCATCTTAACTACTCCTGATTCCGGGAACCGCTAGAACGGTTCCTCGAGGCGTTTTGCCAGATCTTCAATGTTCTCCGGCGGCCAGGCCGGAATTTCCATGCCAAGGTGCAGTCCCATCTGGGCCAGCACTTCCTTGATCTCGTTGAGCGATTTGCGCCCGAAATTCGGGGTCCGCAGCATTTCGGCTTCCGTCTTCTGAACGAGGTCACCGATATACACGATGTTGTCGTTCTTCAAGCAGTTTGCCGAGCGAACGGACAGTTCGAGTTCATCCACCTTGCGCAACAGGTTGCGATTGAATTCGAGCTCGTCATCAATCTCTTCAACCGGCTGGGCCGCCTTCGGCTCCTCGAAGTTCACGAAGAGCTGGAGCTGGTCCTGCAGAATGCGGGCGGCAAGCGCCATGCAATCTTCCGGGGTGATCGCGCCATTGGTCTCGATGTCCATGGTCAGCTTGTCCAGGTCCGTCCGCTCGCCCACACGTGCGTTACCCACGTGATAGGAGACCTTCGTGACCGGCGAGAACAGGGCATCGACCGGAATCAGGCCGATCGGGGCATCCGCCGCACGATTCTGTGTCGCCGGGACGTAACCCTTGCCGGATTCCACGGTGAGTTCCATGACCACCCGCGCGCCCTGGTCGAGCGTCATCAGAATGTGGTCGGGATCCATGATCTCGATGTCCGGCCCGGTCTCGATCTGGCTGGCTTTCACCTCACCAGGGCCGGTCGCCGTCAGCGTCATGCGCTTGGGGCCTTCGCTGTGCATGCGCAGCGCCATACCCTTGATGTTCAGGACGATGTCGGTGACATCCTCACGCACACCGGGGATGGACGAGAATTCATGCAGAACGCCTTCGATCTGCAGCGAGGTCACAGCCGCGCCCTGCAGCGACGACATGAGAACACGCCGCATGGCGTTACCGAGGGTCAATCCAAAGCCACGCTCGAGGGGTTCGGCAACAACCGATGCCTGGCGCGCCGGGTTGGCCCCACCTGCAATGTCGAGCTTGCTCGGCTTGATCAGTTCGGTCCAATTTTTCTGGAGCATCTGGGTTTGTCCTCAATTCTGGTCCGGCGCATTGGCGTCGGTGTTCGGCATCTGCCGATTAAATTTAGTATTCAGCACCCCGAAGGGCGGAAAATCAGACGCGCCGACGCTTGCGCGGCCGGCAGCCGTTATGCGGAACCGGGGTCACGTCGCGAATGGCTGTGATCTCGAAACCCACCGCCTGCAATGCGCGCAGCGCTGATTCGCGTCCCGAACCCGGGCCCTTCACCTCAACGGCGAGAGTCTTCATTCCGTGCTCTTGCGCCTTTCGGCCAGCATCTTCGGCCGCCATCTGTGCGGCATAGGGCGTCGATTTACGCGAGCCCTTGAAACCCTGCGAACCGGCGGACGACCAGGCAATAGAATTGCCCTGCGCATCCGCGATGGTGATGTGCGTGTTGTTAAATGTCGCGCTTACATGCGCCACACCCGAAGTGATGTTCTTGCGTTCCCGTCTACGGACACGCGCTGTCGCGGCCTTTGCCATTCCTGATCTACCTTGTCCTGCGCCCTAGACTTTTTTCTTACCGGTAATCGGCCGAGCCTTACCCTTACGGGTGCGTGCGTTTGTGTGAGTACGCTGTCCATTCACGGGCAAACCCTTGCGATGGCGCACGCCGCGATACGAACCGAGGTCCATGTATCGCTTGATGTTCATCGCAACTTCGCGCCGCAAATCACCTTCGACCTGGTAACCCTGATCGATCATCTCGCGGACCCGAATGACCTCGTCGTCGGTCAGTTCGTGGACACGCCGTTCGAGCGGGATATCGCACTTCGTGCAAATCTCTTCCGCCTTCGTGTGACCAATCCCGTGGATATAGGTCAGCGCGATCGGAACCCGCTTCTGTGTTGGAATGTTGACACCTGCAATACGCGCCACGTTCCGAACTCCTTCATGGTTACGGTGCGGTCAAAACGGCCAAATTTTCTAAGGTTGCCCGAGCGGCGGGATTATATGAATTTCCGCCATAGGGTCAACAGCTTAGCCGGACGTTATGATCGCCTCTATTTGGTTAGACACTTCGTCGATCGACTGCATTCCATCGACTTTTTTCAACATGCCCCGGGATTCGTAATACGGCAGTATCGGGGCGGTTTGCTCGTGATACACATCAAGCCGATGCTTCAGCGTTTCGGCATTGTCATCGTCTCGTCGTTCTGCTTCCGGCGTCTCGGCAACACGCGCGTTAATCCGGTCTATCAGGACAGCGTCATCGACCGATATTTCGATCACATGGTCAAGCCGAAGTCCTTTTGTTTCCAGCATCTTATCCAGCGCATCGGCCTGCGCCGTCGTGCGCGGAAAACCATCCAAAATGAACCCGTTCGCG
The DNA here is from genome assembly GCA_965261975.1 of Alphaproteobacteria bacterium. Taxonomy (GTDB): domain Bacteria; phylum Pseudomonadota; class Alphaproteobacteria; order UBA6615; family UBA6615; genus UBA8079. The sequence goes on from CBDHEC010000057.1 coordinate 37,090, forward strand.
CAGTCCGGCTCGGCGATACGCGCCGAAATAATCTCCACCATGATGTCATCCGGCATCAGTTTACCGGCATCCATCACCGCTTTCGCCTGCGCGCCCAGATCGCTTCCCGATGCAACCGCTGCGCGAAGCATGTCGCCTGTCGACAACTGGATGAGACCGTGATTGTCGACCAGCACCTTGGCCTGCGTTCCCTTGCCTGCGCCCGGCGGCCCCAGAAGGATAAAATTCATCGCCCCATTACCCCGCGAACTTCTAGCCCCGACGGCCCTTCAATTTGGCCTTACGGATCAAGCCTTCATACTGATGCGCCAGCAAATGGCTCTGGATCTGCGCGACCGTATCCATCGAGACCACGACCACGATCAGCAGGCTCGTTCCACCAAAGAAGAAGGGCACAGAGAATCGTGAGATCAGGACTTCGGGCAACAGAGCCACAAGCGTGAGGTAACCCGCCCCCACCACCGTCAGCCTGGTCAGGACATAATCGAAGAATTCAGCCGTATTCTTGCCCGGCCGAATACCCGGCACAAAGCCGCCATTCTTCTTCAGATTGTCGGCCGTCTCCTCGGGATTGAAGACAATCGCGGTATAGAAGAATGCAAAGAAGATGATAAGCGCGGCGAACAACAGGAAAAACAGCGGTTGTCCCCGTCCGATGAGCGCCGTCACGGAATTCAGCACCCCGCCGCCGCCGCCGCCCGAGAAACCGGCGATTGAAACCGGTGTCAGAAGGATCGATGTCGCGAAGATGATCGGGATAACGCCCGACGTGTTGAGCTTCAACGGGATGTGAGAAGACTCACCGCCGAACATACGGTTTCCGACCTGGCGCTTCGGATACTGAACAATGATCCGACGCTGGGCACGCTCCACAAAGACGATGAACATCGTGACGGCCACCGCGAAAATCAGGAAGCCGATGATGAACAGGGCCGAAAGCGCACCGGTGCGACCCAACTCAAGTGTCGAGGCCAGGGCCGTCGGCAGTGCTGCCACGATGCCGGCGAAGATGATCAGTGAAATTCCGTTGCCGACGCCGCGGGCGGTAATCTGCTCGCCCAGCCACATCAGGAACATGGTACCGCCGACGATGGTGATGACCGTGCTGGTGCGGAAGAAATAACCGGGGTTCTCGACGGCCGCGCCCTGAGACGTGGCCAAGCTCTCGAGGCCGACCGAAAGCCCGTAGGCCTGAATGACCGCCAGACAAACCGTCAGATAACGGGTGTACTGGTTGATCTTCTTGCGGCCCGACTCACCCTCTTTCTTCAGCTGCTCGATGCTCGGCGAGATGGCCGTCATCAACTGCATGATAATCGCGGCGGAAATATATGGAATCACATTGAGCGCGAAGATACTCATGCGCGACAGCGCGCCGCCGGCAAACGCATCGAAGACGCCGAGAATACCGTCCGACTGCTGGGTGAAGATGTCGCCGATAATGACCGGATCAATGCCCGGGATCGGAATAAACGTACCCAACCGGTACACGATCAACGCGCCCAGGGTAAACCACAGGCGCTTCTTGAGTTCGGTCGCCTTCGAGAAGGCACCAAAATTCAAGTTTGAGGCGATTTGCTCGGCTGTACTCGCCATCTAGATTTCCGTTCGCAACGTTGGGTTACGATCCATGTGGGTGATCACGGTCTCGGATCAATAAATATCCGGTTACGATTCCGTGCTTTCCTCGTCGTCATCGCTCTTCGCCGGTGCCGCATCGCCATCGGGAACAGTCTTGATCGTCCGCGGTGTTTTTTCCTTCGGCTGAATCGACACGGTAATCGAACCCCCGGCCTTCTCGACCGCGGCCACCGCGCCACGCGTCGCACTGGCCAACTCAAGGCTGACCTTGGACGTAAGTTCGCCCGTCGCCAGGAGACGGACACCATCGAGTTTACGACGCACCACACCGGCGCTGACCAACGCATCCTCGGTGATCGTGCTGCCCGCATCGAGCTTCTTGGCATCGATCGCGGTCTGCAGACGACCCAGTGTGAGTTCAGCCAGGTTGACGCGGTTCGGCTTGGTGAAACCCCGCTTCGGCAGGCGACGATAGAGCGGCATCTGGCCACCCTCGAAACCCTTGATCGCCACGCCGGAACGCGACTTCTGACCCTTCATGCCACGACCGCCGGTCTTGCCCAGCCCGGAACCCGGGCCTCGGCCGACGCGTTTACGTGCGCGACGGGCACCCTGATTGTCTGACAACTCATTGATATTCATGATCTAATTCCGTCAGTCTGCTTCTTCGACACGAACGAGATGCTTAACCTTCTCGATCATGCCGCGCACGGCAGGGGTATCTTCCAATTCACGCGTGCGATGGCGCTTGTTGAGACCAAGTCCGATCAGCGTCTGCCGCTGATCACCCCGGCGCCCGATAGCGCTGCCATGCTGCGTGACACGAACAGTTTTCTTCGCATCAGCCATTTTCGGCCTCCGCCTCTGCGGTCTCGGCCTCTTCGCCACCGCCAACCGAATCCTGGACACCACGGCGTCCGATGATATCGGCAACCTTCAAGCCGCGGCGCGCGGCAACGGCGCGCGGCGACATCATGTTCTCGAGTGCCTCGAAAGACGCCTTGATCATGTTGTGCGGGTTGGAGGTCCCGATGGATTTGGCCACGACATCCTGAACGCCAAGGCATTCGAATACTGCGCGCAGCGGACCGCCCGCAATGATACCCGTTCCCGCCGGTGCGGCCCGAAGAACCACATGACCAGCGCCGAAATGACCCTGCACATCATGGTGCAGCGTGCGGCCCTCGCGTAGCGGCACGCGGACCATTGCCCGTTTGGCCGATTCGGTCGCCTTGCGGATCGCCTCGGGGACTTCGCGGGCCTTGCCGGAGCCGTGCCCGACGCGGCCGTTCTGATCGCCGACAACGACGATGGCAGCGAAACCGAAGCGTCGCCCGCCCTTAACAACCTTCGCCACACGGTTAATGCTGACGAGGCGTTCGACGAACTCACTGTCTTCGCGGTTGTCGCGACGACCGCCGCCTTCACGGCGATTGCGTTGTGGTGCCTGTGCCATTCCTGCCGACCCCTAGAAGTTCAAACCGCCGCTACGCGCGGCTTCGGCCAGGGCTTTCACCCGACCATGAAAAAGATAGCTGCCACGGTCGAACACAACGTCCGAGACGCCGGCGGCCTTGGCACGCTCGGCAATCAACTTTCCAACCTCGGAAGCGCCGTCGATATTCCAGCCTTTGCCAGTCTTGAAATCCTTGTCTTTCGACGAAGCCGCAGCGAGAGTCGCGCCGGCGTTGTCGTCGATGACCTGCGCATAGATATGCCGGCCGGAACGAAACACGCTGAGGCGCGGCCGACTGTTCTTCGCGACGCGCCGCAGCTTCGAGCGAACGCGATTGCGGCGTCGAATTGCCAGATTGCGTAGGGTCGACGTCATTTCTTCTTACCTTCCTTGCGAATGATGACCTCACCCGCGTACTTGATACCCTTGCCCTTATAAGGCTCCGGCTTGCGATAGCCCCTAATCTCCGCGGCGACCTGGCCAACGGCCTGTTTGTCGGCGCCCGAGATCACGACGGTCGTCGGACCTTCGCACTTGATCGTAATCCCTTCGGGGATCGGGAAATTCACGTCATGGCTGAAACCGAGCTGCAGGTTCAGGTTCTTGCCCTGAACGGCTGCACGGTAACCAACGCCCGTGATCTCCAACGTCTTGGTGAAGCCTTCGGTGACACCCTCAACAAGGTTGTTGACCAGGGCGCGCGATGTCCCCCACGACATGCGGGCGCGTTTGCTGGTTGAACGCGGCTTAACGACAATTGCCCCGTCGTCCTGAGTCACCTCGACGTCTGCCGGCAGTTCAACCGCCAGTTCGCCCAATTTTCCTTTGGCCGAAACCAGCTGGCCGGAAATCTGAACGTCGGTGCCGTCAGGGACGGCGACCGGGGTGCTTCCTACTCGCGACATACTCCGTGTCTCCTCTACCCGCACACACGCCTAGAAGACGTGGCACAGCACCTCGCCGCCGACATTCTCCGCACGTGCGGTGTTGTCCGACAGCACGCCCTTGGGCGTCGACAAAATTGCAATCCCGAGCCCGCCGTAAACCTGGCGCAAATCGCGGATCTTCGAATACACCCGGCGACCGGGGCGCGAAACGCGCTGGATCTCGCGGATAACCGGCGTACCTTCCTGGTATTTCAGCTCAATCGTGATCTCGGAAATACCCTGACGCATCTCCGCCACGCTATAGCCACGGATAAAACCTTCCGTCTGCAGAACATCAAGAACGCGCTCGCGCATCCGAGAAGCCGGCGACACAACAGTACCGAGGCCCGCGCGCTGTCCGTTACGGATTCGCGTGAGCATATCGCCAAGAGGATCAGACATCGACATGTGTACGCTCCCCCTACCAGCTCGACTTCACGAGACCGGGAATTCGGCCCGTGGAACCCAGTTCACGCAGTGCAATTCGCGACATGCGGAATTTCCGGTAATACGCCCGAGGACGCCCCGTCAGTTCGCACCGATTGCGAACGCGGATCTTCGCGGAATTGCGCGGCAGCTTCGCGAGCTTCATACGCGCCGCAAAACGCTCTTCGGGCTGACGTGAAGAATCACGCGCGATAGCTTTGAGATCTTCGCGCTTGGCGGCATACTGGTCAACCAGCTTGCGCCGCCGCTTGTTCTTCTCGATCGCACTCTTCTTTGCCATATCGTTAGGTCTCCTGACCGACGTCTATTCGCGGAACGGCATTTCGAAGCCGCGCAGAAGTTCGCGCGCTTCGTCATCCGTATCTGCGGTCGTGCAAATGATGACATCGAGGCCGCGAATTTCGTCGACCTCGTCATAATTGATTTCCGGGAACACAATCTGCTCGCGCAGGCCCATCGCGTAATTGCCGCGCCCGTCGAAACTGGTCGGACGCAGGCCACGGAAGTCACGAACGCGCGGCAAAGCGATTGTCACCAAACGATCCAGGAACTCGAACATCCGCTCACGACGCAAGGTCACCTTGCAGCCGATTGCCACCCCTTCACGGAGCTTGAAGTTCGCGATCGATTGCTTGGCAGTGGTGATTTGCGCCTTCTGCCCGGCAATCAAGCCCATCTCGTTCGTCGCAGTTTCGATTTTCTTCGAATCCTGCGTCGCTTCGCCAAGTCCCATATTGAGAACGATTTTGTCCAGACGCGGAACCGCAAGATCGTTCGGATACCCGAACTGTTCCTTCAGTTTCGGTTTGACGACGCTCTCATATTGCTCGGCCAATCGTGTATTCATGTCACACCTATTGGTCAATGATCTCGCCGGACCGCTTGGCAAAGCGAACTTTGCGGCCGTCGTCGAGAGTCTTGTAGCCGACACGGGTCGGCTTTCTTGTGTCAGGATCAATCAAGGCGACGTTCGATACATGGATCGACGCCTCGAATTCATTAATGCCACCGGGCGATGTTTGGGTCGGGCGCTGATGGCGTTTCGCCATATTCACACCCTGCACCAGAACCCGGTTGCGCTCGCGATCGACACGCAGCACTTCACCGGTCTTGCCCTTGTCGCGGCCGGTCACAACGACGACCTGGTCGCCGCGCTTCACCCGCATCTTGGTATTCGCAGTTGTCGCCATCAAAGCACCTCCGGCGCCAGCGAGATGATCTTCATGTAACGCCGCGCACGAAGTTCACGCGTCACCGGTCCGAAAATGCGGGTCCCGATGGGCTCGCCTTGCGGGGTGATGAGTACAGCGGCGTTGCTGTCGAAACGGATCGTGCTGCCATCCGAGCGGCTGATATCCTTTTTCGTACGAACGATAACGGCACGATGGATTTCACCCTTTTTCACGCGGCCACGCGGAATGGCTTCCTTAACGGACACCACAATCACGTCACCCACGCCGGCGGTCATGCGCTTTGAGCCGCCCAGCACCTTGATGCACTGCACCCGGCGCGCGCCGCTGTTGTCAGCGACTTCCAGGTTGGTCTGCATCTGAATCATTGTCTTCTGCCCTCAATGGCAACCTTGGCGAAATGCCTTAGGCGCCAACCTTTTCAATCACTTCAAAATGCTTCGACTTGGAAATCGGACGGCATTCGCGAATACGAACCACGTCGCCAATCTCAAGGCTGTTTTCTGCGTCATGCGCCGCAATCTTCTTCGATTGGGTCATGAACTTCTTATAGATCGGGTGGCGAACACGCCGGTCCACGCGAACCGTGACCGATTTGTCCATCTTATTGCTCACCACCGTGCCGGTAAGAACGCGTCGCGGCATCCTGCTAACTCCTATTGCGCCAGACGGCGCTCGTTGAGCACTGTCTGCACGCGCGCGATATCCCGTCGCACGTCGCGCACCCGCGCCGTATTCTCAAGTTGTCCGCTCGCCTGCTGGAAACGCAGGTTGAACGCCTCTTTCTTCAAACCGCGCAGTTCGTCACGCAGTTCGTCTTCGGTTTTCGCCCGGATATCTGCCGCTTTCATGACAATTACCCCGTCACGCGTGACACGACGCGTGTCTGCAACGGCAATTTCGCCGACGCGAGTTCAAAGGCTTCGCGTGCCACGTCATCCGGCACGCCATCGATCTCGAACATCACCCGACCCGGTTTCACCCGGACCATCCAGTATTCGGGTGTGCCCTTACCCTTACCCATACGCACTTCCGCCGGCTTCTGACTGACGGGCACGTCGGGGAAAACACGGATCCACACACGCCCGGCGCGCTTCATATGACGCGTCATCGCGCGACGAGCTGCTTCGAGCTGGCGGGCCGTCACACGTCCCGGCGTGATCGCCTTCAACCCATATGAGCCAAAGTTCAACGAATTGCCGGACTGGGCGACGCCATGCAGGCGGCCCTTGTGCTGTTTGCGGTACTTTGTTCGTTTTGGACTTAGCATCTCTAAACCTCCGGGCGGCTACCGAGCCGGCATTCCGCCCGACTGCTGTTCCTCGATCCGACGATCTTGGGCCATCGGATCATGTTCCATGATGTCACCGCGATAGACCCAGACCTTCACGCCGCAAGCGCCGTAAGTGGTCTGCGCAGTCGCCGTGCCGTACTGCACATCTGCACGCAGGGTGTGCAGGGGCACACTGCCTTCGTGATACTGCTCGGTCCGAGCGATCTCGGCACCGCCGAGGCGACCGCCACACATCACACGCACGCCCAGCGCACCCAGGCGCATGGCGTTTTGCACAGCGCGCTTCATCGCCCGGCGAAAGCCGACACGACGCTCAAGCTGTTGCGCGATATTCTCGGCGACCAATGCCGCATCGATCTCGGGCTTGCGCACTTCGACGATATTGAGGCTGACCTCGGAACCGGTCATATGCGCGATATCGCTACGCAGCTTCTCGATGTCCGCACCCTTCTTGCCAATCACCACGCCCGGGCGAGCCGAATGAATGGTGATACGTGCCTTCTTGGCCGGCCGCTCAATGATGATTCGGCTGACGCCGGCACGCGCGAGGCGCTTTTCGAGCACGCGACGCAGTTCCAGGTCCTCCATGAGGAGGCTGCCGTAAGCCTGCCCTTCGGCATACCACCTGGAATCCCAGGTCCGGTTGATGCCGAGACGAAGCCCGATCGGGTTGATTTTCTGACCCATACTTATGCCTCTCCCTGCTCGCGAACGACGAGCGTGATCTGGCTGAACGGTTTGTGAATTCGCGCAACACGTCCACGCGCACGTGCACGCCAACGTTTCATCACGAGCCCCTTGCCAACCGTAGCTTCGGCAACGACCAGGCGGTCGACGTCGAGCTGATGATTATTTTCCGCATTCGCGATCGCGCTTTCGAGGCCGGCCTTGACCGACTGCGCAATACGGCGACGTGAGAACTCGAGGTCCATAAGCGCGCGCTGGACAGGTTTGCCGCGAATTTGTGCGGCAACCAGGTTCAGCTTTTGCGGGCTGACACGCAGGTTCTTGATGACGGCGCGAGCCTCGGTATCGGCCAGGCTGCGCGGTGTGGCTTTCTTGCCCATGATTATCCCCGCCTCGACTTACGGTCGGCCGTATGCCCGAAGTAGGACCGGGTCGGCGAGAACTCGCCGAACTTCTGTCCCACCATGTTCTCGGTCACGAGAACCGGGATAAATTTCTGACCGTTATAGACACCGAACGTCAGACCGACGAACTGGGGCAGGATCGTGGAACGACGCGACCAGGTCTTGATCACATCGTTACGGCCTGACGCCCGCGCCGCCTCTGCCTTCTTAAGCAGATAGCTGTCGACAAACGGACCTTTCCATACAGAACGCGCCACTGCCGTTCTCCTCTACTTCGCGCGCCGACGCAGGATCAACGAGTCGGTCTTCTTGTTAGACCGCGTACGCTTGCCCTTGGTCGGCTTGCCCCATGGCGTTACGGGATGACGGCCGCCGGACGTCCGGCCTTCGCCACCACCATGAGGATGATCGATCGGGTTCATGGCCACGCCGCGAACGGACGGGCGCTTACCCAGCCAGCGTTTGCGGCCGGCTTTACCCAGCTTGATGTTGGACTGGTCCGGGTTCGACACCGCACCAATCGTTGCCATGCACTCCTGGCGGACCATGCGAACCTCGCCGGATGCGAGTTTCAGCAAACCGTAACCGCGATCACGGCCAACCAGCTGAACATAGGTTCCCGCCGCACGTGCCATCTTGCCGCCGGCGCCAGCCTTGAGCTCAACATTGTGAATGATGGTGCCAATCGGAATGGAGCGCAGAGGCATTGCATTGCCCGGCTTCACATCGGCGCGCTGTGCCGCAATGACCGTGTCACCCACGTTCAAACGCTGAGGCGCCAGGATGTAGCTCTTCTCGCCATCTTCGTAGGCGATCAGCGCGATGAATGCCGTGCGATTGGGGTCATACTCGATCCGCTCCACGGTCGCCGGCACATCATATTTGCGGCGCTTGAAATCGACATGTCGATACAGACGCTTATGCCCGCCGCCACGACGACGCGCGGTAATCCGACCGGTGTTGTTGCGGCCACCCTTCTTGCTCAGCCCTTCGGTAAGTGACTTTTCAGGGCCACCCTTCCAAAGCTCCGAACGATCAACGAGAACGAGTCCACGTTGTCCGGGAGTGATCGATTTGAACTGCTTTAGTGCCATTTCGAAACCTCTAGACGCCGGCCGTGATATCGATGGACTCGCCATCAGCAAGGCTCACGACCGCCTTCTTCACATCATTTCGTCGACCCGGCTGACCGCGCCAGCGTTTGGTCTTGCCCTTCTGCAGGATCGTGTTCACCGCCGTTACCTTGACGTTGAACAAACCTTCGACCGCAGCCCGAATCTCGGGCTTGGTCGCGTCCACAGGCACCCGGAACATCACCTGGTTATGCTCCGACACGAGGGTCGCTTTCTCGGTAATGATCGGCGAACGAACAAGTTCATACATCCGCTCATTCGAAACCTGGATCCGGCCGCGTGGCTTACGGTTCGAGCTCATCGCAGGCGCTCCTGAAGCTGTTCGACAGCCTGGCGCGTCAGCACGAGCGTGTCGCGGCGAAGAATGTCGTAAACATTCGCACCGTGTTGAGGCAGCAGGTCGACGCCATGAATATTGCGCGCGGCCAGCTGGAAATTTCGATCGAGCTCGGCACCATCCACAATCAGTGCGGACGAAAGGCCAAGCGCCTTGAGCTGCGCGGCAATCGCCTTGGTCTTCGGCTCGGCGGCAATCGCTGCATCGAGGACGACCAGCTTGCCATCCGCATATTTGGACGACAGCGCGACTTTCAATGCGAGCTTGCGAACCTTCTTGGGCAAGTCCATCGAATGGTCTCGCGGCTGCGGGCCGAACGTGGTCTGACCACCGCGCCAATGCCCGGCCTTGCGGTCACCCGCACGTGCGCGGCCCGTGCCCTTCTGACGCCACGGCCGTGCCGTACTGCCATTGATCTCGCCGCGGGTCTTGGTCTTGTGCGTACCCTGACGGCGCTTGGCGAGCTGATAATTAACGGCACGCGCCAGCAAATCCTTGCGGACCGGCGCGCCAAAGATACCGTCGTCGAGATCGATCTCTCCGGCATCCTTGTTTTCAAGATTGACGACCTTGAGTTTCATGCGGGTCAGTCCTTCGAGTCCGGAGTGTCCGAAGCGGCTTCGTCGGCGCTATCGGCGTTGTCTTCAGCAGGCGTCTCCGCCGGTGCCGCGTCTTCGACGACATCCTCGACAGCCTCTTCTGCCGGTGCTGCATCTTCTGCGGCATCCTCGGCCGGTGCGTCGGCTGCAACCGTCGGATACGGCGCGTCGTCTGGAAGCGTCTTCTTGATTGCGTCGCGCACCAGGACATAGCCACCCTTGGAACCCGGCACTGCACCCTCTACGAGGATCAGGCCTTCTTCCGTGTCGGTGTTCACGATGCGGAGGTTCTGGGTTGTCACCCGGGTCGCGCCCATGTGTCCGGCCATCTTCTTACCCTTGAAGACCTTACCCGGATCCTGACACTGCCCCGTGGAGCCGTGACTGCGATGCGAGATCGAAACACCGTGCGTGGCGCGAAGGCCGCCGAAATTATGGCGCTTAATCGCACCGGCAAAACCCTTACCAATGGAGGTGCCGGTAACATCGACAAACTGACCCGAGACGAAATGGTCCACGCTGATCCGGGAGCCGATGTCCAACAGCGCATCGTCGGAGACCCGGAATTCCGAGACCCTGCGCCGCGGCTCGACCTTCGCCTTGGCGAAATGGCCTCGCATGGCCTTGCCGACGCGCTTGGGTTTCGCGTTGCCGGTACCGACCTGAAGGGCCGTGTATCCGTCGCGTTCCATGGTGCGTTGATCAACGACGTCGCAGCCGTCGACCTTCAAAACCGTGACCGGGACATGATTGCCGCCGTCGTCGAAGACGCGGGTCATACCCAGTTTCTGTGCAATGATGCCGGTACGCATCTCGGCCCCTTAAAGCTTGATTTCCACGTCGACACCCGCCGCCAGGTCGAGCTTCATAAGCGCGTCAACCGTCTGTGGCGTCGGATCGATAATGTCGAGCAGACGTTTGTGGGTACGAATCTCGAACTGCTCGCGCGCCTTCTTATTGACGTGCGGCGACCGAAGAACCGTAAATTTCTCAATTCGTGTCGGCAAAGGGATGGGACCCCGAACCTCTGCACCGGTCCGCTTGGCCGTACCAACGATCTCGCTCGCCGACTGGTCGAGCACGCGATGATCAAAGGCCTTAAGCCGGATCCGTATATGTTGACTGTCCATTTCGGTGTCCCGTTAAAACGATCGGCGATTTCCGAAGAAACCGCCGATCCGTTGTATGCCTATTCGATGATGGAGGTGACGACGCCGGCGCCGACAGTGCGGCCACCTTCGCGAATGGCGAAGCGCAGACCGTCATCCATCGCAATCGGTGCAATCAGGTTCACAACCATCGTGATGTTGTCGCCCGGCATCACCATCTCGGTGCCCTCAGGCAAATCAACCGTACCCGTCACATCCGTCGTGCGGAAGTAAAACTGCGGACGGTAGTTCGTGAAGAACGGCGTGTGACGACCACCCTCTTCCTTCGTCAGGATGTAAGCCTCACAGTTGAACTTCGTGTGCGGCGTAATCGAACCCGGGGCCGCCAAAACCTGGCCGCGCTCAACCTCCTCGCGCTTCGTACCACGAAGCAGAACACCAACATTGTCTCCCGCCTCGCCCTGGTCCAGCAGCTTGCGGAACATCTCTACGCCCGTGCACGTCGTCGTCTGCGTGTCCTTGATGCCGACAATCTCAATCTCGTCGCCAACATTCACAACACCGCGCTCAATACGACCCGTCACAACCGTGCCGCGACCCGAAATCGAGAACACATCCTCAATCGGCATCAGGAACGGCTGGTCCTTCGGACGCTCCGGCTGCGGCACATACTCGTCAACCGCAGACATCAGATCCATGATCGAGTTCGCACCAATCTCCTCGTCACGGCCCTCAAGTGCCGCCAACGCAGAACCCTTCACGATCGGAATATCGTCGCCCGGGAAGTCGTACGAAGACAGAAGCTCACGAACCTCCATCTCAACAAGCTCAAGAAGCTCCTCGTCATCAACCTGATCAACCTTGTTCAGGTAAACAACAAGCGCCGGAACACCAACCTGGCGCGCCAGAAGAATATGCTCGCGCGTCTGCGGCATCGGGCCGTCCGCTGCGTTCACAACCAAAATCGCGCCGTCCATCTGCGCCGCACCCGTGATCATGTTCTTCACGTAGTCAGCATGACCAGGGCAATCCACATGCGCGTAGTGACGCGTGTCCGTCTCATACTCAACATGCGCCGTCGCAATCGTAATACCGCGCTCGCGCTCTTCAGGCGCCTTGTCAATCTGGTCAAACGCAATCGCGTCTCCACCTGACGCATCCGACATCACCTTCGTGATCGCCGCCGTCAGCGTCGTCTTGCCATGGTCAACATGACCAATCGTGCCCACGTTGCAATGCGGCTTTGTTCTCTCAAACTTCTCTTTCGACATCACTCAGTCTCCGTCTGATACCGGCGCCCTAAATCTGCGGCGGCAAATAATTCATACTTCGGCGTTAGGCCATCTTCGAGACGACTTCGTCCGCAACTGCCTGCGGAACCTGCTCGTAGTGGTTGAACACCATGGTGAAGGTCGCGCGGCCCTGACTCATGGACCGCAGCGTGTTGACATAACCGAACATGTTGGCGAGCGGGACCATGGCGCTTACGACACGTGCGTTGCCGCGCGAGTCCATCGAACCAACCTGGCCGCGCCGGCTGTTCAAATCGCCAATGATGTCGCCCATATATTCTTCCGGGGTGACAACCTCGACGCTCATGACCGGCTCAAGCAAACGCGTCGAACCCTTTTCGAGGGCCTCACGGAACGCCGCCCGTGCCGCGATCTCGAACGCCATGACCGACGAGTCAACATCATGCGATGCGCCGTCGACCAGCTTGGCGCTGAAATCGATGACCGGGAAACCGGCAATATTGCCCGCCTCAAGCGCCGTCTTCAGACCCTTCTCGACACCGGGGATGAATTCCCGCGGCACCGCGCCACCGAAAATCGCGCTCTCGAACTCGAAGCCCGATCCGGCCTCAAGCGGCTCGAAATCGATCTTCACGCGCGCAAACTGGCCCGAACCGCCGGTCTGCTTCTTATGGGTGTAATCGATCGTGACCGGCTTGGTGATCTTCTCACGATAGGCCACCTGCGGCGCGCCGACATTGGCCTCGACCTTGAATTCGCGCTTCATGCGATCGACGAGAATCTCGAGATGCAGTTCGCCCATACCCTTGAGGATGGTCTGACCACTCTCTTCGTCACTCGACACACGGAAGGAAGGATCTTCCTGGGCCAGACGCTGAAGCGCCGTCGCCATTTTTTCCTGATCCGCTTTCGTCTTCGGCTCAACCGCGATCTCGATAACCGGATCGGGGAACTCCATACGCTCGAGGATGACCGGATCGGCGGAATCACAAAGCGTGTCACCGGTCGTGGTGTTCTTCATGCCCGCAAGCGCGACAATGTCACCGGCACGGGCAACTTTGAGATCTTCGCGATCATTGGCGTGCATCAGCAACATGCGGCCGACACGCTCGCGATTATCCTTAACTGTGTTCAGCACCGACGAACCCGCCTCGACACTGCCCGAATAAATACGCGCAAATGTAAGGGATCCGACGAACGGATCGGTCATGATCTTGAATGCCAGCGCGGAGAACGGCGCATCATCCGACGGCTCTCGCACGAGCGAATCTTCGGTACCCGGGACAACACCCGAGATCGCCGGCACATCGAGTGGCGACGGCAGATAATCAACCACCGCGTCGAGCAACGGCTGCACGCCCTTGTTCTTGAAGGCCGAACCGCAAAGAACCGGCACCGCGGACAAGGTGAGCGTGGCCTTGCGAATGCAGGCCTTGAGGGTCTCCTCGTCAGGCTCCGTGCCCTCGAGATAAGCCTCCATCGCATCGTCGTCATGCTCGACGGCGGACTCGACCAGCTTCTCGCGCCACTCGGCGGCCGCATCAGCCATCTCGGCGGGAATATCGACATACTCGAACTCGGCGCCGAGATTCTCGTCCTTCCAGACGATACCCTGCATCTTCACCAGGTCGACCACACCGCGAAGCTCAGCCTCCGAGCCGATCGGCAGCTGCAGAACGATCGGATTGGCGCCGAGGCGATCAACGATCATATCCACGCAGTTATCGAAATTGGCACCGATCCGGTCCATCTTGTTGATGAAGCAGATGCGCGGAACTTCGTACTTGTCGGCCTGACGCCAGACCGTCTCGGACTGCGGCTCAACGCCGGCGACACTGTCAAACACGGCAACCGCGCCATCGAGGACGCGCAAGGCGCGCTCGACTTCGATCGTGAAGTCCACATGGCCCGGCGTATCAATGATGTTGATGCGGTGGTCGTTCCAGAAAGCGGTCGTCGCAGCGGACGTAATGGTAATGCCGCGCTCCTGCTCCTGCTCCATCCAATCCATCGTCGCGGCGCCGTCATGGACCTCGCCGATCTTGTACGAACGCCCCGTGTAATAGAGGACACGCTCGGTTGTGGTCGTCTTGCCGGCGTCGATATGCGCCATGATACCGATATTCCGGTAGCGCTCGATCGGGGTTTCACGATTGGAGGACATATCTGGATTCTCTCGTTCGGTAATTCGCTAGACGGCTACCAGCGGTAATGGGAGAAGGCCTTGTTGGCCTCTGCCATCCGATGGGTGTCTTCGCGCTTTTTCACCGCGTTTCCACGATTTTCGGCCGCGTCTTGCAACTCGCGCGACAAGCGCTCTTCCATGGTGTTTTCCGGCCGCCCGCGTGCCGCCTGGATCAGCCAGCGAAAGGCCAGCGCCTGGGCGCGTTCGGAACGAACCTCAACCGGCACCTGATAGGTGGCACCGCCAACACGCCGCGAGCGAACTTCGAGCTGCGGCTTGATGTTTTCGAGCGCCTCGTGGAACGTGCGGACAGGATCGCTGCCGCGCTTGGAGGCGATATCGTCGAGGGCGGCGTATACAATGCGCTCGGCGATCGACTTCTTGCCATCCAGCATGACGCTGTTGGTGAATTTGCTGACAACCAGATCACCGAATTTGGGATCGGGAAGGATTTCTCGTTTTTCTGCGCGGCGACGGCGGGACATATATCTGGACCTTGCTTACTTGGGCCGCTTGGCGCCGTACTTCGAACGACGCTGACGGCGGTCAGAAACACCCTGGGTATCCAGAGTGCCGCGGATGATGTGATAGCGAACACCGGGAAGATCCTTGACGCGACCGCCACGGATCATAACGACCGAATGCTCCTGAAGATTATGGCCCTCACCGGGAATGTAGCTCGTCACTTCGAACCCGTTGGTCAAGCGCACGCGCGCGACCTTTCGCAGGGCCGAGTTCGGCTTCTTCGGTGTGGTTGTATAGACTCGCGTGCAGACGCCACGCTTCTGCGGGCAAGCCTCCAGGGCGGGAACTTTGTTCCGCTTGATCGGTGCCTTGCGTGGCTTGCGGATCAACTGATTGATCGTCGGCATGTGGCTTCCTTGGTTCTTCCCGTTACGTTTTCGTCAACCGTCTGCACAAAGCAAACTCGGGACAGAAAACGTTTCTGTCCCTGCGAGCAATTTTCGCTAGCTCGTAAGCGTTCGCGCATATGGTTCGTGTTGCCAGGGGCAGTGTTTAGACTGCGCAGGTCTACGACCGGCCCCGATCAGGCGCGCGGATACTACTTACGAGCCCTATGGGCGTCAACACCGAAAAACCATAAAAATCGGGCAGTTGCGGGCGATCTCTGCGTTCGCCCACAGCGCAATTATTGGACAGCAACCATGCCCTTTTTCGCAATATTATTACCGAAAAAGGCGCGTCCTCTAACGAAACGCGCCGCCCCGAAATAATCCGGGGCGGCGCGCCAGTTTCAGACTGTCAGAGGCGGCACTATTCGGCGGCGCCGGCCTCCTCGATTTCGGTCTGCGCCGCAGCCTCTTCGGCAGCGAGCTGCTTGGCCAGTTCGTCGGCCAATTCGGTATCGCGTTCTGCGGCAATCGAACGAACCGCATTCATCACCGCGCCGGTACCGGCAGGGATCAAACGGCCAACGATCACATTCTCCTTGAGACCGTAGAGGCGATCGACCTTGCCGTTGACGGCCGCTTCGGTCAGGACCCGCGTGGTCTCCTGGAACGAAGCCGCCGAGATGAACGAACTGGTCTGCAGGCTGGCTTTGGTAATGCCCTGGAGTACAGGCGATGCCGTTGCCGGCTTGTTGCCTTCTTCCACCGCCTTGGCGTTGACCGTATCGAACTCGACCTTGTCGATGATTTCACCAACCAGGAACGTGGTCTCGCCCGGATTGATGATCTCAACCTTCTGCAGCATCTGACGCACAATCACTTCGATATGCTTGTCATTGATACCCACGCCCTGAAGCCGGTAGACGTCCTGGACCTCTTTGACCAGATAACGGGCCAACTCTTCGACGCCGAGCACCCGCAGAATGTCATGCGGGACCGGGTTGCCGTCGAGGAGCAAATCGCCCTTTTCGACATAGTCACCCTCCTGAACGGAGATGTGCTTGCCCTTGGGAATGAGATACTCGACCGGCTCCTTGCCGTCCGCCTGATCTTCTTCGCTCGGCACAATGACGATCCGGCGCTTCATCTTGTAGTCACGGCCGAACTCGATCTGTCCGTCCGTGTCGGCGATGATCGCATGATCCTTCGGACGACGCGCTTCGAACAGTTCCGCCACGCGCGGCAAACCGCCGGTGATGTCGCGTGTCTTCGAGCTCTCACGCGGGATGCGCGCAAGGATATCGCCGGCCTGAACATGCTGGCCGGGTTCGACATTCAAGATCGCATCGACGGACATGAAGTAACGCGCATCCATGCCGTTCGCGAGCTTGACCACATCGCCCTGCTTTGATCTCTTCTTCGGTCGCAGCGTAACGCGCGGACGCAAATCGGCGCCCTTCGGCTGCTGCTTCCAGTCGATCACCACCTTGTAGACGATGCCGGTGGCCTCATCCGCGGCCTCACGCACCGAGACACCTTCGACCAGATCGACATAGTCGATATAGCCTTCCTTCTCGGTGATAATAGGCAGGGTATACGGATCCCATTGTGCCAGAGGCTGGCCTTTCTCGACCTTGTCACCTTCGTCGGCGAGCAAACGAGAACCGTACGGGATCTTGTGATGCGCACGCGCGCGACCCGCCTCGTCGATCAACACCACTTCGGTGTTGCGGCTCATGACAATCGGAACATTCTCGGAGTTCACGACGACATTCCGGTTCTCGACCTTAACGGTGGCATCGAAGGCCGCCTCGACGCTCGACTGCTCCGAAGCACCCTGCGCCGCACCACCGATATGGAACGTCCGCATGGTCAACTGCGTGCCAGGCTCACCGATCGACTGCGCGGCAATAACGCCGACGGCTTCGCCGACGTTAACCGGCGTGCCGCGTGCGAGATCGCGACCGTAGCATTTGCCGCAGACGCCGCCGTCACTCTTACAGGTCAGGACCGAACGAATTTTGACGGACTCGATACCCGCGGTCTCGATTTTCTCGACCAGCGGCTCCGTCATGAGTTCGCCCTTCTTGACGATCTTGTCGCTCGTCAAAGGATCAACGACATCCTCGGACGTGGTGCGACCGAGCAGGCGCTCCGACAAAGGCACCACCACATCGCCGCCCTCGATGACCGCTGTCATCGTCAGACCGTCATCTGTGCCGCAATCCTGTTCGATGATCACGCAATCCTGTGCGACATCAACGAGACGGCGGGTCAGATAACCCGAGTTGGCTGTTTTAAGCGCCGTATCGGCCAGTCCCTTACGGGCACCATGGGTCGAGTTGAAATACTCGAGCACCGTCAGGCCTTCCTTAAAGTTCGCGATGATCGGTGTTTCGATGATCTCGCCCGACGGCTTGGCCATCAAACCGCGCATACCCGCCAGCTGGCGAATCTGCGCTGCCGAACCACGCGCGCCGGAATGGGCCATCATGTAGACAGCGTTGATGTTGCCGGTGGAATCTCTGGACTCCATTTCCGCCATCATCGCGTCGGCAACATCGTCGGTGCAGCGTGTCCAGGCATCAACGACCTTGTTGTACTTTTCACCCTTGGTGATCAGTCCATCCTGATACTGCTGCTCGAACTCCTTGACGCGGTTGGTCGTATCTTCGACCAGGCGCGTCTTGAGGTCCGGAACAATCAGATCATCCTTACCGAAGGAGATGCCGGCCTTGCACGCGTTCGAGAAGCCGAGGCCCATCATGCGATCAGCGAAGATGACCGTCTCCTTCTGACCGCAATGGCGATAGACGATATCGATGATCTCACTGATCTCGCGCTTCGTCAGAAGGCGATTGATCAACTCATAGGGAACATGGGCGTGTTTCGGCAGGATACGTCCGATCAACAAACGCCCCGGCGTCGTCAGAACGCGCTCGACAACGTCGTTGCCGTCGGCATCGACGGTCTCAATCCGAGCCTTGATGCGCGAATGCAAGTGAATCACGCCGGCATCGAGTGCCTGCTGCACCTCGTCGTCCGAGGCAAAGCCCGGGATGCGATACGCTTTCACGTCACCATCATTGACTGCCTTGAGGGTCAGTGAACTCAGGTCCACCGGCTCGGACGGGTTCTTGGTATCGGTGAAGATCACATCACCACCGGCCGCGGCAGCGTCGAGCGACTTCTTGCTGTCGAAGCTGATCTCGTCGCCAGTGCCCTCATGCATTTCGTAGCTCAGATAATAGAGCCCGAGAACGATATCCTGCGAGGGAACGATGATCGGCTTGCCATTGGCCGGGCTCAGGATGTTGTTGGTCGACATCATGAGCACGCGGGCTTCGAGCTGGGCCTCCAGCGACAACGGCACATGGACCGCCATCTGATCGCCATCGAAGTCGGCATTGAATGCCGCACAAACCAGCGGATGCAACTGAATGGCCTTGCCCTCGATCAGGACCGGCTCAAACGCCTGGATACCCAGACGATGCAGCGTAGGTGCGCGATTCAGGAGAACCGGATGTTCGCGGATGACCTCTTCGAGGATATCCCAGACCTCGGGACGCTCCTTCTCGACCATACGTTTCGCGGCCTTGATCGTGGTCGCATAACCGTAAAGTTCGAGCTTGTGATAGATGAACGGCTTGAACAGTTCGAGCGCCATCTTCTTTGGCAGGCCGCATTGATGCAGCAACAGCGTCGGCCCGACAACGATGACCGAACGGCCGGAATAATCGACGCGCTTGCCGAGCAGGTTCTGGCGGAAACGGCCCTGCTTGCCCTTGAGCATATCGGACAGGGATTTGAGCGGCCGCTTGTTGGCGCCGGTGATGACCCGTCCGCGGCGTCCATTGTCGAACAGCGCATCCACGGATTCCTGGAGCATGCGCTTTTCGTTACGCACGATGATGTCGGGCGCGCGAAGCTCCATCAGGCGCTTCAGGCGGTTGTTGCGATTGATCACGCGGCGGTACAGATCGTTCAGATCCGAGGTCGCGAAGCGGCCGCCGTCGAGCGGCACAAGCGGACGCAACTCCGGCGGAATAACCGGGATCACATCAAGGATCATCCATTCCGGGCGAGCGCCGGATTCAATGAAGGCCTCGACAATCTTCAGGCGCTTTACATACTTCTTGCGCTTGGCTTCAGAGTTCGTCTCCTTGAGGTCGACCCGCAGACGCGCGCGCTCTTCCTCGAGGTCGATTGCCATCAGCATATCCTTGAGGGCCTCAGCACCGATTTTCGCGGTGAAGGCTTCGTCGCCGAACTCTTCCTGCTTGTCGAGATACTCCTCTTCCGACAGAAGCGAATACTGCTCCATGTCCGTCAGGCCGGGTTCGGTGACGATGTAGTTTTCGAAGTAGAGAACCCGCTCGAGATCACGCAGCGTGTTGTCGAGCAACATGCCGATCCGGCTCGGCAGCGACTTCAGGAACCAGATATGCGCAACCGGCGAGGCCAGCTCGATATGGCCCATCCGCTCGCGGCGCACCGACTGCAAGGTTACTTCGACACCGCACTTCTCGCAGACAATGCCGCGATACTTCATGCGCTTGTACTTGCCGCACAGACACTCGTAATCCTTGATCGGCCCGAAGATCCGAGCACAGAACAGGCCATCGCGTTCCGGTTTGAACGTCCGGTAGTTGATGGTTTCCGGCTTCTTAATCTCGCCATACGACCAGGAACGGATGCGCTCAGGGCTGGCGATCGAGATTCGGATCTCGTCGAAACTCTGCGGGCCATGGGGTTGACCGAAGACATTGACGAGTTCGTTCATGTACTTGCTCCCGGTAGGGGGTTTCTCTGTTTCAGGGTCATACAGCCGGCCAACTATCGGGTCGACTGATTGAGCTGAACGTCGAGTCCGAGCGAGCGGAGCTCCTTCACGAGGACGTTGAAGGATTCCGGAATTCCCGCTTCGAAATTGTCATCACCACGCACGATGGATTCATACACCTTTGTACGTCCGGCCTTGTCATCCGACTTGACCGTCAGCATTTCCTGCAGCGTGTAGGCGGCACCGTAGGCTTCCAGCGCCCAGACCTCCATTTCGCCGAAGCGCTGTCCACCGAACTGCGCCTTGCCGCCCAACGGTTGCTGGGTGACCAGACTGTAGGGTCCAATGGAACGGGCGTGAATCTTGTCGTCGACCAGATGGTGGAGTTTCAACATGTAGATGTAACCCACCGTCACCGACCGCTCGAAAGGTTCACCGGTACGGCCGTCGACCAGCTGTACCTGGCCCGAAATGTCGAGCCCGGCCATCTCGAGATGCTCGTTGATCTCCGTTTCGGTCGCACCATCGAACACCGGTGTTGCGATCGGTACACCCTTGCGCAGGTTGCCGGCCAGCTCCGAGACCGCCTCGTCGGACATCGAATCGATGTCCTCGTCAGACGTCTCCTTGCCGTAAACCTCGGCCAGCTTCTTACGAATCTGGGTCGACTTCCCGTTTTCATCGAGCGAACTCATGATCGAGCCGATCTGATGGCCGATGCCGCGTGTGGCCCAACCCAGATGGGTCTCGAGAATCTGCCCGACATTCATGCGCGACGGCACACCCAGCGGATTCAGGACGATATCAACCGGCGTCCCGTCTTCCAGGTAGGGCATGTCTTCCATCGGCATGATGCGCGAAATCACGCCCTTGTTGCCATGACGGCCGGCCATCTTGTCGCCTGGCTGCAGCTTGCGCTTCACCGCGACGAAAACCTTCACCAGCTTCATGACACCCGGCGGCAGTTCGTCGCCGCTCTGGAGCTTGTCGACCTTGTTCTCGAACCGTGCTTCCAGGGCCTGAACCGCTTCGTCGAAGCTGTTCTGGATCGCCTCGATCTCGGACATCCGGCTGTCGTTCTTGACCACGAGCTGGCGCCACTGACCCGGGGTGAAGTCGCCGAGAACCTTATCGGTCACCTTGACTTCGCCATCGATGCCTTTCGGCCCCTTCACGGCCGTCTGGTTGAGCAACAGCTCTTTCAGGCGGCTGTAGAAACTGCGCTCCAGGATCGCTTTTTCATCGTCACGATCCTTGGCGAGGCGCTCGATCTCGGCGCGCTCGATCGACAGGGCACGTTCATCCTTGTCGACGCCACGGCGCGAGAACACCCGCACCTCGACGACCGTTCCGGTCACACCCGGCGGCACCTTCAGGGAGGTGTCGCGAACATCGGCGGCCTTTTCGCCGAAGATCGCACGCAACAGCTTCTCTTCCGGCGTCATCGGCGATTCACCCTTCGGCGTCACCTTGCCGACAAGGATATCACTCGCATTGACCTCTGCACCGATGTACACGATGCCGGCCTCATCGAGATTCTTCAGAGCCTCTTCACCGACATTCGGAATGTCGCGCGTGATCTCTTCCTGACCCAGCTTGGTATCGCGGGCCATGATCTCGAACTCCTCGATATGGATCGAGGTGAACACGTCATCGCGCACAATACGTTCGGAGATCAGAATTGAATCTTCGAAGTTGTAGCCATTCCACGGCATGAACGCGCAAAGCACGTTCTTACCCAGAGCCAATTCACCGAGATCGGTGGACGGACCGTCTGCAACGATGTCCCCCTTCTCGACCAGGTCACCGACCTTCACCAGCGGGCGCTGGGTGATGGAAGTGTTCTGGTTGGAGCGCTGGAACTTGAGCAGGTTATAAATGTCGACGCCGGTGTCTCCGCCGCCCACGTCACCGGTCGCCCGGATCACGATACGCGTCGCATCAACCTGGTCGATGATGCCCGACCGGCGCGCAACAATCGCCACGCCCGAATCCCGCGCCACCGTTTCTTCCATTCCGGTGCCCACCAAGGGAGCCTCGGTCTGGATGAGCGGTACAGCCTGACGCATCATGTTCGAGCCCATCAGCGCGCGGTTCGCGTCATCGTTCTCGAGGAACGGAATGAGCGCCGAGGCCACGGACACGAGCTGCTTGGGCGACACGTCCATGTAGTCGACATCGGTCGGCAACGCCATGAGGTAGTCGCTGCCCTGGCGGCAGCTGACGAGCTCATCAGCGAACTTGCTGTTCTTGTCGATGGGCGAGTTTGCCTGGGCAATCGTGTAGCGGCCCTCCTCCATCGCCGACAGGTAGACGACCTCGTCGGTCACCTTGCCGTCCTTCACTTCGCGATAGGGAGTCTCGATGAAGCCGTACTTGTTCACCCGCGCATAGGTCGCGAGCGAGTTGATCAGGCCAATATTCGGGCCTTCCGGCGTCTCAATCGGGCAAATCCGGCCATAATGGGTCGGATGCACGTCGCGCACCTCGAAGCCCGCACGTTCACGCGTCAGACCACCCGGGCCAAGCGCCGAAAGGCGTCGCTTATGGGTAATTTCCGACAACGGGTTCGTCTGATCCATGAACTGGCTCAGCTGCGACGAGCCAAAGAACTCGCGCACCGCAGCGGCGGCCGGCTTCGCGTTGATCAGATCATGCGGCATGACGCTGTCGATCTCGACCGTCGACATACGCTCGCGGATCGCACGCTCCATGCGCAGCAGGCCGATGCGATACTGGTTCTCCATCAGCTCGCCAACCGAACGTACGCGGCGATTGCCGAGATGATCGATGTCGTCGATCTCCCCCTGGCCGTCCTTCATGCCGACCATCAGCTTGATGATCTCGAGCACATCATCCTTGCGCAGGACACGGACGGTGTCGGGGCATTCGAGCTCAAGGCGCGCGTTCATCTTCACACGTCCGACCGCGGAAAGGTCATAACGCTCATTGTCGAAGAACAGGCTCTTGAACAGGTTTTCCGCCGTCTCATAGGTGGGCGGCTCGCCCGGACGCATCACACGGTAAATATCGATCAGCGCATCTTCGCGCGAACGGTTCTTGTCGGCCGCGAGCGTGTTGCGGATATACGGCCCCACGGTGACATGGTCGATCGCCAGGGTCGTGAACGCCTTGATCTTGAGTTCCTCGAAAGCTTCGAGGACCTCTTCCGTGATTTCATCACCGGCTTCGAAGAGCACTTCACCGGTATCTTCATTGATGATGTCTTCCGCAAAATACTGGCCGAGCAGCTCGTCACCGCTGACCAGAATATCCTTCACCTTTGCCTCTTCGATCTGACGGGCGACGCGCGGCGTGAACTTGGCCTCCGCTTCGGCAACCACCTTGCCGGTCTTCGCATCGACGAGATCATGGGTCAGCTTGATGCCACGCATGCGCTCGGCATCGAGCGGCGTCTGCCAGCCATTCTTGGTCAGGTTGTAGCTCGTCTTGTCGTAGAAGTAGTCGAGGATCTCCTCATGCGACATGCCGACCGCCTCGAACGGCTCGAGTTCGCGACCCTCTTCCGCGCGTTCCGCGCGCAATTCAGCCGTCGCGGCACTATCGAGTGCCATCAGGAAGGTCGTGACCGGCAGCTTGCGGCGACGATCGATCCGGACATGCACGATATCCTTGGCATCGAATTCGAAATCGAGCCAGGAGCCGCGATAGGGGATCACGCGCGCGGCGAACAGGAACTTGCCCGACGAGTGGCTCTTGCCACGGTCATGGTCGAAGAAGACCCCGGGCGAACGGTGCATTTGCGAGACAATAACCCGCTCCGTGCCGTTAATGACAAACGTCCCCTTGACGGTCATCAGAGGCATGTCGCCCATGTAGACGTCCTGCTCCTTGATGTCGCGGATCGAACGAGAACCCGTATCCTCGTCCACATCCCAGACGACTAGACGCAGCGTCACTTTCAGGGGAGCGGCGAAGGTCATGCCGCGTTGCTGGCATTCCTCGACGTCGTATTTCGGCTCCTCGAGCTCGTACTCGACAAACTCAAGCTGTGCCTTTTCCGAAAAATCTCGAATCGGGAAAACGGACTTGAAGACTTCCGTAATGCCCACATCCGCACGCTCGCCTTCGAGCGTGGTGCTGTTCAGAAACTGGTCATAGGAACTCATCTGAACCTCAATGAGGTTCGGCATGGGCGCCACTTCCAGAATCCGTCCAAAGTTTTTACGGATACGTTTGCGACCGGTGAACGACTGCGCCATTAACTGCCTCTCTTCGTTGTCGTGAACATATGCACACGACCAATCGGGCCATTCCAATTCGACTGACGGACCTGGGCTTACGCCCTTCCGGCATCGTCGCATCGTCGCCGACCGCAAACCCGTGCGGCCTTCGGCGATCCGAGGATGCCGGCGACGACGAGGATTGCCCCCGACGTCGCCGAATCCATTGCTGGCGAGCTACTTGAGCTCGACGGTCGCGCCCGCTTCTTCCAGCTTGCCCTTCAGCTCATCGGCCTCTTCCTTGGTCACGCCTTCCTTAACCGGCTTCGGCGCACCCTCGACGAGGTCCTTGGCTTCTTTCAGGCCCAGACCAGTAATCGTCCGGACCTCTTTGATCACATTGATCTTCTTGTCGCCTGCCGCTGCGAGGATGACGTCAAACTCCGTCTGCTCCTCGCCGGCACCGCCAGCGTCGCCGGCCGGCGCACCCGCAGCCACCGCAACCGGTGCGGCGGCGCTGACGCCCCATTTTTCCTCGAGCATCTTCGACAATTCGGCGGCCTCGAGAACGGTGAGAGCGCTGAGATCCTCTGCGATTTTTTCAATATCTGCCATTTTAATTTACTCCTGAGACTTTGAGAGACTTTTGTTTTCGAAATTTCAGACCGGCCTATGCAGCCTCGTCCTGACTTGCGTATGCACCCATGACACGTGCCATTTGTCCGGCGGGTGCCTGAAGCACACCGGCGACCTTGGTCGCAGGCGCGTTCAACAAGCCCACCAGCTTGCCGCGCAGCTCGTCGAGCGAAGGAAGCGACGCCAATGCCTTAACGGCATTCTCATCGAGCAGGGTGTCGCCCATGGCGCCCCCGACAACGGTGAGTTTGTCATTTTCCTTCGCGAAGTTGACTGCCACACGTGCCGCCGCCACTGGGTCGGCGGAATACGCAATCGCGGTCGGCCCGGAGAACAGATCGGTGATCGGTTCATAGGGCGTTCCCGCCAGGGCGAGTTTTGCGAGCCTGTTCTTCGTCACTTTGTAGCCGGCACCTGCCTCACGCATCTGGGACCGGAGTTCTGAACTCTCCGATACCGTAAGCCCGGTCTGTTGCGTCACCACGACGAGCGCGGCCTCCGCAAAAGACTGGTTGAGTTCGGTGACCAGCTCTTCTTTTCTAGCTCGGTCCACTTACCGTCTCCGCAAACTTGGCGCGAGCCGAACGGATCGACTTACCGCACCGTTGCAATTTGGCCTCGGCCCACAACGAACCGAAACCGCTCCTAACCTGTCCCAGGAGCGATACGAACGGCCACTTGCCCGTTCGCCTTCTCCCGTCTATGCCGGCCGCTGTTTCCAGCACTTAGGTCCGCCGGGTGAAACCCTTTGGACGCCTGCAGTCTCGGACAGTATTCCCGCCCCGGATGACACCGGCCGCGGAAACTCCACTGACGACCTATTCGGCCGCTTCCTGCGACGAACTACCAATGTCCGCCACGTCGAAACGCACACCCGGCCCCATGGTCGAGGTAAGCGCCACTTTGTTCACATATGAGCCTTTCACGCCGCTCGGCTTGGCCCGCAAGATGGCATCCAGGAAAGCATCGAGATTCTGACGAATCTGCTCCTCGCTGAAGCTCGCCTTACCGATGCCGGCATGCACGATCCCGGTCTTCTCGACCCGGAACTGCACCTCGCCCGACTTCGCATTCGAGACCGCTTCGGTCACGTCATTTGTCACCGAGCCCAGCTTCGGGTTCGGCATCAAGCCGCGCGGCCCGAGCACCTTTCCGAGCCGACCGACGACGGGCATCATGTCCGGCGTTGCGATCACGCGATCGAACTCGATCTCGCCATTCTGAACCTTCTCCGCCAGATCATCGGCACCGACCACGTCGGCACCGGCGGCGAGGGCCTCTTCGGCCTTCTCATCCTTGGCGAACACGGCAATCCGCACCTCTTTACCCGTGCCGTTCGGCAGCGCAACAACACCGCGCACATTCTGGTCGGCATGGCGTGGGTCGACGTTCAGGTTCAGCGAAATCTCGATCGTCTCGTCGAATTTCGCGGTGGCATTCTCTTTCACCAACCGCACCGCCTCGCCGATCGCCACCTTGTTGTCGGGATCGACCTTCTCACGCGCCGCGCGGATACGCTTTCCAGGTTTAGCCATCGTTACCCTACCACTTCCAGGCCCATCGACCGGGCCGTGCCTTTGATCATCTCCGCCGCGGCATCGATATCATTGGCGTTCAAATCAACCATCTTCGCTTCCGCGATCTCTCGGCACTGTGCATCCGTGACGCGGCCGACGAGGTCACGCCCCGTGGTGCCGCTGCCCTTCTGAACCCGCGCAGCCTTCTTGAGGAAGTAGCTGGCCGGCGGCGTCTTGGTCACAAAAGTGAACGACTTGTCCTGGTACACGGTAATGATGACCGGGGTGGGTACACCCTGATCGCCGTTCTGCGTCGCCGCGTTGAACGCCTTGCAGAACTCCATAATGTTCAACCCGGCCTGGCCGAGCGCCGGCCCGACGGGCGGCGACGGATTGGCCTGTCCGGCCGGGATTTCTAGTTTGACGTAACCGTCAATTTTCTTCGCCATGATTTAGACCTCATGTCCTTTCGAGGTTTCGCGGTACGGCGCCCCAAGGGCTTATGGAGCCAACCTCCCGCGCACCGCCTTGCGACGGCCAACAAACGTTCAGGCTATAGTTTTTCGACCTGACCGTATTCCAACTCAACCGGCGTAGACCGGCCAAAAATCGAGACCGAGACCTTCAACCGCGCGCGTTCTTCGTCGACATCCTCGACCACGCCGTTGAACGACTGGAACGGGCCGTCATTGACCCGTACTTCCTCGCCGATATCGAAGGTGACAGACGGCTTCGGCCGCTCGACCCCTTCCTTGACCTGATGCAGGATCCGGTCGGCTTCGGCCTGACTGATCGGCGCCGGCTTGTTGCCCGCACCCAGAAATCCCGTCACCTTCGGAGTGTTCTTGACCAGATGATAGCTCTGCTCGTTCATATCCATGCGAACAAGCACATATCCGGGAAAGAACTTGCGCTCCGAATTGACTTTCGAGCCGCGGCGCATCTCGACCACTTCTTCGGTCGGGACCAGCACGTCTTCGAACATATCGTCCATGCCCTTGGTCACGGCCTGTTCCTTGATCGACTGCGCGACCTTGGACTCGAAGCCGGAATAGGCGTGAACGACGAACCACTGCATGCCCATCAAACCACTAACTCCCGACCGACAGGGCCAATTGAACGAGTTCCGCCAACACAATGTCGACGAGGAAGAAGAACACAGCCGCAAAAGCCACCATGACAACGACCATCAGGGTCGACTGAATTGTTTCCGTGCGCGTCGGCCATGTGACCTTGCTCACCTCTTGTCGAACCTGGCGTACAAACTCGCCAACCGATGGTTTTGCCATTCGTTCCGCTTTCATCGCGTTACTGTTTCGCACCCGACACAAACACAGCCCGGACATTCCGGCTATTTGGCAGGAGTGGTAGGACTCGAACCTACAGCCCCCGGTTTTGGAGACCGGTGCTCTACCAATTGAGCTACACTCCTATCCACCGAACGCACCGTTGCTCCGGTCTATTCGATGATGGAGGTGACGACGCCGGCGCCGACAGTGCGGCCACCTTCGCGAATGGCGAAGCGCAGACCGTCATCCATCGCAATCGGTGCAATCAGGTTCACAACCATCGTGATGTTGTCGCCCGGCATCACCATCTCGGTGCCCTCAGGCAAATCAACCGTACCCGTCACATCCGTCGTGCGGAAGTAAAACTGCGGACGGTAGTTCGTGAAGAACGGCGTGTGACGACCACCCTCTTCCTTCGTCAGGATGTAAGCCTCACAGTTGAACTTCGTGTGCGGCGTAATCGAACCCGGGGCCGCCAAAACCTGGCCGCGCTCAACCTCCTCGCGCTTCGTACCACGAAGCAGAACACCAACATTGTCTCCCGCCTCGCCCTGGTCCAGCAGCTTGCGGAACATCTCTACGCCCGTGCACGTCGTCGTCTGCGTGTCCTTGATGCCGACAATCTCAATCTCGTCGCCAACATTCACAACACCGCGCTCAATACGACCCGTCACAACCGTGCCGCGACCCGAAATCGAGAACACATCCTCAATCGGCATCAGGAACGGCTGGTCCTTCGGACGCTCCGGCTGCGGCACATACTCGTCAACCGCAGACATCAGATCCATGATCGAGTTCGCACCAATCTCCTCGTCACGGCCCTCAAGTGCCGCCAACGCAGAACCCTTCACGATCGGAATATCGTCGCCCGGGAAGTCGTACGAAGACAGAAGCTCACGAACCTCCATCTCAACAAGCTCAAGAAGCTCCTCGTCATCAACCTGATCAACCTTGTTCAGGTAAACAACAAGCGCCGGAACACCAACCTGGCGCGCCAGAAGAATATGCTCGCGCGTCTGCGGCATCGGGCCGTCCGCTGCGTTCACAACCAAAATCGCGCCGTCCATCTGCGCCGCACCCGTGATCATGTTCTTCACGTAGTCAGCATGACCAGGGCAATCCACATGCGCGTAGTGACGCGTGTCCGTCTCATACTCAACATGCGCCGTCGCAATCGTAATACCGCGCTCGCGCTCTTCAGGCGCCTTGTCAATCTGGTCAAACGCAATCGCGTCTCCACCTGACGCATCCGACATCACCTTCGTGATCGCCGCCGTCAGCGTCGTCTTGCCATGGTCAACATGACCAATCGTGCCCACGTTGCAATGCGGCTTTGTTCTCTCAAACTTCTCTTTCGACATATCTTTGCCCTGCGTTCTGTCAGTCGTTGTTCCGATCGATAGACCGGTGTCCAGATTATTGCTCCGGTCGGTTGCGCTGTATGGTCACGCGTTCTCCGACCAAACCCTTGGAGCGGGTGAGGGGAATCGAACCCCCGTCGTAAGCTTGGAAGGCTTCTGCTCTACCATTGAGCTACACCCGCCGAATTCGTTTGCGCCGTTCCAGTCCATTGCGAGGCATCGGCCTCGATAAATCCTATTCCTGTGCCGTGTTACGGATGGTGGAGGGGGTTGGATTCGAACCAACGTAGGCGTAGCCAACGGATTTACAGTCCGCCCCTTTTAACCGCTCAGGCACCCCTCCTCCTGCCGTATCGTCCGCAAGCATATTGCACGCAGCCAACAGCAAACGCGCCGAACGTCGAAGGGACGCCGGCCCGTGGGGCGCAATATGTAGATTTCGCTCGACGTGTCAACCGCCAATCGGCGGAAAACCTCAAAATAACAGCCATTTGTGCACAAACGTTGCCACGCCGATATTGCGGGCAGGCGCCGAATGGCCTAAGAGCCCCGACTATGGCACGAAAACACCCCAAACGGCGCATAAATCCCGGAAAATCACATCGCCGCCGCAGCGGCGGCGATCCGACCGCTCCCAACTGGCTCTACGGCACCCATGCAGTGCTTGCCGCGCTGGCCAACCCCGAGCGGGTTTGCGAGCGCGCCCTAGTGAGTGACGAGGACGACGTGGAAAGGGCGCAGGCCGCCGCAGAAATCGGCGGACATGACGCCGTGATCGATCGGGTCTCGCGTGACGATGTCTCCGCCGTGCTGCCCCAGGGTGCCGTGCATCAAGGGATCGCCCTGCTCGCGCGGCCGCTCGAAGATGTGGGCATCGAAGACGCGATGGACCGCGCACTTCAAACCGACACGCCGTGCATCCTGGTGCTGGATCAGGTGACCGACCCGCAGAATGTCGGCGCGATATTGCGCACTGCTGCCGCCTTCGGCGCCGCGGCCGTTGTCATGCAGGACCGGCACGCGCCACCGGTTACGGGCGCACTGGCGAAAGCTGCATCCGGCGGGCTGGAAGCCGTCGCGCTCGTACGAGAGACAAATCTGGCCCGTTCGATCGAGGCCCTCAAAGCCCGGGACTTCTGGTGTATCGGACTTGCCGGCGAAGTCGAGACAACGCTCGCACAGGCGCGGGTCACGGGCCCGACGGCCCTGGTCCTCGGGGCGGAAGGCACGGGCCTGCGCCGCCTCGTCGCGGAAAGCTGCGATACGCTGGCCCATATCCCCCAGAGCGCCGCGGTCGAGAGCCTGAACGTCTCCAATGCCGCCGCCGTCGCGCTTTACGAGCTCACCCGTCGCGGATGAGTCGCCGCCGAAGATCGAAGACGTAGACGAGCAGGAACAGCCCCACCACCTCTTCGAACAGATCATCATAGGTGTGGGCATAGACCAGGAAGATGATGAAATAGACGGCGGCCGGCGGCGGCATCAGCCGGTCGAGCCCGATCACGCGGAGCCATTCGATCCAGCGTGCCCGCCCCAGCAGCACCGTGGCAATGATCAGCGCGAGCGCCAGCCGGATCAACTGATTGAAACCGACAAACATGTTGTGAAGATTGACTTCCTGCTGGGCATTTATCTCTTCGATTTCCTCAGGCGTTTCGAACCCGATTATCCGCTGGCCCCAACTGATTTCCTCCATCAACAACAGGAAACAAAGGAGCGCCAGGAAGCCCACGGCGAATCCGAGCCGACGATCGAGGCGCCATGATCGACCGAGGCTCGACAGCAACAACGCCGCGCAGATCAGCAGAATGATCGCCGTCGCGGATTCGAACAGGCCATCCTCGGCATAGACGAACGCGGCAAAATCGAACCAGCCATGCTCGAAGCCGGTGTAGGAAATGCAAAGGCACAACCAGGCAACACCCAGCCAAAGCGGTCGCGCGGGCGGCCAGTCCGAAGCCAGCGGTCGGGCACGGGACAGCCACAACAGAACAACCAGGGCCCAGATCGTGAAAGCGAAAAGCGAGATCCGGACGTTGGTCACGTTGACCTCCGCGCTGACGGGATCCAGCAATACATACAAGACACGCGGCGCGAACATGACCGTCACCGCGTACAGCAGGAGGGCGCCAGCACATGTCAGATAAATCGTCTTCAGGTTCACGTCTGTCCATCCAACTGAGGCTGATAGTCCGTCAATCTAGGTCTTTGCCCGCCATGCGAGAAGCGCGGGCAGGACAAGTAATGTCGCAACCAGAAGGAATCCGATCGCGATGGCGAGCAGTAACCCCATGCTCGCCATACCCTGATGTTCCGCGAATGCCAATGCGACAAAGGAGAACAGTGTCGTGAGAACGCTCACCACAACGGCGCGCGGTGTGGTCGAACGATAGACATCCGCGACAGATCCCGACTCCCGGTAGCGGCCGACGATATGAAGTCCGTTATCCACGCCCATGCCGAGCAGCAGCGGCAACACGATCACGTTCGCGACGTTGAGTGGCATCGAGAAGACCACCATTGTTGCCGCTGTCAGGCTTGCCGCGAGCAACAGCGGAACCATAACCAGCGCCGCATCCGAAAGGGACCGGAGCGTCACGAGAAGAATCAGGAAGATTGCTATCGCCGAGGTCATGAAGGCTTGGCGAAAAGCACCCACCACCACCTCGCCGACACCGGCTTCCAGAGCAGGTCGGCCGGTCGCGGCGGGAAACTTCGCATGTACCGCCCGCACGAATGCGCCAAGCGCCTCGAAGTCGCGCAGATCATCACGCGGCAACACCACCACACGCAGCACACCCCCCTCTCCCGTCTCGCGCGCGAGCAACTCCGGCGGGAGCGTTTCGACGGAGATCGCCTCCGCGGCCAGGGCCTTGCGGAGCAACTACATGGTCTCGGTGAAATCCGTCGCGATGAGACGTTCCAGGCGCGCGAGCCCGCGATCGGACGTCGGCTGCGCGGCCAACTGACCGATCGCCGACGCCATCTGCGCAACCGCAGGGCTCCCCTGCATCATGGCCAGGCGTTCGGCCGCAGCCATTCTCGCCGAAGCATCCGGTGGCGCTGCCGTTCCGGGCGCGAGGACTGAAGGCCCGAGCAAAATTCGCGCTTCATCGATGATCGCGAGGCGGAGCTCCTGGTCCGGCGGAATCAGATCACGCAAGGTTTGCACCGACCCGACCTCCGGCATCGCGCGCAACTCGGCAGCGGCACGGTCGGCCGCGGCGAGGTCGGAGACTGAAATGTTCAACGTGTACGGGGTGATCGTTCCGTCAGCGTGCAGCGAGACCAGCGTACGCACCGCCTCGCTGTCCCTGCTTTGCAGGTTGAGGCTGTTGAAATCGAAGCGCAGCTGCGTCGCGACGATGGCGGAAACAACCAGGAGAAAAAGTGCGACGATCGAGATCGAACGCGCGCGCTTCGCCGAAAGTGCCTGCTCGCCGAACGTCACGCCCGAAAGCGCACGGCCGAGGATGCCCTGGCGCCTGTCGCGTGGCGAGATCGAGAGCAGTTCGAGCAGCGGCGGCAACACCGTGAAGCTCACCAGGACGGCGATAAGCATGCCCGCGGCCGCGATCAGGCCAAGCTCTGCCAGTCCGCGAAACGCCGTGGGCCAGAAGGATATGAACGCCACCGCCGTCGTCAGCCCGCACAGGGATATCGTCGGCCCCACACCACGCACGACCCCATTCCAGGCGCCCGAGGCACCGGCCCCGGTGATGCTGCGTTCGAACTCACCCGCGCGGCGCAGGATCAGATGAATGGCGAAATCGATCCCGAGGCCGACAAACAAGACCGCGAATGTGAGTGAGAGCACGTTCAACGATCCCACCGCCGCGGCGGCGAAGGCCGCCGTCAAGGCAAGGCCCACCGCCAGCGTCAGCAATGCTGCCAGGATCGCGCGCAACGAACCGAGGCCGAGCCACAACAGGAGGACGACGAAGGCCAGAGACAATGTGCCGGCAAACTGAATGCTGCCGATCGCGGCCGACAATTCCGACGAGGAAAGCGGACCGCGCCCGGTCATCGAAACGCGAACGCCGTTCGGGCTTTCCAGATTCTCGCGCACGACGATAGCGCGAACCGCCTCGGCCTGCCGACGCGCAACCGAGCCGTCATCACCTTCAAGCGAACCCTGGAAGATAACCAGCCGGCGAAGCGGTGCCGCATCATCCCCCAGAAGCACCTCGCCCCATGAGATCTCCTCGCCCTCGCCAGATCCAACATCCGTCGCCGTCCGGGCAACGAGGTCCGCCAGCCGATCGAGGCCATCTCCGGTGTCCATGCGATCAAACAGGTCCGCGAGCCCGCGTAATGAGGGGTCCCGTGACATCAACGCCAGCGCGGGCTGGGCAACCGCGAGATCATCGACAAGATCACCGAGCGTATCGCTGCCGAGAAACAACAGCGCGTGGCGGTTGAGAAACGCATCTGCGCCTGGTGCGAAGACGCGCGGAAACAAATCCGGATCGGCCAGCAGGCCGCGCAATATTGCCGCCTCGGCGAGCCGCGCACGACGGGCATCCACTCCGTCGATCACGATGACATTGAGTCGCCGGTGTTGCGGAAAGGTCGCCTTATAGGTGCCGTAATCGTGAAGGAAACTCGCCTTGCCGTCGACGAGCCGGGTTACATCTCCCTCGAGACGCAGCGTTGAAATCGCCCATCCACCGGCAAGCGACGCCAGCACGGCGGCGAGAGCCAGGGTCGCGGCCGGTCGCCGGGTGACGACGGCAACCCAGGCGACCAGGAAGTCAGCAACGAAGGTTGATCGGTATTTGCGCAAGAACACCACCTGGCCGGGTCCGAAAACACCCAAAGGTTTAAACCTTCGAGGCCTCGATTTCGAAATTAAATTCAACACCTTGCTGCAGCATCGATCAAAGCCTAGGTTCCAGCCCTCATTTCACGAGCAGATGTTTCGATGACACGTTTCCCATTCTTCCACGCCACCGTCCTGCCGGCGCGCATGTTGACCTTGATCGGCGCAACCCTGCTCGCCTTGTCCCTGGTCTACACAAGCCAACCCGCATCCGGACAGAGCGCTGAAACCGACGCGGTGGAAACACTTCAGGACGGATTGCTCGCAATAATGGCCAACCCGCCGGCAGGCGGCAGTACGGGACGCAGCGCTGCGCTCAGCAAGCTGGTCGCCGACACATTCGATATCGACGCCATGGGTGAAGTCGCCGTCGGCGTGCGCACCTTCAGAAGCTGGAACAAGTTTCAGCGCGATTCTTTCATCGATGCCTTTGCCCGCTTCATGGTCGCGACCCATGCAAGCCGCTTTGTCGGTACGACCGGGCAAAGCTTCGAAATCGAAGGCAGCGAAGAAGCCCCGTCGGGACGGATGATCGTCCACTCACGCTATATACAAAGCAAAAACCCGGCGGTCCCGATCGACTATCTCGTCCAGCCCACCGACGACGGCTGGCGCATCCTCGATGTCTATCTGGACGAAACCATAAGCCTGCTGGCGCTGCACCGTTCGGAGTTCTCTTCGGTTTTGCGCGACCGCGGATTCGACGGCTTCATCGCGGCCATGCATGCGAAGGTCGACGAATTGGCGGCACGGCCGGACGGCAGCTGATCGGCGCCCCGGTCAGTCGAGCAACCCACGCAACAAGTCAGCATTTTCCGGCGCCGCCTCGAGGTCGCCGCGCTCGACCCGGCCGGCGATGTCAACCAGCGCTAGGTTGATCGGAACCGCGCCGCCGAGCCGCTCGCCTTCGCGCACGACCAGCCCGTTGATGTCGTCGACCTCCGCCCGTCGTCCCTTGTCCCAGTCCTGAAGTACCGTGACGCGGGTGTCCGGCAGCGTCCAGTCCGACAAGACCGCATCGAGCAGCACCGTCGCGTACCCATCCGGGTCATTCGCCTCGACCTGCTCTTTCCCAAAGATCGGCACAAGATCATGGCCGAGCGCCATCGCCGTGCGCACCGCCTCGCGTCCCGAGGCCATCATCACCTCGCGCATGCCCGGCACCTTGATCGCCTCTGCAAGCGGCAGACCGAGGATCGAGGACGGCAGAAATTCGGCCGCGTTGACCACCAGCTTCATCCATTTTGCCGAACGAATATCGTCCTTGATTTCGGCTGCACCGGCATGGCGCAGGACGTCGACGACTTCCTGTTCGCGCCCGCGCGTTGCATCGTCAAAGGCCCCGACCCCAAACCAGGTGCCGTCGGGCCCGGTCTGGCGAGTCACGACTCCTGGCTCATACAAGCCCGCCGCGACCTCGATCACCGCACCCATGGTGCGTTCGATCCCGACGATCGACGCGACGACATCGACGGTCATGCCGTTTTGCAACCCGACGACCAACCCGTCCGGCGCGACCAGAGGCTTGATCAGCTCACACGCCCAGCGGGTGTCGTAGGCTTTCACGCCCAGGAATACGATATCGAAGGGCTCGCGCATGGTCGCGACGTCGCAGACGTGGAAGGCACTGACCGGGGTGACCACCGTCTCGTCGGGCATCTCCACTCGCAGACCCTCGGCGCGCATGGCCTCCACATGGGCGGGCCACTGATCGACAAGGGTGACATCGAGGCCGGCGTTGACCATGTCGGCCCCGAACGCGGCGCCGTTCGCCCCCGCCCCCACTATCGCGATCCGCTTGTCGGTCATTCGCCCCGCCTCTGTCACCCTCGTTGATCCGCCCGACGAATGTCGCCAGAACCGCCCGCGATGGCAAGCAGCCCGGCCAAATATCCACGCAGGGGCGTTTCATCAACGAACAGACTTGCGGGGCGCGTGGTGGCGCGCCTATTGTCCCGCCGTTCATGACAGGGGCCGGCTTAGCTCAGTTGGTAGAGCGGCTGATTTGTAATCAGTAGGTCGCGGGTTCGATTCCTGCAGCCGGCACCATTCTTTCGATGAACTAGCTCACCTGCATCCGAACGCGCGTCTATTCCTGGACGCGCATCCGAAGGATGAGGCAGAGCTTTGTTGTTCTCCCATCACATCGCCTCAAACCAGTGGAAGGCCGGACCGTCAATATCCACGGCGCGGGGCCGTTTCCGTTCTCGGTTCCGAAGACACACCGGAACAGTTGATCGAGGATCTTGAGAGTCACGGTACCGATCGCGCCGAAATCAACCTCCTCGCCGGCGAGGAAAGGGTCGTTGAAAACGCATTGGTGACTGATGTCGATCAACTCGAAATCGCGGTTTCTCTGTATGTTTGACTGGAACATTGCGCGCACGCGCGATCACAATGCCGGACCAGCCTATCGGGACAGCAACAATGGCCGGATTTAGCACTTACCCGGCAATGGCTGCGCGAAATGTCCAGAAGCATTCAGGAGGACTACAGATGATCGGTGTCCGGAGTCTCGGTTTGGCTGTCGTCACAACGGCACTGCTGGTCGGCAGCTTCGTCGGCGCGCCCGTCATGGATCCGTCCGCGCAGGCCCAGAGCCGCCAGCCAGCGCCCGCACCCGGTGCGCGCTCCCCCCTCAGTCCACCCGAGACCAACAGGGAACAGGCCGAAGCCTTCAAACGCGGATACGAAGCCTACTACCGCCGCGAATACGAACTGGCGGCGGCGATCTGGACCCGGCTAGCTGATCAGGGCCACATCAAATCGATGAACAACATCGGCACCATGTATGCCCAGGGCAAAGGCGTGAGCCGAAACTATTCTCTCGCCGTGTTCTACTACCGGCGCGCGGCCACCCAGAACGATGCGCGCGCGGCCTATAATCTCGCCATTGCCTACGAACGGGGGCGCGGCGTAGAGCAGAGCGACGCCGAAGCCGTTGAATGGTACCGCATGACAGCTGACCGCGGTCTGGTCGAGGCGATGAATGCGATGTCGTGGATTTTGGCCACGTCATCCGACTTCACCGTCCGCGATGGCGCCCAAGCCGCCCGATGGGCCGAGGCCGCGCTGCGACGCAAGACATCGTCGAAAAACCTGGCCACCCTGGCTGCCGCACAAGCGGAACTCGGCGAATACAACAAGGCGGTGGCGACAATCGATCAGGCGATTGCCCATATGCGGCGCGAGGAGAGCCGCGCCGGTCTGCTCACGGCCACGGAACACGAACTGTTCGGCCTGCTCCGCGAATCCGGACGCACAGATGAACTGTTTGACCTGCTCGAACGCCGGGAGTTCTATGCCAACGGCCAGCCGACAAGGGACTAACGAATGGCGGCCAAGAGCCGCCTGACGTTACTTTTGGAATCAGCGGGTCAGAGGTTCGAGTCCTCCAACCGGCACCAATTTCGACATCGGTACCACGCGTGGCGTATGCTCCCGGCGACGTACATGATCGGAAAACCGGGGCCAGCATGAACATTCAAGACAAGCGAATCGCAGTCCTGTCCACGGGCGCCAACGGAAGCTGCATCGGCGCGGACCTGACGGCGGCCGGGCTCGACGTGACGATGATCGACCACTGGCCCGCCCATGTGGAGGCCATGCGCGAGAACGGCATTACAATCGAGACCCGCGACGGCACGACCACGACGCCGGTCAACGCCATGCACCTCTGCGACATCGCCACGCTGACGGCGCCGTTCGACATCGTGCTGCTAACATCGAAGGCCTATGATTCCCGCTGGCTGACCGAGTTGATCCGCCCGCACCTGGCCGAAGACGGCCTGCTCGTGGCCGTGCAGAACTGCATGACGGCGGAGATGATCGCCGAGATGGTCGGGCCGGAGCGCACCGTCGGCTGCGTGGTCGAGCTGTCGTCGCAACTGTTTGAACCGGCCGAGATCAAGCGCAACACGGAGACCGCACGCACCTGGTTTGGCGTCGGCGCCTTCGATCCGCTTCATGAAGACCGCGTCGCGGAAGTGGCGGAGGTGCTCAGGCACGCCGGGCGGGTGGACGTCAGCGAGGATGTCATCTCCGCCAAGTGGATGAAGCTGATCACCAACACCATGTCGATGGGCATCAAGGCGATCTGCAACGCGACGAACGGCCAGCTGTTTCAGGAGAACGGTCCCGAGTACGCCGCCATCGCACGCGCGGTCTGCCTCAAGTCGGGCGAGGAGGCGCTCGCGGCCGGCCAGTTTCTCGGCTACCGGCCGGTCCCCGTTTACGGCCTCAAGCCCGAAGACGTCGGGAACACCAACAACCTGCTCGAGACGCTGCTCGACAAGATCGTCGCCGACGTCGGCCCGACCGCGATCAACACTGTCCTGCAGGACCACATGAAGGGCCGCTACAGCGAGGTCGACATGATCAACGGCATGGTGGCCGACGAGTGCCGCGCCAATGGCCGACCGTCGCCCATGAACGACGCCATCGTCGCGATCACCAAGCGCATCCATGCCGGCGAGCTCTCATCCGACATCGACAATCTCGAGCTGTTGCGCCAGGAAATGTCCGCCTGACGCGCCGCATTTACCCGCGCGCATCCTCCAGGATCATCGCCGAGGCCTTCTCGCC
This sequence comes from Alphaproteobacteria bacterium, assembly GCA_965261975.1. Classification (GTDB taxonomy): domain Bacteria; phylum Pseudomonadota; class Alphaproteobacteria; order UBA6615; family UBA6615; genus UBA8079. The sequence goes on from CBDHEC010000057.1 coordinate 75,718, forward strand.
GATCATGATGGTCGGCGCGTTGGTGTTGGCCGAAATGATCTTGGGCATGATCGACGCATCGGCCACCCGCAGTCCCTCGATGCCGCGCACGCGCAGCCTCGGATCGACGACGGCACGCTCGTCCGGGCCCATGCGGCAGGTCCCGACCGGGTGGAAGCTGGTCGCGCCGTAACGGCGCAAATAGTCCAGCATCTCGTCGTCGGAGACGACGTCCGCACCGGGGATATGCTCGGACTCGACATAGTCCGCGAGCGGCCCTTTCGACGCGATTTCCCGCGACATCTGGCAACCGCGGGCAATCGTTTCCCCGTCACGCGGCGCATGCAGGAAGTTGGGGCGGATCGCCGGCGCCTCGAACGGATCCGCCGTCTTGGCCATGATCGTGCCCCGGCTCTCGGGCCGCAGAAGGCGGACGATGAAGGAGATGCCCGGGAAAGGATGCAGTCGCTCGCCGATCTTCTCGGCGCTGAACAGGGTGATTCCGGCCTGGATATCCGGCGTCGCCAATGCCGGATCGGTCTTGAAGAAACCGGTCGCGACCGATGCCCCCATCGCGAAGAAGCCGCGACGGCGGAGCGCGAAATTGGCGACCTCGCGCGCGCCGCGCAATGGGTGGCGCACCGCGTCGTTCAGCGTGATGGGCCGGTTGCAGCGATAGACAAGGCGGATGTTGAAATGGTCCTGCAGGTTGGCGCCGACATCCGGCATGTCGGCCACCACGTCGACCCCGAGATCGCGCAGATGCTCGGCCGGCCCCAGGCCGGACAGCTGCAGCAGTTGCGGCGAGTTGATCGCGCCGCCGGAGAGGATCACCTCGCCGCGCGCCTCGGCGACAACACGCTCCCCGCCGCGCGCATACTCCACGCCCGTCGCGCGGCGCCCGTCGAACAGGACACGGGTCGCATGGGCATCGGTCACGATCGAGAGATTCTGCCGCTTCTTTGCCGGCCGCAGGAACGCCGCGGCGGCGCTGGCGCGCATTCCCTTGCGCGCGGTCAACTGGGCGTAGCCGAAGCCTTCGTTCTGCGGGCCGTTGAAGTCATCCGTGCGCTTGAAGCCGCACGCAACGGCAGACTCGATGAAGGCATCGCAAAGCGGGTGCCTTGTGCGGCTGTCCGAAACGCTGAGCGGCCCGCCGGTGCCATGATACTCGCTCTCGCCCCGCTCCTGGTCCTCCGACTTGCGAAAGAAGGGCAGCACATCGTCGAAGCTCCAGCCTTCGTTACCGAGCTGACACCAGTGGTCGTAATCCTCTCTTTGACCCCGGGTGTAGACAAGGCCGTTGATCGAACTGGACCCGCCGAGAACCTTGCCGCGCGGATTGGGAATGCGCCGGTCCGCGACCGCGGGGTCGGGCTCGTTGGTGTATAGCCAATTGACCTTCGGGTCGGTGAAGAGCTTGCCGTAGCCCAGCGGGATGTGAATCCACGGGCTGGTATCGCGTCCGCCCGCCTCCAGCAGCAGGACCGTATGCTTTCCCGACTCCGACAGGCGGTTTGCCAGCACGCAGCCCGCACTGCCGGCGCCAACAACGATAAAATCAAACGTCATCGTCTGCTCCGTGAAGTTCCCGGCTCCAGCCGAAACGACGGGCCATACCCTAGACCCGCGTCGTTGAATCCTCAAAGCGATCGCCGGGTCCGGCGATGGCAGCGTTGCCAACCACCTCAGACGACCCGGCCCGCACCGCCAGAGGCTCTCGCATCGTGATGATGTGATTCCGTGACGGACGACGGTAACCTAGGCGAAACCTTCAATCATGAAGATCAAAAAAAGCAGGACGGGGACATGGAAGACTTAATCGCAGGCAAGAAAATTGCGGTGCTGGGTACCGGCGCCAACGGCAGCGTCATCTCGAGCGACCTGATCGGCGCGGGCATCGAGATCACGATGATCGACATGTGGGCCGAGCATGTCGAGGCGATGCGGGCCAACGGGCTGACGATCACGAGCAACACCCACGACACCATCAACGTGCCGGCCAACGCCCATCACTTGAGCGACGTGTGCACCTTCACCGAAAAGTTCGACGTCGTGCTGCTGGTCTCGAAAGCCTATGACGCGGCCTGGCTGACAAAGTTCATCGAGCCCCATCTCGCAGACGATGGCGTGATCGTCGGCGTCCAGAATGCCATGACAGCCGAGATCATCGCCGAGATCGTCGGCGTCGAACGCACCGTCGGCTGCGTCATCGAACTGGCCTCCCAGCTGTTCGACCCCGGCACCGTCCAGCGCAGCACCTCGAAGGACCACACTTGGTTCGGCGTCGGTGCCTTCGACCCATCCCAGGAGCGCCATGTCGAGCTGGTCGCCGCGCTGTGCAGCCACACCGGGTCGGTCGAGATCATCGACGAAATTCTGTCGGCCAAATGGGTGAAGCTGATTGTCAACGCGATGATCATGGGTTCGATGGCGGTCCTCGGCGGCACACCCGAGCAGGTCCTGCAACAGAACGGCCCGGAATTCGCCGCACGGGCACGCAAATGGTTCCTGCAGGCGGGCGAAGAGGCGCTGGCCGCCGGCCAATCCCTCGACTACAAGGTCGTGCCGGTCTTCGGCCTCAAGCCCGAGGACGTCAACAACACCAACAGTCTGCTCGAAACCCTGCTCGACAAGATCCTGGCCGACATTGGCCCCGGCCCGGTCAACACCAGCCTGCAGGACCTCATGAAAGGCCGCCAGTGTGAGACCGACATGATCCAGGGTCTGGTCGCCGAGGAGTGCGAAGCCGCCGGCCGCCCGGCGCCGGTCTGCGCGGGCATCACGGAGATGGCGCGGCAAATCCATGCCGGTGAACTGGAACCCGGACCCGAGAATCTCGAACGCGCGGGTTGGTAGAAACGCCTCGGCGGACACTCCGATGTATGACGGCCCGATCATCGATACCCATCATCACATCTGGGTGGTGAAGAACTATCCCTGGCTTACCGCGCCGCCCTCGCCCAAGATCTTCGGCCCCGAGTATGAGCTGCTGCGCCGGGACTATCTGATCGACGACCTGCTGGCAGACTTCGGCGACAACAACGTGGTCAAGTCGGTCCATGAACAGGCCCACTACAACCCGCCCGACCATGTGGGTGAGACACGCTGGCTGCAGGGCGTGGCGGACGCGCACGGGTTCCCCCACGGGATTGTCGGGCACGCCAACATCGCGGGGGACGATATCGGCGAGGTACTGGACGGGCATCTCGAATATCCGAACTTTCGTGGCATCCGCCACGTCGTCGCCTGGCACCCCGACAAGGCCGTCTGGCAGGTCGTCGACCGACCGGATTTCTGCATGTCGCCGGAATTCCGCCGCGGGCTGGAGGCGCTCGAGGCGCGGGACGTGCATTTCGAGCTTCAGGGGTTCGCGAATCAGTTCGATATCTTCGCCGAGCTCCTCGCCGGCCATCCGGGCCTGCGTTTCTGCCTGGTCCATGGCGGCTTGCTGACCGCCGACGACGACCGGACGTTCGACAGCTGGCGCCGGGCGATCGAGCCGCTGGCAAGGTTCGAAAATCTGTCGGTCAAATGTTCCGGCCCGAACGTCATCAACTGGGAAACGCCCCGGCCGCTCGCGGCCGTTTCGCGTCAGTACAACGCCCTGATCGACATGTTCGGCGCCGAACGCTGTTTCTTCGGCAGCAATTTCCCGGTCGAGAAACTGATGACGACCTATGATGAGGTGGTCGCCCTGAGCCGCCTCGCTCTGGCCGACCGTAGTGCGTCTGATCAGCGTGCCTTCTTCCATGACACCGCCGCAGCGTTCTACCGCCTCACATTATAACGAACCTCATAAATCGACGTTCGCTCGGCGACCAATCAGCCTTTCTATGGAGGCGTACATCGTATAAAAGCTTTCACGCCTGAGGCATTCGAACCCCCGTAAAAATGGGGCACCCCAGGACCGAGAGGAAAGCAAATTTCCTAGAAGTTAGTGCAGTGAGGCTGCGTGTTCCCTGACCGGAGAACATGCATTTGTTAACTTAGTATTTTGTGGAGAACGCAACCATGAAGCACCGTTTTTTCTCGACCACCGCGCTGGGCGTCGCCGCTCTCGCGGCGGGCGTCCTGTCGATCTTTTCACCGCAGCCGGCAACCGCCGCTGATTTCAAACTTACCGCGAGTTCAAGCCATCCGCCGGTGGTACCATGGGTGAAAACGATCCAGGACCATGTCGTTCCGGAATCCGTCAAACGCGCCAAAGCGCTGGGTCACAATATTGAGTGGACCGAGGCCTATGCCGGCGCCCTTTACAATTTCAAGAACACACTCGAAGGCATCGGCGATGGCCTTGGCGATGTTGGCTGGGTCGGCACACTGTGGGAGCCGAACAAACTGCCGCTGCAGAACGTTACATTCGTCATGCCGTTCGTGACCGGCAACGTTAAACTCGCGGCGGATATCCAGAACGCATTGCATCGCGATATTCCCGAGATGCGAGAAGCATTTCTGAAAAACAACCAAGTCTATCTTGGACCGCAGACGATCGACGATTACGTCCTCATCTCGAAGACGCCGATCAACTCACTGGCTGATCTGAAGGGTAAGAAATTTTATGCCCCGGGCGCTTCCGCTGCCTGGCTCAAAGGCACTGGCGCTGTCGGCGTGAACGGTGGCCTTCCTATCTACTACAACGGCATCAAGACCGGCGTCACCGACGGCGCAATTGTTCCGGTGACCGGCATCGTGCCGTTCAAGCTGCATGAAGCGGCCCCTTACATTATCAACGTCGGCCTCGGCGGTGGCATGACCGGCGCGCTGACCATGAACAAAAATACATTCGACAAACTGCCGCCGGAATTGCAGCAGATGTTCCGGGATCTAGGTCAGGAATATGGCGAACTGGTTGCGAAGCGCGTTACCGGTTTCAATCAGGCGAGCATCAACAAGATTCTTCCCGGCGGCGGCGCGAAAGTGTCCACCCTGCCGCTCGAAGAGCAGAAGAAATGGGCCGCTGGGCTGCCTGATCTTGCCGGCGACTGGGTCGCGCAAATGAACGAAAAGGGCTTGCCTGGCGAGAAAGTCATGAAGACCTACATGGAGAGTGTCCGCGCCGCAGGCGAAACACCCGTGCGCAACTGGGACCAATAGGTTGACTGAGACTGACCCTACGTCAGCGAAGAAGAATGGCGGGGCCTTGGGTGTATACCAGGGCCTCGCCGGTCTTTTTGTTCGGCTGACCTCCATAACGAACAGCGCCGGAACTATCTGGATTTTCGGCCTGATGTTCCTGATCTGCGCCGACATCATCGCACGCGCAGGCTTCAACGCGCCCATTCGCGGTGTCACAGAGATTGTTGGCTATACGCTGATCGGCGCCGTTTTCCTGCAGCTGGCGCATTCGCTGCATGTGGGGCGCTTTTCACGCGCGGAGATGTTCATCGATCCGCTGGCCCGCAAACACCCGGTCACCGCATCGCTGTTCCAGATGGTTTTCTCGGCGGGCGGTATTTTTGTTTTCGGATTGATCGCCTTCGGGACGATCTCCAAATTCGACGAGGCGTGGCCCGACCTGAAATTCGGGGTCGAGGGCGACTTCACGATCCTTGTATGGCCCCTCAGGCTGATCATCCTGGTCGGCGCGAGCATGGTCGCGGTCAAGTATTTATCCCTAATGATCGATCACGCGATCGAGCTACGACAGCAGCTTCGGGCCCGGAAGTTGCAGGAAGAAAAGGAGCCACTCGGCCTCTACTACCTGATTATCCTGATCGTCCTGTTCGCGGCCGGCTGGTACATCGCGACGGGCGACTTTTCCCGCGTCGAGATCGGGCTGTTTTCACTTGCCGGCATGTTCCTGGTGATCTTCATGGGCCTGCATATCGGCCTGGGTCTCATTCTGCTTGGCTTCGCGGGTATCTGGATGATGATGGGCTCGCCCAACATCGCCATCAATACCGTGAAGCTGGCATCGAACGAGTTTCTGCGGAATTTCTTCTTCGGCGTGATTCCGCTCTTCGTTCTGATGGGGCTGGTGGTCAACGAGTCCGATGTCGGCGGTGACACATTCGACGTCGCACGATGGGCCCTGCGAAAGGTCAAAGGCGGGCTGGGTGTGGCCACGGTTCTGGCCAATGCCATCTTCGCCGCGATTACCGGATCATCAATCGCATCTGCCGCCGTGTTCACGAAAATCGCCGCCCCCCACATGATCAAGCATGGTTATACGCCGACATTTGCCGTGGGCACGGTCGCCGGCAGCTCGGTCCTGGGCATGCTGATACCGCCGAGCCTGCTTTTGATTATCTACGGCTTCGTCGCCGAACAATCGGTCGGGCTTCTGTTCCTCGCGGCCGTGATCCCGGGAATCATTCTCGCATTTGCAATGGGTATATCCATCATCGCGATGGCGCATTTTTGGCCGTCCTATGTTGGACGCCCGGACGATAGTGAACAGGTCGACCTGCAGCTAGGCGACGCGGCCCGCATGGTGCTGCCCATCCTGATTCTGATTGCGGCCGTCTTGGGGGGAATTTACGGCGGAATATTCACCCCCGTGGAAGCCGGTGCGGTTGGTGCGGCCGGGGCACTCATCATCGCCATCGTCAAACGACGCCTGACCTGGCCGAAGCTCTGGAAGGTCTTGCTGGAAACCGGGCACACGACCGTGTCCGTGCTCTTCCTGATCCTCGCCGCGAATATCTATGGCCGGATGCTGGCGCTTTCGGGCCTGCCGCAGTTTGCGAGCGAGATGGTCGGCGGTGCCGAACTCGGTTTCTTCGGCTTCATGGTGCTGTACGTCATCCTGGTCATCATCCTGGGCATGTTCCTGGACTCGATCTCGATCATGTTGATCATCCTGCCACTGGTCCTGCCCATTGTGCAGGGCTTTGGCGGCGACCTTGTTTGGTTTGGCATTGTCACGGTTATCGCCGTGGAAATGGGATTGTTAACACCCCCGCTTGGGATCGCAGTCTATGTGGTCAGATCGACGATCGCAGACGCATCCGTCACTCTGAACCAGATATTCAAAGGCGCGTTTCCGTATGTCGTCATCATGCTGGCGGTCACGATCCTGCTGATTGCATTCCCGCAATTGTCGCTGGTATTGCTCAACTAGGCCCGCGCGGCAGGTGCTTCGCGGATGCGGAAACCGGCAAGGACGTCAGACTATGTCAGAGAGTAAGATGAACGCCGTCGTCGTGGGCGAGCACGGCGTCGAAATCGCCACGGTCGACATCCCCGAGATCAACGCGAGCCAGATTCTGGTCAAGGTGGTCGCCTGCAGCGTCAACCGATCCGACCTGCTGACGGTACAGGGCCATAACTACGGCCATGTCGGCGGCGGCCAGAAGATCATGGGTGCATCCTTCACCGGCGAAGTCGTGGCGGTTGGCGAAGACGCCACAGGGATCGCCGTCGGCGACAAGGTCGCCGCGACCGGCGCGGCGGGCTGGGCCGAATATGCCGTCTCGAACTGGCAGCGCGCCCTGCCGGTACCCGAAAGCGGGATCGAGCCGATCGAGGTGGCCGGGCTCGCCTCGGGACTCTGCGTCATGCATGACGCGATCGTCAGCAACGGAAAGTTCGAGGCCGGGCAGACCCTGCTGGTCCAGGGTGCGAGCAGCGGCGTCGGCATTATCGCCATGCAGATCGGTGAACATCTCGGCGCCAGCATGGTGATCGGCACCTCGACGAACGCAGAACGCCGGGGCCGCCTTGCGGAGTTCGGCGCCGATCTGGCGCTCGATTCCCGCGACGAAGGCTGGGTCGACCAGGTACTCGAAGCCACCGACGGTAAGGGCGTCGACCTGCTCATCGATCAGGTTTCGGGCTACACCGCAAACCAGAACATGGCGGCGACGAAAGTCCATGGTCGGATGATCAATGTCGGCCGGCTGGGCGGCGAAGTCGACCAGTTCGACTTCAACCGCCATGCCGAACGGCGCCTCACCTATATCGGCACGACCGGGCGCACGCGCTCCCTCGACGAGCATATCGAGGTGGTGCGCCTGGCGCGCGAGGGCCTGTGGGACGGGCTGGCGAAGGGCGCCTTCAGGATGCCGATTGACAGCACCTTCAGCCTCGCGGAGGCGGGTTCCGCCCTCGACCGCATGGCCGCGAACAAGCATTTCGGCCGCATCATGTTGACGGTCGGCGCCTAGGGCGAACGCGCTCGCCCTCTGCTGCACAACATGGACTCCCTTACCGTCGCGCCATAGAGTCGGGACGTCGTCGGTGCGGTCGAGCAACAATCGAACCAGGGGGAGCGCGCCATGAACATCATCACCCAGTCCGCCGCCAGCCGTGCGGCCCGCGACGTACCCCGCCGGGAACTGCCTGTGATCGACGTCGGCGACGTCATCGCCGGTGACCCCGATGCCCCGGCGAGACTTGCGGACCAGTGGCGGGAGGTCTGGGAGACGATCGGCTTCATGTGCATCGTCAATCACGGCGTCCCGCAGGCGCAGATCGACGGAATGTTCGCCGCCTCGAAACAGTTCCACGACCTGCCGGAAGAGTTGAAACAGACCGTCCCACTAAACACGGACCATCGCGGTTACATGGGCATCCGCACCGACCATCTCGAACAAGGCGAGATGGAGGACAACCGCAAGCCATCCATTTCCCAGGCCTTCTTCACCGCGACTGAATATCCCGACGATCACCCGCTCGTCGTTGCCGGCACCCAGTTCTACGGACCCAACCGGTGGCTCGCCGAAGATGCTGTCCCCGGGTTTCGGGAGACGACCCTCGCCTACATGGACACGGTGACCGAGCTGGGCAAACAGCTGCTGCCGATCTGGGCGCTGGCGCTCGAACTGCCCGCCGACTATTTCGCGCCCCACTTCGACACGCCCTACACCTACTTCCGCAACGCCACCTATCCGCCCCTGCCCGAACATCGGGACGCGGAGATGGGCATCCACGCCCACAGGGACACCGGCTTCATGACTTTCCTGCCGCCGGCGATAGAGGAAGGCCTGCAGGTGCTGGACGAGGACGGAAACTGGTTCTGGCCCGAGATGCCCGACGACGCGATGGTGGTAAATCTGGGCCAGTTCGCGACCCGTTGGACCAACGACCGCTTCAAGGCGACCACCCACCGGGTGGTCCCGCCACTCGAGAACGACCGCTACGCCATTCCGGTCTTCGTCAACCCGGACTTCGAGGCGCGCAACGAAACGCTGTCGACGTGCACCTCACCGGACAACCCGCCCAAATATCCCGTCCAGTCCTATCGGGAATGGTTCGGCTGGTACATGAGCAACACCTTCGACGTTTACAACAAGTCGAAACAACCAGACGGCGGCGAGGATTGCGGCGAGGCGACGTTCCATGGCGGGCGTCCTATCGGCGCGGTCGACAAACACCAAACCGAAGCCACAATGGGTGCATGCGCCGAAAAACCGACGCCAGGCGCAGCGTTCCCTTGCACGGGTGCGCTGATACCGCGACACTCTCTCCGCCTCGGCGTCCCGGGCAAGATATTTAGGAATGACCCAATGAAAATCAGCACTGACCGAATTCTCACCACCCATGTCGGCAGCCTGCCCCGGCCCGAAGATCTGCTCGAAATGCTACGCCAGGAAGACCGCGGCGAACCCGTCGACGCAGCCGCACTCCATGCCCGCACGGCCGAGGCGGTCAAGGACGTGGTGGCGGATCAGGTCGCAGCCGGGATCGATGTCGTGAGCGACGGCGAAATGAGTAAAATCTCGTATCACGTCTATGCCCGGCACCGGCTGGCCGGGCTCGAGGCAACCGACGGTACCGGCGTGGTCGGCCGCCCGGCGCCCGCAGACTTCAACGATTTTCCCGAGATGCTCGAAGCGTTCGGAAAGGGCGGCACCGAGCTCATGACGGCGACGGTGTGCGAAGGGCCGGTATCCTATGATGATCACGGCCCCCTTGACCGCGACATCGCAAACCTGAAGGCGGCCGCTGCGGCGGCGCCACCGACCGACATGTTCATGAACACGGTCTCGCCGGGCTGCCTGTCGACCTATGTCCCCAACCGTCACTACCCGGACCGTGACGCCTATCGCGAGGCGCTGATCGAGGGGTTGCGCCCGGAATACAATGCGATCCACGAGGCCGGCATCGTCCTGCAGCTCGATTGTCCGGATCTGGCCGGCGCACGCCACACCGACTATCAGGCCATGGACGAAGCAGAATTCCTGGCGGACGCAGAGAAGAGCGTCGAGGCCCTCAACGCGGCCACCAGCGACATCCCGCCCGAAGCCATGCGGATGCATATCTGCTGGCTGAATTATCCCGGCCCCCACACCCATGACATCCCGCTGAAGAAGCTCCTCGGAATACTGGCGAAGGCGCGCCCGCAGGCCATTCTGTTCGAGGGCGCCAATCCACGCCATGCCCATGAATGGGAAGACATCAAGGATGCGGGCCTGCCCGACGACAAGGTGCTCATCCCCGGCGTCATCGATTCCACCAGCAACTTCGTCGAACACCCGCAGCTAATCGCCCAACGCATCTGCCAGTATGCCGACATCGTGGGGCGCGAACGTGTCCTGGCAGGCAGCGACTGCGGGTTCGGGACCTATGCCGGCCGCAAGGGCGTGTTCCCGAGCGTGGTACTCGGCAAGTTCCGCGCCATGGCCGAGGGTGCACAGATGGCCACCGACCGGCTCTGGGGCTAGACACCCACCAAAAACATCCGACCACAAGGGAGGCCCCGATGGCCGCAACGATTGAACGCATTCGCCCGGAATTTCTCTGGAACAAGCCGCATTTCACCAACCTCGTGACCAGTGAAGGCGGCAAAACAGTCCACCTGTCGGGCTTGGTCGCCGGCACCATCGAGGGTGAACTGGTCGGTCCCGGCGATCTAGGTGCGCAGATGGCCTATGTCTACGACACCATCCGCCAGTCGCTCGCCCTGGTGAACGCCACGCCGGCGGATATCGTGCGCCAGCGGGTGTTCATCGTCGATCTGAAGCCAAGCGACCGGCCGACGATCATGAAGGCAATGATGGATTTCTATGGTGACGACAAATCCGCCTCCAGCACCTGCGTCGGGGTGACGGCGTTGCTGCTCGAAGGCGCACTGGTCGAGATCGACGTGACGGCGGTGGTCGACGCTTAGGCCATCAAGTCCGTCAGGCGGTCTGCGATTTGATCCGCATCGGCAGCAGTGAATGCGGCCGCGACGTACCGGTCCGGTCGGACCAACAGGATGCGGCCCGCATACTTGTCGAAGCGGTGCCGCAGCGGACCCTCGGCAAGGCACAGAATATCGGGGTTGTCGGCAGGCTCGCCCCTGGCCAGGGCCACCCTGTTTGCGTCGAGCCGCGACCACAGCGGATGATCGAGCAGCGCCAGGTCGTCCTCACCTGGTGATCCGATCGACAACAGGGCGAAACCCGGCCCCAGCACATCGTCGAGCTTACGGGTCACCCCGTCACCTGCAACCACGTCCGGCTGGGGCAGCATCCGGCCGACGAGCGTGTCACGCGCCGTCATATCGTCGGCACAGAGAAATCCATCCTCGAAACGCGGCACAGGCTTGAACTTCATACCCACGAAGTAGTCGCGCACCGGGGGAATGATTCCGGCGATCCGGAAGAACGCAATCTGTGCATAGGCATGGAACCAGTTCCGCGGCACCATCACCCAGCCGATCTGAATCGCCATGCGGATCAGCGACCAGGCATGATCACGGCGTTCGGCTTCATAGGTATCCATCAGCGCGACACCGGCTCGCCCCTTCACCACGGCGGCAGCCTTCCAGGCAAAATTCGCCGCGTCCCGCTGGCCGCTGTTCAGCCCTTGCCCCGCATAGGGTGGCGTCAGATGTGCGGCATCGCCGAGCAGAAAAACCCGCCCGACCCGCCAGCGGTCGGCGATGCGGGCATGGAAGGTGTAGACAAGCTTGCGGATGATCTCGACATCGCGCCCACCGATGTAGGGCGTCAACAGTTCGCGGATCATCCCATCATCCAGCAGGTCGGCCTCATCCTCGTCGCGTTTGAGGAGAAATTCCCAGCGCCGTGTCCGGCCAGGGCCCGGAATCGTGATCGCCGCGCGGCGGTGATCGCAGTAGGCGATGGAGGCCGGGGTCTCATCCGTATCGTTCACACAGTCGATCACCAGCCAGCGCTCGTTGAAACTCGACCCCACGAGTTCGACCCCCAGCAGCTTGCGGACCGCGGAACGCCCGCCGTCGCAGGCCGCGAGAAAGCTGGCACGCACCGCAACGCGCTGCCCGTCCGGATCGAGAATCTGCGCGCTCACGCCCGTATCGTCCTGTGCCAGGAACTCGAACTGATGTCCGAACCGCACATCGACCGTCGGGTATTTCTCGAGGCCAGCGCGCAGTTCCGCCTCAAACTCCGGCTGTCGGAATCCAGACCGCCTGGGATGCCCATATTCGCGCGTGGTCGGCTGGATGCGGGCGAACTCACGCTGGCCCGGCGAGTAGTAGCGCGCGCCATATCCGGGCAGGGTGTTCGCGATGATCGGCGCGGCGAGCCCGAGGGTCTGCATGCTGCGCAGGGTCTCGTCATCAATCGACACGGCGCGCGGCTCTGCCACCGTGTCCATGTTCCGTTCCACGACCAGCGCGCGCACGCCATACATGCCGAGATAGTTGGCCGTCGCCAGACCCGCCGGGCCGGCCCCGATGATCAGGACATCGACCTGGATATCCGGTGACTTCACGAGGTGGGTGCCCTACGCGTCGTATGTGTTGGAGAGCGTCCCGACGCCGTCGATGATGACGTCGATGGTCGCGCCCGGCTTCATCGGCAACGCACCCGGTCCCGTGCCGCAGGCGATGAGGTCGCCTGGCTCAAGGGTCATCGACTGGGATAGCTTCGAGACGATCTCGGCCGGCTGCATGAACAGATCCGCCACCGCGTAGTTCTGCCGCTCGCGACCGTTGAGCTCGGCCCTGATGGCGCTGCCGGAGACATCCGTATCGGTCACGATCGCCGGCCCGAACGCGCCGAAGGTATCGAAGCCCTTGGCGCGGGCCCATTGCGGAAAAGACGGATCGGCGTCGAGCAGCTGCATCGCCGTCACGTCGTTCACGCAGGTGTAACCGAAGATCGCGTCAGCGGCGGCCGCCTCGTCGACATTGCTGATAGCCTTTCCGATGACGATGCCCAGCTCCGCCTCGTAGATCACCCGGCCGTCATAGGCCGCGGGCTTGCGAATGACGCCGCCCGGCGCGAGGTATGTCGTTGAAGGCTTGAGGAAGAACAGCGGATATTCGGGCTGGTCGAGGCCCTGCTTCTCCGCCGCTGATTTCGAATTGTTCCAAAGCGCGACGAACTTGCCCGGCACGCAGGGCGTCAGCAGCGTCACATCACCCAGGGCCAAGCTGTCACCTGTCGGTGTCGCGCCGGCGAACAGGTCGCCGTCGTGCACGGCGATGCTTTCTCCATCGAGTGAACCGAAACCGGTCGCACCAGCCTCCTCGAAACGTACCCAGTTGCTCACGTCGCATTCTCCATGAAAATTTCAGAGTATGTGATACCGCGATCTGTTCGGAAACTCGACCTGCAGGCTTGAAAAGGTACACGGATACAACGCGACGACCAATTTTCAGTTCACCGCCCAACCGCAAACCGGCCCGGCCTTCATGGCCCGGATCGTCATCCCGGTCTTCTAGACACACCGGTTCGTGCGCCGGCCTTGCTCACTGCACAAACTTCGCTACCCTCGGCTGCTTATTCGCCGGGGGGAGCGGAGATGAGCGAGCAAGTCGCAGCAGAACGCATCGTCGATTGCCTGATCGAGGCCGGGACCGAACATTTCTTCGGCCTGCCCGGTGGTGCCACCATGGACATCTACCGTGCGCTCCACGACCGCCAGGACGAGATTCAGGCGATCGTCCCCCGCGACGAGCAGACCGCGTCCTGCATGGCCGACATGTATGGCAAACTGACCGGCAAGCCCGGCGTGTTCGCCGGCCAGGGCGGCTTCACCGGTTCGACGGGCATGTTCGGCGTGATCGAGGCTTTTCTCGCCTCTTCGCCCATGGTCGTCCTCACCGAACTGTCGGATCACAACGAGTTCGTCATGCATGGCCCGATCCAGTCGGGCGCCGGGCACTATGGATCCTTCGACCTGGCCGGCATGTTCAGATCCACCACCAAATACACGGCCGTCGCCCACACCGCACGCGAAGCCGTGATGAGCACGCAGCTGGCCTACAAGCACGCGATCACCGGACGCCCCGGCCCCACGGCCTGCCTGTTCCGCGCGAACACTCTGCGCGATCCGGTCACGGATAACGGGCTGCCGGAGATTCACGACACCAAACGGCTTTTGAACACCAGTCTGTCGGTCCCGCCGAGCGATGCGATCGATGCGGCGCTAGAGATCCTCGTGGCCGCGAAGGCACCGGTGATCGTCGCCGGCAACGGGGTGCGCATTTCCAGGGCGTTCGATTCCGTGGCCGCGATGGCCAACCTGCTCGGCGCACCGGTGGTCACGACCGTCCTCGGCAAGGGCGCGATCGCCGAGACCCACGACATGGCCGCGGGCCCGATGGGCTATACCGGCCTGCCGCTCGCCAACGAGATCGTCGGCATGGCCGACACAATCCTGGTCATCGGCAGCCGGCTGAAACCCCAGGACACCTGTTTCGAACATCCCGAGATGTTCGACCCGAACCGCCAGCGGATCGTCCAGATCGATATCGAACCGCGCAACGCGTCCTGGACCATCCCGGCCGAGGTGGCCCTGGTCGGCGACGCGAACGAGACCCTTGAGCTCATGCTCACCGGCCTCGACGGCCAGCTGGATGCTACCGAAGTGGAGGTCCGCCGAAAGGCGCTGATCGATTTGAAAGCCGCGCGCAAATTCTTCGCCGACCCGATGCTCACCTCGGCCAACGTCCCGATCGCCCCCCAACGCCTTGTCGCCGAAATTCATGAGAGCGCGCCGGCGGACGCGATCATCTGCACGGATGCCGGCAGCAACCGCCACTGGATGAACCACTTCTTCCAGACCCGACGACCCAACAGCTATTTCGGCTCCGGCGGGCTGGGTGGAGTCAGTTGGTCCCTGCCCGCCGCCCTGTGCGCAAAGATTCTCGACCCGGCGCGACCTGCCGTGGGCATCTGTAGCGACGGCGGCTTTGCGATGCAGATGCATGTACTGCTAACGGCGGTCCAGTACGAGGCCAACCCGGTCTATGTGGTGATGAACAATTCACGCCTCGGCATGACCGCCGAAGGCATGGGCAACCAGTCTCACGGCAACGATTTTCCCGATACCGACTATGCAGGCATCGCCCGGGCTTGCGGCGCATGGGCGGAACGGGTCGAGAAACCTGGCGACATAGCCGCCGCCATTACTGCCGGCCTCGACCAGGACAAACCGGCCGTTATTGACGTGGTCATCGACAAATCCGAAGGCATGCGGCAGGCGATATACTCGCCGCTCGCGATCGAGGCGGCACGCGGAATAAAGCCCGAATAACGCCTCTTGTGGCACGCTCACATTCTGAGCGAGGCAGATACCGCGCTTGCCGATAGTGGAATCTGCGCTAACATCGCTCCACAGGTTCGAAAGAACGAACGAGGCACGACATGTCGAACGCAGAGATCGTTATTCCCGAAGAATTTGCCGATGAGGAGATTCCGATCCTCGATTTCGGGCCCTATCTGGCCGGCGAAGACGGCGCGTTGGAGAAACTCGCCATCGAGCTGCGCCACGCGCAGGAAAATGTCGGATTCTATTTCTCCGTCAACCATGGCGTGCCCCGGCCGCTGATCGAGCGGACCCACAAGAACCTCATTCGCTTCTTCGACCTTCCCGACGCGGAGAAACGGAAGCACGAGAATTACGTGCCGCCGGGATCGACGATCTATGTCTCCTCCACGGTGAACGACAACACCAAGCCCGACCTGAACGAGATGCTTCGCATCGTGCGGGAGCGGCCCGCCGACCACCCCGGTGTTGAAGCGAACCTCATACCGTATTTCGGCCCGAACCAGTGGCCCGACGAGGCGCTGCTGCCCGGCTGGAAGGCCGAGATGCTCGAATATTACGACGCCATGGAGAAGCTCGGATACGCACTGTTGCCGCTCTATGCCCGCGCGCTCGACCTGCCGGCTGACTATTTCGACGGCCTGTTCGACGACCCGCTCTGGACGACCCGCAACCAGCACTACCCGGCGGTCGAAGGCGAGGACAACCAGTTCGGGATCGCGCCCCATCGCGACCACGGATTCATTACGCTGCTGCCGGTGACGGACACGCCGGGCCTGCAGATCCAAACCCAGTCGGGGCGCTGGCTGCCGGCCAACACCATCGAAGGTGCGATCATCGTCAACACCGGCGAGTTCCTGAACCGCTGGACCAATGGCCGCTTCATGGCCACACCGCATCGCGTGATCCCGCCGAAGAAGGACCGCTATTCACTGGCCTTCTTCTTCAGCCCGTCCTGGGACACGCTCGCCGACCCGATGCCGACCTGTGTCGGCCCGGACAACCCGCCGAAATACAAGCCGGTGCGGTTCCTGGATTATCGCGACTGGTATGTGAACCAGAACTATCTCGATGAAACGGGTAAATCCCGGCCGGAGCCGCCGACGCCTGAAGAGAGCCGATTCCACTTCTAAGCGCCGGAAGTTCGATTCCGAATTAGAGGATCGGCGACAGCCAGCCGAGGATCAGCCCGTACCAGAGGTGCAGGATCAGGGATGTGAGCCATCCCATCTTGTGCCCCTTCATGCCGAAGAAACCGTCCTTCAGGAAGAATGGCACGAAGATCAACATCGCGCCGAAGTACAGAATGACGGCGTAGATAATGCCGCGCATCCACAATTCGCCGGGCAGATACTGGGCGAACACCGTCGCATAGAGCAGTGCGAAGGCGATGCCGTTCATCATGATGATGAAGATGCCCCAGCCGTAAGGGGCCGGGCCCTCGAACGAATCGCCGAATGTAAGCTGCGTCATGCCGCGTGGCAGATCGATCCGCGGCAGGCCAAATCGCTCGGCCCAAAGTGCTGATACAATCAGCATGTAGGTCGCGAGAATGCCAACAAGCGACACGTGAACGAAAAATTCCAGATCCATCTCTTCACCCCCCAATTTCTTCGCGCCACTCTACCGCATGCAGCGCTGCGCCGCAGCGGCAGAGGGTTCGAAGAGTTACAGTATTGGTGACAGCCAGCCGACGATCAGGCCGTAGATCAGATGAATGATCAGCGCCGTCAGCCAGCCCATCGGGTGCCCCTTGGAGCCGAAGAAACCGTCCTTCAGGAAGAACGGCACGAAGATCAACATCGCGCCGACATACAGAATTCCGCCGAAGATCAGCCCTTTGATATAGGGCTCACCCGGCAAATACTGGGCGATCACGGTGGCATAGAGAAGCGCGAATGCGATGCCGTTTACATGGATGACCGCGATACCCCACCCGTAGGGCGCGGGCCCTTCGAACGAGTCCCCGAAGGTGAGCTGCGTCATGCCGCGCGGCAGATCGATGCGTGGCAAACCGTATCGGTCCGCCCACAATGCACCAACGAGATGCAGGTAGGTCGCGAGTACGCCCACCAACGACACGTGAATGAAGAATTCCAGATCCATCGTCCCCTCCCAAAATGAAACTGTGTGAATTTCACCGGTTCATGAGCCGGTTTCCAAGTCCTATGTTCAAACCGTACACGGCGCGTCTGCGTCGTGAAGAGCAAATCCGATTCTTTTCGCGGACCGGTAACCCCAACAAAGGGCGATAAATTGAGCGCCGAGCAGAAATTTCAAACACCCGTCCTCATCGTGGGCGGTGGCATGGTGGGGCTTTCTCTCGCCGTTGAACTCGGCAGTCGCGACGTGCCCTGTATCCTGATCAGCGAGGGTACAGGCACGGCTACACACCCACAGGGCAACTCCCTGAATTCCCGGACGATGGAACATTATCGCCGCCTCGGCTTGTCCGAGGAAATCCGTGCGGCGGGACTCCCGGCGGACCACGCGACCGACGTCGTATACGCAACCCGTTTCGCCGGTTGGGAGCTTGCGCGTCTGCCAATGCCGTCGACGACGCAAAAGCTCGCCGACCCGGTCCAGACAGAACAGACACCCGAACCCATCCACCGGGCAAATTTCTTCTATATCGAGCCGATTCTAAAGGCGCGTGCGGACGCGCTCCCGTCGGTGGATGTACGCTTCGGGCATCGCCTCGTCGAATTCACACAAGACCAAACCGGTGTCACCGCGACAGTCGCGCGCGCAGCGGATAACAGCGTAGTCAAGATCCGATGTGATTGGCTGATCGGCTGCGACGGTGCGCGGTCGACGGTGCGACAGGCGCTCGACATCGGCTACGCCGGCAAGGGCGGCGAGGATGAAACCTTCATGCGCGGCCGCATGTTGTCGACCTATGTCGACGCGCCCGCCCTGGCAGATGTGATGAACATAGAGCCTGGATGGCATTACTGGACCGTCAACGAGGATGACCGTTCAAGCATCGCCGCCCTCGATGCCCGGGGAAAGTATGTGGTGCTGACGCGCATGCCGCCGGGCGAAGACGAAACAACGGTCGACGCCGCAGCAGCTTTCCTGGGATGCGTCGGCACAGACATTCCCGTCGAGGTGCTGTCGGTCAAATCCTGGATGGCCGGGCTCGCACTTGTTGCCGACCGCTACCAGGACGGCCGGGTCCTGATGGCGGGAGACGCCGTCCACCTGTTCACGCCCACGGGCGGGTTCGGCATGAACACCGGCGTCGACGACGCGGCCAACCTCGGCTGGAAGCTGGCGGCCGTGGTGCATGGCTGGGCACCCCCGGCCCTCTTGGACAGCTACGAGACTGAGCGACGTCCAATCGGCGTTCGCAACACCACAATGTCTCACCAGTTCGCCAGCGCCGTCGCCGGACTAGAGATCCCCGCGACCCTCGAAGACGACACTCCTGACGGACTGTCGGAACGGACAAAGCTCGGCGCGTATCTCGCGACCTTTACCGAGGAGTTCCGTTCACTGGGCATCCAGCTCGGTGCGCGCTACGACGATTCCCGACTCATCGCCGGTGATGGCACCACGGCACCGCCCGACTCACCCTTCGAATTCGTCCCGAGCGCGGTCCCCGGCGGACGGGCGCCTCACATCTGGCTAGGACCGAATGACGCGCTGTTCGACAGGTTCGGGTCTCATTTCACGCTGCTACAGCTGTCGAAAAACCCTCCCGACGTCGAGACGCTGGTTGCGGCAGCGCGGGACCGCAACATTCCCCATGATGTCGTCCAGATCGCCGACCCGGACGTGCGGACGGCATACGAAGCCGACCTGGTACTGATCCGTCCCGACCATCACGTCGCCTGGCGTGGCAATGAAATTCCGGACAACCCCGACCAACTCTGGGCCCAGGTAACCGGGAGTTGATCTCGATCATCCGTTCAAGGCGCATTCCATGCCAGTTTCATGACATTCCAACTGGTAACTGGAGCGTGACAATATGACGAACCCGTCTCAGGAATTCCTCGTCGTCAGCGTGTTCGGCAATGTGGAAGCCTTCTCGACTGCACTGGAAGAACTCGTCGCGAGCGGGTTTCATGCCGCCGACATCAGCATCCTCGGCAATCATCAGTCACTTCTCGATCACTTCGGCACCATTCCCAACGTCGATGAACTCTCGGATCGAATGGACACCCCCCGAGATAATCTGGAAACCCATCAAACTCTTGGCGACGTCGTCGACGTTCTGAGCAACACCATGGCGATCGTGGCGCAGATCGGATCAGCCGCCGCCGCATTTGCCGTCGGCGGCCCCATCGGGGTCTCGACCGGCGCGGCCGCTGAAGCAGAAGAAAATCTCGGCGGATTTCTCGCACGGATCAGTGACGCGCAATGGCACCATCGCCTGGAGCAAAGTGTGAGTGATGGCGGGATCATATGCTGGGTACGTGCGCAGGACGACGATACGGCCAAATCGGCTGCAGCCATATTGGCGCAGGCCGGCGGCGATCATATTCATCGGACCGATCCGCTTCCGCCGACCGTTTGGCCTATCGACTGATCGTCTTAGAGCGGCGGAAAGCGGCGGCAAGACCCTTGCTTTGCGCACGGTCGCGCATCAGGCTACGCGGCAAATCAGAACAGGCTCCAAGGGGGAAGAGACATGCTTCATGAACTACGCACCTATACCGCACGCGCCGGCGCCGTACCCGACATCCTCAAGGTCAACGAAGAGGTCGGCCGCAAGGCACGCGGCAACGACTACGGGGTTCTGGAGGGTTACTGGTTCACTGAAATCGGCCCCCTGAACCAGGTCATGCATCTGTGGCGCTACGACAGTTTCGAGGAGCGCGCACGCCTGCGCGCCGAGCTTGGCAAAAACGAAGACTGGACTCAGAAATATGTCCCGACCCTGCGTCCGCTGCTCGTCAACCAGACAACGCGCTTCCTGAACCCGGCCAAGGATCTCGTCGCTCCGGAAACCGAAGGTAATTTCTACGAGTTCCGCAACTATCGCTTGAAACCCGGCAAGGCCGCGGGATGGATGAAACGCTTCATCGACGTCATGCCGGTGCGCGAGAAGTATTCAAAGAATGTCTGCGCCTGGATCACCGAAGGCCCGAACCCCAACGAGGTCTGCCACCTGTGGGCCTATGAGAGCCTCGAGCAGCGCATGGAGACCCGCAACGGCGTCGCGAAGGAGCCAGCATGGCAGGAATTCGCCGCTGCGGGACGCGAGGAGCTTGAGGAAATGCACTCGACGATGATTTTCCCGGCGAACTTCTCACCCCTGAAATAACGGCGCGCCGCGGACGGCGCTTAAGCCTCGGTCTCGGGCGGGAGAATCTCCTGAACGCACACCTGGTCCAACAGGTGCGTGCGTCCCAAATCTTCGAGATGCGCGCGCTTGTGCTCGTTTGTGAGATTGGCGCCGACACCCTGGGTCATGGCCATGACGAAGGATCGATCGCCCAGATCGAGCCAATAACTTCGACGCACGAGCTTGCCTTCGGCGTCGCGGGCGAAGGGGTCATCCGGGTTTGCTCCCAGATCGGGACTATAGAAATCAGTCATTGTCGAAACTCGTCTGGTCACGGGCGGCCTGTGTGCCACAGCGCGCCCGTAACCGATAGAGTTACTTATTGGGCTGCGTCTTGATCGCGAGCTTCCCCATGGCACATGTTGCCTGCACGATGGGCAGTCGCCAGACTGCGGCGATGGATCTGCGAACAGAACATGGCTCACGGCCAAACCCATGGCGGATCGTGCGATGCGGTTGCATCATCATGATGTTCGTCCTGATGCACACCGGCCCGGTGCTTGCCCAGGAAAACAGGACCGTGGACGGTGAGGAACTTGGTGTTTCCGACTGGCACGACATCGGTCCGGGCGACAGCGAATTTCGCGGCAGCCCGATTGCGGACGCCTTCGCCATAAGCCGGAACAAACTTCCCGACCGGGTCGAGGAATCATGGCGTCATCCCGGCAACCAGCCTCGCGGGCCCCTCCTGACGATGTTCTATGAACGCCTGCAGGATAGTTTTTTCGCGTCCGAAATGTTCGAGGCCGACTTTCGCAGCGTGTTCGACCTGGCGTTTGCCGCCAAAGGGGTCGACCTCACCGACGCGCGTGTCGTTGCGCTCGATGATAAATCCAGGGCCGCATTCGTCTCCTACGGCGCGACGAGCTGCGTGTTCGTCATGCGCGTATTCGGACCCGTGTCGGAACAGGGACGGATATCCAACGGCGACCGCAACGCGCGATTGTTCGTGTGCCAACGCGGCGATGTCGACGAAACACTCCTCGGCGACCTCGCCATATCGATGCTGTCGGCTCTCGAGCAGAACGGCCAGGGAATCGGCATTCCCGGCCGCGTCACGCCCCCATTGCCGAACCTCATCGAGCGGCTCTTCACCCGGGAGGAAGCAGTCTGATACGCAGGTGCCTTCGCAATTTCGCCCGGTTGCGCTAGTGTTTCGACAACAAGGGGATGGAGAAGCACAATGAAAACAGTCGACCTCAACAACCCGGACATGTCCAACCGCATCGCCCGGTTCAAGGATCTCAAGCCTTACAAGCAGTCGATCATGGAAGGTACCGGCATTCCCGCCGAAGCCGTCGAGGTCGTCTCGGCGAAATCAGTCTATCCGCTGATGTCGCCTGAAGGATGGGAAGGCCGCTCGAAGGTCGCACCGGTGAAGGGCATGGATGGCCTCACGGTGACGATCGCCGAATGCCCACCGGGCAACAATCCCGGCCTGCACAGCCATTCGCACACCGTCGAGAACTTCTTCTGCCTGAACGGAAAGTTCCGCATTTCCTGGGGCGAGAATGGTGAGCATTCGACCGAACTCGAACCGCTCGATTTCATTTCGGTACCCGCCGGTGTTTATCGCGACTTCAACAACATCTCCGACGAGACCGCACGCCTGCTGGTCATGATCCAGAACGTCGAAGGCGATGTGAAAGACGAGGTCGTGTTCCATCCCAAGGTCGGCAAGGAAATCGCCGAAAAATTCGGTGAGGACACGGTGGTCGCACTGGACAATGTCGGCTTCCGCTTCGCCGACCGGATCGCCGCCGCCGAGTAACCCCGGCGGCGAAGTGCCGGCTACTCGACGATCTCGGATTTCAGCATGAGCTCACCGAACCCGGGGACGGGATCGGTGATGCCCATCCGGCGCAGCGCGTACCAGTAGGTCGCCTGATTGACCGATATGACGGGCTTCTTGAACCGGTCCTCCAGTTCGGCGATGAGCGGCACGATACCGAGCGACCCGCCGACATGCAGCAGCGTGTCGATGTCGGGGCCATCGACCTCCTCGAAGGCCTCGATCACCCGTTCCATGGGAACGTTCACGGCATTTTCGGGCTTGTCCACCAGAAGCGCGGTCGCCGCCGCGATATCAAAGCCGAGCGCGGTGTAGTAGTCGACCGCGCTCTTGGAATTTTCGACTGAAAGCGGCGACATCATCCCGACCCGCTTCGCCCCCATTGTGCGCAGCGCTGCGATGACCGCATCCGTCGCCAGCACGAAAGCCTTGCCGTCGGCCCGTTCGGCGAACTCGCCCGTGTACCATTCCTGCTTTTCGAGCGACCAGTCGCGCATCTCAAGCGAGTTGCCGCCGACGATCATGTCCGGCCAGCACTTCAAGGTCTGCGGCACCACGTCCAGCACCGCCTCGCCGACGGTATCCGGGCTCGTGATGTTGAACCGGTACATCTGATTGCTGACACCCTCCGGCCGCATCATCTCGTATTCGGGCTGCATGTTGGAATTCTGAACGGGAATGAGAACGGCAACGACGCCGCGGGGTCCGAAACGATCGGGCATGGCAATAACTCTCTATGAAGTTGAAATGGATTGGTCGGCGACGTCCCGGTGCATCATAAGCTGTCCGAAACCAGGCAGGGGGTCGCTCACCCCGATCTTGCGCAACGCATACCAGTATGTCGCAGCGTTGACCGAGACAAGCGGCTTGCCGAAACGGGCTTCGATCGCCTCGATGTGCGACACGATACCGAGCGCCCCGCCGATATGCAGAAGCGTATCCACGTCACTTGTGTCGATACGCTCGAACGCGGCAATCGCGTCTTCGGCCGTCATATTGATGATGTCTTCGGATCTCTCGACCATCAGGGAGGTGTCGTAGGGCATGTCGAAGCCCTGCGCCTCGTAATATCTTTTGGCACCCTTCGAATGCTCCGGGGACATGGGCGAAAGCATACCGATCCGTCTGGCACCGACTGTCTTCAGCGCGGCGATCGTTGCATCGGTAGCGAGGACCACCGGCACGCCATTCGCCTGTGCTTCGAACGCCGCCCGGTATTCGACCTGCTGCGCATCCGACCAGTCACGCATCTCGAGCGAATTGCCGCCGACAATCACATCCGGCCAGCATCGCAGCGTATCGGGAACCACACGCAGGACCGCGTCCGGCACCTTGTCGTGATCCGAAATATCGAACCGGTACATCTGATGGCTGACGCCCGCAGGGCGCATCAGTTCGTATTCCGGTTGCATGTTTGCATTCTGCACCGAAATCACGACCGCCATGACACCGCGGGGTCCGAAACGATCAGGCAAAACCGCACTCCTGTCCCTTGAATGGCAGGGAAATTAGCGGTTCGGGATTTTTTTTCAGAAGATCAGTTCCATTCACGACGCTTGTGACACAGGCATCGATGCCGGGTCAGACAGGACGACCCGAAGTATGCGACGACGTGATCTTGATCGACCACCCGTCGGGCCCGGGCACATAGAAAGAGCTATGTATGGAACCGGACGTGATTTTCGACGGCTTGAGTTTCTGCTTCTTGCAGTAATCGCGCATGGCCTTGATGTCATCGACCATCAGGTCAACGGGCGCGATATCTCCAGCCTTAATCTTCCGGCGCGACTTGTTGAGGATCAGATGGGTACCGCCACGCAACTCCAGAACCGCAAATTTCGGGGCCTCGAAAACCGACCGCAGGCCGAGCACTTGCATGAACTCGCTTGCCTGCGGCACATCCTTTACGTGCAGCGAAACATGTCCCACTGCGACCGGCGGGCGTTGATCAGAAGTCTTCTTCGCTTTCTGGGGCATTCGGCAGTCTCCAAATATGTGCTGCGTGTTGCCAACTCAACTATAACCAAATGGGCGATAATCAAGCTTTGCGGCTATGATTGTGACCAACGAAGGGAAGCGCAGCCATGAGCTTTGACGACATATTGTACGAAACCCGCGACGGCGTCGCGACCATCACGATAAACCGTCCGGATAAGCTCAACGCATTCAGCGGTCACACGATCGAGGAAATGATTGACGCGCTGCAAGACGCCGGCTGGGACAAGTCGGTGGGCGTCGTGGTGATCACAGGTGCCGGCGATCGTGCCTTCTCGTCAGGCGGGGATCAGTCGCTCGAGAACAAGGCCACCGACGGCTATGGCAGCCGCCGGGGGACCACCGGCATTCCCATCGAGGAGTTCCAGGGCTTGATCCGCGACGTCCCGAAACCGGTAATCGCCAAGGTGCGCGGTTATGCCATTGGCGGCGGCAACGTCATCGCCACGGTGTGTGACCTGACGATCGCCGGCGAGAGCGCGATCTTCGGCCAGGTCGGCCCGAGCATGGGCTCGGTTGATCCTGGCTTTGGCACCGCCTATCTCGCGCGGGTCGTCGGCGAAAAGAAGGCGCGCGAAATCTGGTACATGTGCCGACAATACACCGCCCGCGAGGCGCTCGAGATGGGCCTGGCGAACGCCGTCGTTCCGGACAAGGACCTGGACGCCGAGGTGGACCGCTGGTGCGCCGACCTTATGGACCGGAGCCCAACCGCACTGTCCATCGCCAAACGGTCGTTCAACGCCGACACCGACCATATCAAGGGGATCGGCGCGATGGGATTCGAGGCCCTGAAGTTGTATTACGCGTCCGAGGAATCCAAGGAAGGCGGCCGCGCATTCCAGGAACGCCGCAAGCCGGAATTCCGCAAGTACGTCAAGTAACACCAAGCGATCGGGAACATGGAACAGGATGCAAAGATATATGTTGCGGGACATCGCGGGCTCGTCGGCCAGGCGCTGATCCGGCAACTCGAAGCCGCGGGCCATGGCAACATCGTGACCCGGACCAGCGCCGAACTCGACCTGACCGAACAGGCGGCCGTGCGGGAATTCTTCGATGCGGAGAAACCGGACTATGTGCTCGATGCGGCGGCGATCGTTGGCGGCATCTTGGCGAACGATCAGTATCCGGCGGACTTCATAGCCGGCAACTTGAAGATTCAAACGAACCTGATCGACACCGCCTATCGCGCCGGCGCCAGGAAGATGCTGTTCCTCGGCTCAACCTGCATCATGCCCCGCGATGCCCCTCAGCCCATGAAGGAAGAATACATGCTGACGGGGCCGCTGGAGGAAACCAACCAGTGGTACGCCGTGGCCAAGATTGCCGGAATCAAGATGTGTCAGGCCTATCGTCGGCAATACGGCTTCGATGCGATCAGCGTGCAACCGACCAATCTCTTCGGGATCGGCGACAATTTCGACTATGAGACGTCCCACATGGCGCCCGCCATGATCCGCCGGATGCATGAGGCGAAGCTGTCGAACGCGGAACAGGTCACGATCTGGGGCACGGGCACACCGAAACGCGAGATCATGTTCGCCGACGACATGGCCGATGCCTGTATCTATCTGATGAACAATTATTCCGACGAACCTTTCGTCAATATCGGCACGGGCGAGGACATATCCATCGCCGACTTCGCGACACTCGTCGCAGATGTGGTCGGCTATTCCGGGGCTTTCGAGTACGACACCTCACGCCCGGATGGCACCCTGCGCAAACTGGTCGACGTGAGCCGTCTGACCGAACTCGGCTGGCAATCGAAGATCAGCCTGCGCGAAGGTGTTGAGCGCACCTATGCCTGGTACCTGGAAAACGCGGAGAATCTGCGAACACTCAGCGCCGACAAACTCGCCCGCTGAAGGGTTTGTTACGACGCAACACCGCCGGCACCAGCCGGACAATAAGCCGCCCCGAGAACCGGCCCCACCTTGCCGTCCTGCACCAGGATCGCACAGCTCTGGCCGTCTTCGAGCGCCAGGTCCGTCACGTCGATCGCGGTCATTTTTCCGTCCCAACGGCCAATGCGGCGCACCTCGCGAAAGATATTGTGGTTCGTCAACGTCTTGCCGTGGTTCTCGCCACGCGCGACCTTCGTTGTGACTTCCCGGATAAACGTGACCAGCCAGACATCCGCCTTTCCGTCAGGCACGTCCCCGACAGAGACCGCCAAGCCGCCGTTGGCGGCAGCGGCAACCTCGACCGACACCCGTGGTTGATCGTCCTTGCGCACACTGGAGATTCGTCTCTGGACTTCCCCACGGCGAGAACCAACCGCCTCCGTTCGTCCGTCGATCACCATCTGTGGCGTGTACACGCTGCGGGTGTTTCGAATCTCCGCGTTATACGAACGCTGGCGTTCGGTCATCTCCGGGGCCGAGAAAACATCTTTCCAGCGGCCATGCCGGCCATAGTTCAAGCGGTCCCAGTAATCGACGTGATATTCGAGCGCGAGGATATCCTCCTCTTCCGCGAGTTCGCCGAGATAGGCCTCGGCCGGCGGACAGGAATAGCAACTTTGCGATGTGAACAATTCGATCACTGTGAGCTGGTCGTCGGCGGCGATTGCCGGACCTTGCGCATGGATTGCACCGGCCAATACCAGCCCCCCGACTGCGACTCGAAATGCTCTCATAACGTCTCTCCTACCGTGTTGAGGGTGTCGAACACACATGCACGTTAACAGCCTCGACGCAGCTTTATTCCCCCACTCACACAAGATTGAGTCAGTTTCGGCATTTTGGTTCACGTTCGCGTGAAAGCTCGCTGTTTCCGTTGGTAATCCAGTGGTTTACGTTGTTTCGTGGGTTGGTCGTGCCGGTCCCTAGCCGGGTGACGACATCACGTTTATGGGGAACTGGGAGATACATATGTTCACCGTTCGCAAACTTTCCAAACTCGGCCTGGTCGCGGGTGCTGCCTTGGCACTCGCGGTCGCATTTACGTCGTTCAGCAGCACCGACGTCTCGGCCGACAATCACGCCGACCGCAACGCCGCCATGAAATCCCTGGGTGGCTCGATGAAGGCTCTCGGCGGCGCCGTCGCCGGCGGCAACGCATCGGCAGCTCAGGAAGCTGCTGCGAAGATCAGCGCAACCGCGGCTGAAATTCCCGCCCTCTTCAAGGACGGCAAGCCGGGCGCCAGTCGCGCCAAGGCCGAAATCTGGACAAATTTCGACGATTTCACCGCCAAGTCGAATGCCATGAAGGCAGCGGCTGACAGCATCGCCGCCGACGCAGCAGCCGGTAAGCTGGGTTCTGACCCGAAAGCCGTTGTCGGCAAGATTGGCGCGACCTGTGGTGCATGCCACAAGGCGTACCGGGGTCCGAAAGTCTAAACTGGCTCGTAAAACCGAATGAAAAATCGCTCGGCTCTGCCGGGCGATTTTTTTTGCTAGGATCAACTTATGAAAACGATGATCAAGACAATACCGGTTCTGATTTGCCTCCTGGGTTCGTCTCCCGCGCTCGCCGAGACCGGCGACGCCACGCGCGGCGAGTACATGTTGAACCTCGCCGGTTGCATCGCCTGCCACACCGTACCCGAAGGCGGCGCCTTTCTGGCGGGCGGACGCGAACTGAAGACCGATTTCGGATCCTTTTTCACACCGAACATCACTCCCGATGCAGAGACGGGCATCGGCAACTGGAGCGACGAAGACTTCGTCCGCGCGTTGCGCGAGGGAAAATCCCCGGAAGGCGGTCACTACTATCCGACATTTCCCTACACCTCCTACGCGCGCATGACCGAACAGGACATCCTCGACCTCAAGGCCTATCTCGATACGGTGCCCGCGGTGCGCAACGCCGTTCCCGACCATGACCTGCCCTTCCCATTCGGCATCCGCGCCAGCATGTTCGGCTGGAAGTTGCTGTTCTTCGACGACACGCCCTTCACGCCCGACCCAACACAGAGCGACGCCTGGAATCGCGGTGCATATATCGTCAATGGGCCGGGTCATTGTGGTGAGTGCCACACGCCGCGAAACATCCTGGGGGTGGTGGATTCCGACCGGCCGCTGGCCGGCAACCCCAATGGCCCCGAGGGCGACGCGGTGCCCAATATCACGCCCGGCCCGGGCGGTATCGGCGATTGGAGCGAAGACGATATCGTTTCCATGCTGGAAATTGGCCTTCTGCCGGACGGCGATTTTGCCGGCGGCGCCATGACAGATGTGATCGACGAAAGCACGAGCAAGCTGACGGCCGATGACTTACAAGCCATCGCGACTTATCTGATATCCTTGCCGCCGATCGCCGACGCGCGATAGATCCTGAAATCACTCAGACATTGGAGAGTAATTATGCCCGCCTATTGGCTCGCACGTTCGAAGATCAACGATCCCGTTGAGTACAAGAAATACACCGACCACATCCCCGGCATCCTGGCCAAATACAACGGCCGGGTCTTGGCCCGCGGCGGCGAGAAACGGGTGCTCGAAGGCGAGACCACCTATGAGCGCTTCGTCGTGATCGAGTTCGATTCCCTGGACGACGCCGAGGCCTGCTTCAACTCTCCCGAATATGTCGAAGCCGCCAAATTCCGCCGAGTGCCCGGGATTGCCCAGAATGAACTGGTGATTGTGGACGGCGGCGACGCGACGCCCCGCTAGGCCCATATGTCAGGCCGCGGCGCCTGAATCGGGGAACAGCCCCGCCAGTCCCTCTGCACTGGCGGGGCAGACACCCCGCTCGGTGATTAAGCCCGTCACGAGACGGGCTGGGGTGACGTCGAAAGCATGGTTCGCCGACGCGGTTCCATCCGGCGTGAGCTGGACCGACACAACATCGCCCGACGCCGTCTTACCGGAGATATGCGTCACCTCTTCCTGATCACGCTGCTCAATCGGAATATCTCGGACCCCGTCGCTGAGCGTCCAATCGATCGTCGGCGACGGCAGGGCGACATAAAAGGGCACGCCATTGTCATGTGCGGCCAGCGCCTTGAGGTAAGTGCCGATCTTGTTCGCCACATCACCCGACGCGGTCGTGCGATCGGTCCCGGTGATGCAGAGGTCCACAAGCCCATGCTGCATCATGTGGCCGCCGGCATTGTCCGCCACCACCGCATGCGAGACCCCGTGACGGCCCAGCTCCCAGGATGTGAGTGCAGCACCCTGGTTGCGCGGACGTGTTTCATCTGCCCAGACATGTACCGGTATTCCCAGATCATGTGCCTTGTAAATGGGCGCCAGGGCCGTGCCCCAATCGACCGTCGCAAGCCACCCTGCATTGCAGTGGGTCAGGATGTTCACGGGCCCATCGCCGGGTGACGCATCGCAGGCGGCCCGGATGAGGGCCAGCCC
Organism: Alphaproteobacteria bacterium; assembly: GCA_965261975.1. Classification (GTDB taxonomy): domain Bacteria; phylum Pseudomonadota; class Alphaproteobacteria; order UBA6615; family UBA6615; genus UBA8079. The sequence goes on from CBDHEC010000057.1 coordinate 105,503, forward strand.
ATGGTCGCCGATGGCACTACAGATCGCCACATCCTCGTCGCATATCTCGGCGGCACGCGCATAAGCCAGCGCGGCCCGAATATCGTGTGGCTGGCTGCGCAACCGCCCCCGAAGGTCATCCAGCGCCCAGCGCAAATTCACCGCCGTCGGGCGTGTGTCCATCAGGACGTCGTAAGCATTGTCGAGCCCACCGTCGGAACTGTCTTCGCGCATCGCCAGCGCCATCCCGTAGGCGGCCGTCGCGCCAATCAGGGGCGCGCCGCGCACGAGCATCGCGCGGATGGCGTGGGCGGCATCATCGAGTGATCGAAGACATTCGATCTCAAACCGATGGGGCAGCTTTGTCTGGTCAATGATCTCGACCGACCAACCATCCGCTCCCAACCAGATTGTGCGGTAGGGCTGCCCGTCGACGTTCATGCATCCCCTCCCTTGCAGATCCGGAAGGTGTAAATGCCGTCACCCTCCGTTGATTCCAGCAGGGTGTCACCCGTCGCTTCGCAGAAGTGCGCAAAATCCCGAACCGAGCCGGGATCGGATGCGATCACCCGCAACGTGGCGCCGGGAGCCATCGTCTTGAGTGCCTTCTTGGCCTTCAGAACAGGGAGCGGACATTTGAGGCCGCTGGTGTCGAGCATTTGGTCGTCGTCGGATTGCATTTCGGGCATCACTTCACATTGACCGGTTTTCTAATATACGAATACACTAATCCGATGGACTCCAGAATGGACCCGCCTATGGATCCCTCGGCACTTCAGGAAAAGGCAGGGCAGGCAAGCCGCCTGCTCAAGTCGCTGGCAAACGAGCGCCGGCTGCTGATCATGTGCTATTTGAGCCAGGGTGAAAAGTCCGTCGGTGAACTCGAGCCGCTGGTCGGGTTGAGCCAGTCCGCCCTCTCCCAGCATCTCGCACGGCTGCGTCGCGAACATCTGGTCAAAACGCGACGGGATGCCCAGACGATCTTCTATTCGATTTCGAGCGAAGAAGCCCAAGCTGTCCTGGGCACTCTCTATGATATCTACTGTGCCGATGCAGACCCCACCCGGTCGGCCGGCAGCCAGGGAACGAATGCTTGATGTCTGACACCCCGCCCGCACCCCAAATCGTCATGCTCTACCCCGGCGAAGTGCGCGAACGTATCGCCGGCGGCAGCGCCTATGTTGTGGATGTGCGCGAACCACATGAGAACGCCCAGATACGCATTGCCGGTGCACAGCTGGTCCCACTTTCGAACTTCGATCCATCAAAGATAACGCCGGCCGATGGCCAGGACCTGATCCTGCATTGCCGCATCGGCCAACGATGCGGCGTTGCGGCAGAGCAGCTCGTCGCTGGCGGACACCCAGGAACCATCTATCGAATGTCCGGCGGTATCCTTGAGTGGATGTCGGCGGACTTTCCGGTCGAGACCGGCTGATACAGGCCCAAGAATAATAGCCGGGCCGAAAACGGTCCAATCGATCACGTACGGATAAAATGACGATATACCTCCCCATCGCCGAAATGTCGGTCGACGTTTTCCTCATCCTCCTGATGGGCGGCGGCGTTGGGTTTCTGTCCGGGTTGTTCGGCGTCGGCGGCGGATTTTTGATGACCCCGCTGCTGATCTTCATCGGCATCACGCCGGCGGTCGCCGTGGCGACCGAGGCCAACCAGATTGTCGCGGCTTCGGTGTCCGGCGTGCTTGCCCATATGCGGCGTGGAAATGTCGACTTCAAGATGGGTGCCGTCCTGACCGTCGGCGGTTTTGCAGGATCCGCGTTCGGTGTCGGAATATTCACGTTCCTCCGGGAAATCGGTCAGGTCGACCTGTTGGTCCAGCTCAGCTACGTCCTGTTCCTCGGGATCGTCGGCTTCCTGATGCTGTTCGAAAGCGCCCGGGCGATCTTTCGCATGCGCGCGGGTACTGCCACGCGCGGCAAACTGCACCAGCACACCTGGCTCCACGGCCTGCCGTTCAAAATGCGCTTCCGCCGTTCGCGGCTCTACATCAGCGCCCTGCTGCCGCTGGGCATCGGCTTTTTCGTCGGCATCCTCGCGGCCATCATGGGTGTCGGTGGCGGGTTTCTGATGGTCCCCGCGATGATCTATATCCTGGGCATGCCGACCGCTGTTGTTGTCGGGACATCGCTTTTCCAGATTATCTTCGTCACCGCGAACGTCACCTTCCTCCAAGCGGTCAACAACCAGACCGTCGATGTGGTGCTCGCGCTGCTGTTGCTCACCGGCGCCGTGATCGGGGCGCAGTTGGGTACCAAGGTGAGCGGTCGTCTTCGCGGGGAGGAACTTCGCGGTCTGTTGGCCCTTATGGTGCTCGGGGTCTGCGCCAAGATCGGTTTCGACCTGGTCTCCACGCCGGAAGATATCTACTCGATCAGCGAAACACCCGGGTTCGGCCTATGAGCATGCAACCTCGCCGTTTCCACCCGTTTCGAATATTCGGCTCCTTGCGCGGGGTCGTCGCCATCGCGGCCGCATTGGTCCTGCTGCAAATCCCGGCGGATGCCGCACGCGACAACGCACTGGCCATCGACCTGAGCCAGGACCTTATCGGCATCAGTACCGGCTTCAAGGGCGCCGACGTCCTCCTGTTCGGAGCCACGGAAGGCGATGGCGATGTCATCGTGGTGGTGCGTGCACCCGACAGCCAGGTCATTGTCCGCCGCAAGGAACGGGTGGCGGGAATCTGGGTGAATGCGTCCGAGCTGGTCTTCGACGATGCCCCGGGTTTCTACCATGTCGCCGCCTCGGCGCCCCTCGAAGACCTGCTGCCCGAGCCGATACTCGACGCCAATCAGATCGGCACGGACCATATCGCCTTCAACCCGCACTTCCTCACGTCCCTGGACAAGGAAGAGGCATTCCGCGCGGCGCTGATCCGCAACAAACAACGCAGCCAGCTTTACACAGACGGCCTGCGGGATGTGAGTTTTCGCGGCGGGCTTCTGTTCCGGACCCGGGTCGCTCTCCCAGCGAACGTCCCGACCGGGGACTATGCAATCACTGTGTATCTGGTGCGCAACGGTGAGATCGCCGACCGCTCGGAATCCCTCCTGCAGGTCCGCAAGGTCGGGATGGAGGCCAAGATCACCGAGTTCGCTTTCCAGCATGCGCCCCTCTACGGCCTGATCGCCGTCATTATCGCGCTGATTGCCGGCTGGTTCGCCGGCTTCGTGTTCCGTAAGGTTTGATCGTCATGTCCGATTCGCCTACCAGCCCCCAGCCGCCGACAAGCGACAAACCCGCCGAAGAGCGGGCAGCCGTCTTTCTCGTGGTCGTCGACAATTCCCCGGAGATGCGTGTCGCGCTCCGTTGGGCGAGCCTGCGCGCGCGGCGCACCGGCGGGCGGGTCGGCCTCGTCCGCGTCATACGGGACTCGGATTTTCAGCACTGGGCCGCGGTCGGCAACCTGATGCAGGCCGAAGCGCGCGAGGAAGCCGAGCAACTGTTGCAGGAGCATGCCGCAGAAGTCTCGCGCTTGTACGAAGGCCCCCCCATCCTCTACCTGCGCGGTGGCGAGACCAAATCCGCCATTGTCGAACTGGTCCAGGAAGAAAAGGACATTCGGATACTTGTGCTCGCCGCCTCGACGGGACGACGCGGCCCCGGCCCCTTGATCAATCACCTCACCAAAAAGGCGATTGGCCAGCTTCGCATCCCCGTGACGATCATTCCCGGCGGGTTAACCGATGAGCAAATCGACACACTGGTCTGAGTATTTAACTGATGCCCGACGATATCCGGCCTGACGACCGCTACGAGAAGGTCGACCAATCACCCATCGTCTCGGACGAGGTGAAGACAACCACCTGTTACATGTGCGCATGCCGCTGCGGCATCAAGGTCCATCTGAAAGAAGGTGCGATCCGCTACATCGAGGGCAACCGCGACCACCCGGTCAACAAGGGGGTTTTGTGTGCCAAGGGGTCCGCCGGCATCATGCAACACTATTCGCCGGCGCGTCTGTCCCAGCCGCTGCGCCGGGTCGGACCACGCGGTTCCGGTGAATTCGAAACGATAAGCTGGGAAGAGGCTCTGGACACTGCGACCGAGTGGCTGGGCGACATTCGCCGCCGGGATCCGCGCAAGCTTGCCTTCTTCACCGGCCGCGATCAAAGCCAGTCTCTGACCGGCTTCTGGGCGAGCCAGTTCGGGACCCCCAATCATGCCGCACATGGCGGGTTCTGCTCGGTCAACATGGCCGCAGCCGGCATCTACACGATCGGTGGTTCGTTCTGGGAGTTCGGCGAGCCGGACTGGGAAAACACCAAATATTTCATGATGTTCGGGGTCGCTGAAGATCATGATTCAAACCCGATCAAAGCGGGGCTGGGTAAGCTTAAGACCAAGGGCGACGCAAAGTTCGTCTCAGTCAATCCGGTCCGCACCGGGTACTCCGCAATCGCCGACGAATGGGTCGGTGTCCGGCCGGGTACCGACGGATTGCTGGTCATGGCGCTCATCCACGAGCTGGTCCGCACCGGCAACGTCGATCTCGATTTCCTGGCGCGCTACACAAATGCGCACTGGCTCGTGCGGCATGCGCCGGGCACGGCGGATCACGGGCTGTTCGTCCGTGGCCGCGACGGCAAGCCGCTTGCTTACGACCGCAACACCGATCAGCTCGTCGATGCGGGCAGGATCGATATCTCACCGGCGATGCGTGGGCGTTTTCCCCTGCACGAAGCAGCGCCCGGTGACGGCGGATCGGACGCCGAGGCCGTGCCCGCCTTCCAGCTCTTGCTCGACCGATATCTCGACGCCGCCTACAGCCCCGAGGCGGTCGCCGAGCAGACGGGTATCGATGCCGAGCGCATTCGCCGGATCGCCGCCGAGCTGGCCCACGCGGCATTCGAACAGGAAATCTCCCTCGACGTGGCGTGGACGGATTGGGCCGGGCGCAAGCACGACAAAATTATCGGACGCCCGGTCTCGATGCATGCCATGCGCGGTATCTCCGCTCACTCGAACGGCTTCCAGACCTGCCGTGCGATTCATCTGCTGCAGATGCTGCTGGGCAGCATCGATTGCCCCGGCGGATTTCGTTACAAACCGCCCTTCCCACGCCCGGCACCGCCCGGCCCCAAACCGGCTGGTAAACCACATCAGGTATCGCCTGGCGCACCGATGGCGGGGCCGCCTTTGGGGTTTATCACCAGCCCGGAAGATCTGCTGATTGATGATCAGGGCGAAGCGCTGCGCATCGACAAGGCCTATTCCTGGGACGCCCCGCTGGCTGCCCACGGCATGATGCACATGGTCATCCGGAATGCCTGGGCAGGCGATCCGTACCCGATCGATGTCCTGTTCATGTTCATGGCGAACATGAGCTGGAACTCGTCGATGAACACCACCGAAACCATCGAGATGCTCACCGACACCGACCCGGAAACCGGTGAGTACAAGATCCCGAAGATCATCTATTCCGATGCCTTTCAGTCGGAAATGATCGCCTATGCCGACCTGATCCTGCCCGACACGACCTATCTGGAACGCTGGGACTGCGTCAGCCTTCTCGACCGCCCGATCTGCAGCGCCGACGGGCCTGCCGACGCCATACGCCAACCGGTGGTCACGCCCGATCGCAATGTAAGGCCGTTCCAGGACGTGCTGATCGATCTGGGTGCCCGGCTCGGCCTTCCAGCCTTCACGACCGACACCGGCACACCGAAATATCCCGGCGGCTATGCCGATTATCTGGTTCATCACGAACGCGCACCGGGCATCGGCCCGCTGGCCGGCTGGCGAGGCGAGGACGGGTCGTCACACGGCAATGGTGCACCGAATGAAAACCAGCTTGATCGCTACATCGAGAATGGCTGTTTTTGGAGTGAGGAGTTCGCACCGGACGAGCGCTACTACAAGCACAGCAACCGCGCCTATCTCGACAAGGCCGCGAAAATGGGGTGGATTGCGGCGGCCGATCCGATTGTATTGCAGCTCTACAGCGAGCCGCTGCAACGCTTCAAACTCGCCGGCCAGGGGTTGGGCAACGTGGTGCCGCCTGTCAGGTACCGCAACCGCATCGCCGAGACTTTCGACCCTCTCCCTATCTGGTACGCGCCGTTCGAGGAATCGCAAACTGATCCCGAGACTTTCCCGATCCACGCGCTGACCCAGCGCCCCATGGCGATGTACCACTCCTGGGGATCGCAGAATGCCTGGCTGCGCCAGATCCATGGGTGGAACAAGCTCTACATGAACCGGGAATCTGCGGAAGATCAGGGGCTCCAAGACGGCGACGATGTTCGCGTCGAGAGTCCCTATGGCAGCATCAAGGCCAGGCTCGCGCTCATGGAGGGCGTCAACGGCAACACGGTCTGGACATGGAATGCGATCGGCAAGAAGCGCGGGGCCTGGAACCTGTCTCCCGATGCGCCGGAATCGAACAAGGGCTTCTTGCTCAACCACCTCATCACCGACCTGTTGCCGCCGAAAGACGGCTATCGGTTCGGAAACACGGACCCGATCACCGGTCAGGCGGCGTGGTTCGACCTGCGGGTACGGATCGTCAAGGACGACGGAAGCGACACGACCCTCGCGAATGATCCCTCGGACAACGGCATCGCTCCGCGCGCGCCCGGCGTTAGCGAGGCCGCGAAGAGGCTGCGGTTCGGCGCACGTTTTCTTCCCGTCTCAAACTGGCGACGGAATCGCGGCGGAGGCGACTCATGACCAGCCTTCCCACCAACACCAACGGCCGCAAGCTCGGCCTGGTCATCGACCTGGATATCTGCGTCGGATGCCATGCCTGCGCGGTCAACTGCAAGGAATGGAACACCGGCGGACATTCGGCTCCCTTGACGGATGAAGAGCCTTATGGCGCGGACCCACATGGTGTCTGGTTCAACCGGGTCCACAGCTTCGAGGCGGGAGACGGGGGCAGCGGGCGAACCGTTCATTTCCCGCGCAGTTGCCTGCATTGCGAAGAACCGGCCTGCGTCACCGTTTGTCCGACCGGCGCCTCCTACAAGCGTGAGGACGACGGCATCGTTCTGGTCAACGCCGACACGTGTATCGGTTGCAAACTCTGCTCCTGGGCCTGCCCCTATGGCGCGCGCGAGTATGACTACGCCGACGGCGTGATGAAAAAATGCACGCTTTGCATCGATCGGATCGAGAACCAGCATCTGCCGCCAGAAGACCGCCTGCCGGCCTGTGTGTCGACCTGTCCGGCCTCCGCGCGGCATTTCGGTGATCTCGGGGATCCGAACTCCGACGTCAGCCAACTCGTCGAGGAACGCGGCGGATACGACCTGATGCCCGAAATGGGCATGCAGCCCGTGAACAAGTATCTGCCGCCGCGCGCATCGACACGCCATGATCTCGAAACACCGGCGCCCGCAGCTGAAAACACTCCGACTTCCACCGACACCGGCAGCGACTTCCTCAATTGGGTCGATCGAATGCTCTCCCGCTAACTCAAGCTTCGCCGAACTCCATGAACCCCGCCTACTCCGTCATTTTCTTCACAACCGCATCGGGCGCCGGCTATGGCGCCATCGTGTGGCTCGTGCTGCTCGTGTTGCTGGGTATTGTTCCACTGACCCTGGCCCTTGGAGCGTCGGTGATCATTGTTTCGTTGGCCTTGATCACGGCCGGCTTGCTCTCGTCGACCTTCCATCTGGGCCATCCCGAACGGGCATGGCGCGCGCTCAGCCAGTGGCGATCCTCCTGGCTTTCGCGCGAAGGTGTCGCTGCCCTGCTGACCTATGTGCCAATTCTGGTCTTTGCCGTGGGCTCGCTATTTTTTGCCGACCATGGACCCGTCTGGATATGGTTCGGGCTGATCGCGGCGGGCCTGTGCCTTGTTACCGTAGGCTGCACGGGAATGATCTACGCCAGCCTGCGGGCGATCCCGCGCTGGTCGAACCCGTTGGTCGTACCCGTCTATCTTGCATTCTCCCTGTCCACCGGCGCCGTACTGGTGATCGCCATTTCATCGATATTCTGGGAAACACCCGGCCTTGTTGCCTGGATTACCGCCGTGATTACGCTTTCGGCCTGGATGCTGAAAATCGTCTATTGGCACCAGATCGATACCGCCAAACCTGTCGCGACGGCGGAATCGGCGACCGGCCTCGGCACGATCGGCAAGGTCCGGCTGCTGGAGTCGCCGCACAGCAGCGAGAATTATGTGATGCGCGAAATGGGCTACACAATCGCGCGAAAACACGCCGCCCGGCTTCGGAAAATCGCGCTCGTCATTGGCGGCGTTGCCACCGCACTCGCCCTGTTCATCGCCGGCCTCTTGCCCGCGCCATTGGCGACGGCGGCATCTTTTCTCGCATTGATTTTCACAACCCTCGGCATTCTGATCGAACGCTGGCTGTTTTTTGCCGAAGCGCAACATGCGGCCGCTCTCTATTACGGCACCTCCGAGGTCTGAGAAGAACCATGGCTGAGGTCACCTGTGTCGGCATCGCGTTCCTGGATCACGTCTTCGAGGGCGATTTCGATCTGGCAGGGGGCGAACTCTCCTTCGCACAAGATTTCAATCAGTATGGTGGCGGTACTGCGGCAACCGCGAGTGTCACAGTCGTTCGGTTGGGCGGTTTTTCGGCCTTCTGAGGACGGCTTGGAGACGACGAGACCGGGCTGCAGGTGCTCGAAGGCCTCAAGCGGCACGGGGTTCAGACCGAACAGGTTCGTCTCGTGCCCGGCGCGCAATCACCTGTCTCCTCTATCCTCATAGACGCCACCGGTGAGAGACACGAAACGATCTTTGGCGGGCGCGGCCTGGATACCGATGCGAGCTGGCTTCCATTCGGCAGGATCGAGGACACAAGTGCCATTCTGGTCGATCCTCGCTGGCCCGAAGCTGCGATCCCCGCACTTCAGAATGCCTACGACCACCGAATTCCCGCAATCCTGGACGGCGAAGCCGGCCCCAACCCGGTGCCCCGCGAGCTGATCGAGATGGCCAGCCATGTTGTCTTCTCCTATGCCGGTTTACTCCAGCATTCGGGCACAACAGACGTAAGGGCCGGTCTAGAGGCCGCCGCCTCGACGACCGAAGCCCGTGTTGGCGTCACCGCCGGCTGGAACGGGTTCAGCTGGCTCGACGAGGATGGCCAGTTGCAAACCACCCCTGCGCTTGACCTGCCGGTCGTGGATAAACTCGGCGCCCGGGATGTGTTTCTCGGGGCGCTCGCGCTGGCTGTCGGCGAGGAGAAAAGCCTGGATTTGGCGGCACGGTTTGCCATTGCCGCAGCGGGTCTTAAATGTTCGAAACCCGGCGGCCGCGGCGCCATTCCATGTCGCGCCGAAATCTGGGATCTGCTGGGCGACGTTGAAGCCGATTAATCGGCGCTAGCCGGCAAGCGCCGGCATCCGGATCGGACCTTCTATCGACTGACTGACGAACTGGCGCACATAGGCATTGTCCGTCTCGTCGAGTTCGGCCACCGGCCCGCGCCACACCACCCGGCCCTCATGCAACATCGCAACATTGTCGGCGATCCTGCGGACAACGGCCAAATCGCTAACGATTGAAATCACACTCGCGCCCAGGTCATCGACCCGGTCATTGATCAGGTCGCTGATGATATTGCTCATGATCGGATCGAGCCCCGCCGTCGGCTCGTCGAGGAACAGAATTTCGGGATCGGTCGCAATGGCGCGCGCCAGACCGGTGCGTTTCTGCATACCGCCCGAAAGTTCAGACGGCGAGAGATCAGCGGTATCCGCGGGCAAACCAACCTGCTTCAGCTTCTCAACCGCGATCGCACGCGCCTCACGCCGCGACGTGCCGCTCTCCTGCAGCAGCCGGAAGGAAACATTCTCCCAAACCGTCATGCTGTCGAACAATCCCTGACGCTGGAACAGAACCCCGAACCGCCGCATCCAGTCCATGCGCTGGTTTTCCGGCATGCCGACGGTCTCGGCGCCATCGACTTCGATGGATCCCGCGTCCGGCGCGACCAGGCCGAGAATGCATTTGAGCAACAGCGATTTTCCGCTGCCCGAACCACCGATCAGAACGAGGGATTGCCTGGGCTCAAGTTCGATATCCACCGCATCGAGAGCGCGCAGGCCATCGAAGCTGCGCGTCACCCCGGTGAGGCGAATTTTTGGCGTGTCGCCGTTCGCGGTCACTGCATTGTCGGCATATTGAGGCTGTGGCCTTCACGCACGCCGGACTTGGGCCAACGCGATGTGACCGCCTTGAGACGCGTGTAGAAGCGGACTCCTTCCATGCCGTGCATGTGGGTGTCGCCGAATAGAGACCGTTTCCAGCCGCCGAAACTGTGATAGGCGACCGGCACCGGAATGGGCACGTTCACGCCGACCATTCCGATCTGCACCCGCTCGGTAAAGTCGCGCGCAGCATCGCCGTCCTTGGTGAAAATCGCGGTGCCATTGCCGTATTCGTTGCGGTTCACCATGTCGAGCGCGCTTTCGTAGTCCTTGGCGCGAACCACGGCCAGGACCGGTCCGAAAATCTCTTCCTTGTAGACGCTCATATCCTCGGTGACATGATCGAACAGGGTCCCGCCCATGAAGTAGCCGTTCTCGTAACCCTGTAGTTTCAGGCCGCGACCATCCACCGCGAGGGTCGCGCCATCGGCCACGCCCTGATCGATCAGGTTCAGAATACGGTCATGGGCCTGCTTGGTGACAACCGGTCCCATTTCGATATCGTCCGCATTCCCCGGGCCGATCTTCAATTCCTGGATCTTGGGCGTCAGATTGCCCACCAGGGCATCCGCCGTGTCATCGCCGACGGCAACCGCGACGGAGACCGCCATGCAGCGTTGGCCGGCAGATCCGTAACCGGCCCCGATCAACGCATCGCTCGCCTGCTCGATATCCGCATCGGGCATCACGACCATATGGTTCTTCGCGCCGCCGAGTGCCTGCACACGCTTTCCGTGCTCGGCTGCCGTGGCGTAGATGTATGAAGCAACCGGGGTCGAACCGACAAAGGAAACCGCGTCGACATCGGCATGGGTGAGGAGAGCATCGACAGCCTCCTTGTCGCCGTTGACCATGTTGACGACACCTTCCGGAACGCCCGCCTCGTGGGCCAGTTCAACCAGGCGGAGGGGGCATGACGGGTCACGCTCGGACGGCTTGAGGATGAAAGTATTGCCGCAAGCGATCGACAACGGGAACATCCACAAGGGGATCATCGCCGGGAAATTGAACGGGGTAATTCCGGCACAGACCCCGACCGCCTGGCGGATCGAATAGGCATCCACGCCCGTTCCCACGTCCTCGGTAAAGTCCCCACGCAGAAGATGCGGAATACCGCATGCATACTCGACGACCTCGCGGCCACGCAGGATGTCGCCCTTGGCATCCTCGATCGTCTTGCCATGTTCCAGGGTGATCAACTCGGCCAATTCATCGGTGTGCTGCAAAATCAGCTCGTTGAAGCGGAACATGATCCGGGCGCGCCGCAGCGGCGGCGTCGCCGACCATTCGGGCAATGCGGCTTTCGCGGCCGCGACGGCTGCATCGACATCTGCGCCGTTCGCCAAATGCACCTGCCCCACCTGCTCGCCCGTCGCCGGGTTGAACACGGGCCCCATACGATCTGATGTGCCCGAAGCGGCCGCTCCGTTAATCCAGTGGTCCAGGGTTTTCATGACCGAATTCTCCTCCATGGGCGCGAGCGCCTCTTTTCCGGCATCCGACTGCGCGGATGTGTTTTGCGATTATAGCGGGCAATAGGAGACAGTGGGACTCCCAGCAAGCCAATGGCGCGGGAGTTCAGGCGTCTCCGGCCTGCGGGGCAAGATTGCTCAGTTTCCCGCGAAAGAAAATCAGCGGGTCGCCGTCCTGGACGTCGAAACGCTCGACTTCGCCGACGATGATGACGTGATCCCCACCGTCATGATGCACCACATTTCGACACTCGAAACGCGCCAGACACCCGTCGATGAGCGGCGCGCCCCCCAGTCCTTCTCCGTATTCCAGGTCAGCAAACTTGTCGGCGCCGGATTTCGCGAAGGCCATGCACTCCTCGCCCTGGGCATCACTCAGGATATGCACGCAAAAATGGCTTGCCGCCTCGATAACCTGCAGGCTTGTCGAGTTGCGATCCAGGCTCCAGAGAATGAGCGGCGGGTCGAGCGATACGGAATTGAAGGAGCTGGCGGTGACCCCGACCAGTTCCCCATTTGCGCCTTTCGCCGTGATAATCGTGACACCGGTCGCGAAATTGCCCAATGCGTTGCGAAACTCGCGACTGTCGAAGGATGCTTCCGGCATGCGTTCTACCTCTTGATTCCCGGGTCTTCCACATGCCGACGGCCGGGAAAACAATAGGGTCGAGATTTAGCGTCCGCACGCCGGGTAATGCAACCGCCTGGCGCATGCGAGATCACTTTGTGGGCATCATCCAGGCGAAGGGATCGTGCAAACCCGATCTCCGATCGGCGCATATGACGAACCGGCATGACCTGCCCAATTTGGCGCCAGTTTCACATCCGTTTCACGACGCATCGCGACTATAAACAAAACAAAATATAAATGACAATTTCCGTCAACTGCAATGAATACAACGCTATCTATCTGCTCCATTTTTCATATTAACTATATTTTTTATTCATCCTGTCGCTTCTATTATTTTATTTTCAGGATTATCCGATATTTTTTATTTCTTATCGGATATTTCTACTGTATTCGCCACCTTGACAGAATTCGAACATGTTGTGTGATACTTCCTGCGGATCACAACATGTCGTGGTTCGAAGGCTTATAAGTCTGAAATAACCCAGAAGGGGGACTAGATGCCCGAAAATATGATGGAGAAAGTCAAAAAATGGATAGGCCAGGTTACGGAGCTTGGCCTCCTGCTCATCGCTCTCGCGATCGTGCTGGATATCCTTACCACCGGCGAACTGCCGTTCTTTGGTGGCGTCGTGAGTGAGCTGATCGGACTGATCCAGACACTCGGCGACAACGGTGTGGTCGGTTTGATCGCAGTTGCGATCATTCTCTGGCTGTTCGCGAAAAGATCTCCGGGTTAAAGCGTTTAAACCCTCGGGTTCGCCATCAGGCAAACCCGAGGGTCTCATTTCAGGACTTTGGAACCGCCCCGGGCGATGGCCCGGGGCGGTTTTCCGTTCCGGCCCTCTTGAACCCGTATACGGGCATGGTCATGCTGCGCGAAACATCACTCGCGGAGCACTTCCATGCCGATGACACCACCTCGCAAAGGCGTCGAGATTAATTATGAGATGCACGGGGACGGGCCGGCCCTGATCCTTGTCAGCGGTACCGGGCACGATCTCGGCTTCTGGGCTGGCCAGATTCCGCACTTCGCGCCGTCGTTTCGCACAATCGTCTTCGACAATCGCGGGGTCGGCGCGTCGAGTGTACCTGATCGGGGTTACAGCCTTGCCGACATGGCCGATGACGCCGCCCATATCCTGGACCATGCCGGCATTGAACAGGCCCATGTGATGGGGTTTTCGATGGGCGGTCATATCTCTCAGGAACTCGCGCTCAATCATCCCGACCGCGTTCTCAGTCTCGGGATTCACCACAGTTGGACCCGAAACGGCGCGCGACTGAAGAAATTCCAGGAAACGCGACTGTACCTGGCCGAACATGATCAGCGCGTCGCATTGGCCGAGATCAGCATGCTGGCCCTGCACGCCAGCGCCTATTACGACCAGCATGTGGAAGAAATGGATGACCACCGCCGCTTCCTGCTCGAGAAGTCGCCGGTCAACGCGGGCTGGATCGGCCAGCTTGAGGCCTGCATCGTCGGCGACACCTATGACCGTCTGCCCGCGATCGACGTTCCGACACTCGTGACCTGTTCCGATCTCGACCTGATCGCGTCGCCCCATCTTTCGGCAGAGATTCACGCGCAGATTCCCGGGTCCGAGCTCAAGATTCTCGAAGGAACCGGGCATGTCGCGCTGATGGAAGACCCGGAAGGCTTCGCACAGGTGTGTCTCGACTTCCTCCGGCGGGTCGCAAACTAGGCGTCTACGCCCTTGAGCCGCGCCCTGCGGCGGTTGATACTTCGCACAGAAACCGGTGAACAACACCGGACCCAATGGGAGGGACGTTCATGCTCGGACAAATCATGGACAAGCCGCTGCTGATTTCGAGCCTGCTCAAGCATGCCGACTTCGCTTCCGGCGACCGCGAGATCGTGAGCCGCACGGTCGAAGGACCTATCCACCGATACACCTATCGTGACGCCCACAAGCGCGCACGCCAGCTCGCCAACGCCCTGCAGGCACTCGACGTCAAACTCGGCGACCGGATCGCCACCATGGCCTGGAATACCCATCGCCATTTCGAGATTTACTATGCGGTGTCGGGAATCGGTGCCGTCACCCATACGCTCAACCCGCGGCTGCACCCCAGCCAGCTCACCTACATCATGAACCACGCCGAAGACGCCTATGTCTTCGTGGACATGAACCTCGTCCCGCTGATCGAGGCAGTCGCGGATGATTTACCCCACCTGAAGGGCGTGATCGTCATGACCGATCGCGCAAACATGCCCGAGACGGGCCTGGCGAATGTTCTCTGCTACGAAGACCTGATCGATGGTCATTCCGACGACCTCGAATGGCCGACGTTCGACGAGAACACGGCGTCATCGCTCTGTTACACGTCGGGCACTACGGGAAACCCTAAAGGCGCACTGTTCAGCCATCGCTCGACCGTGATCCACGCTTATGCCTCCGCACTGCCAGATGTCCTGCACCTGGGAGAGAACGAGGTCGTTCTGCCGGTGGTCCCCATGTTCCACGTCAACGCCTGGGGCATTCCCTATGGCGCGACAATGGTTGGCGCCAAGCTGGTGTTGCCGGGCCCCAAACTCGATGGCGCCAGCATTCATGAGCTGATGGTGAGCGAGGACGTGACCTTCGCCGCGGGCGTGCCGACGATCTGGCTCATGCTGCTCGCCCACTGGCGTGAAACATCGGCGAGCGCACCCGCGCTCAAACGCACGGTCATCGGCGGCTCCGCCTGCCCCGAATCCATGATCCGGGAGTTCCAGGATGATTACGGGGTCGAGGTGCGTCATGCCTGGGGTATGACCGAGACGAGTCCGCTGGGCGCCGTCTCGATTCCCAAACCATCAATGACCGACGATGCGACGCGGTTGCGTCAGCAAACCAAGCAAGGCCGGCCCGTATACGGGGTCGAGATGCGTATTACCGACGATGACGGCAAGGCGCTCCCCCATGACGGTAAGACGTTCGGCGATCTGCATGTGCGCGGCCCCTGGATCATCGACAGTTACTTCAAGATGGACCAGTCGGAATCGCACGACGCCGACGGCTGGTTCGCGACGGGCGACGTCGCCACCATCGACCCGGACGGTTTCATGGAGATCACCGACCGCTCGAAGGACGTCATCAAGTCCGGCGGCGAATGGATCAGTTCGATCGAGATCGAGAATCTCGCGATGGCGCACCCCGGGGTGGCCCAGGCGGCCGTCATCGGCGTGCCGCATCCGAAATGGGACGAACGACCGCTCCTGGTCATCGTCCCGGCGGCTGACGAAACGCCGAGCCATGCCGATATGACGGCGTTTCTGAGCGACAAACTGGCCAAATGGTGCCTGCCCGACGACACGGTCTATATCGACGAACTCCCGCTCGGGGCCACCGGCAAGGTCCTCAAGACCCGGTTGCGCGAGAAATTCGGCGATCACCAATTGCCGACGGATTGAAGCTGCGCCCGCCTTCGGCGCGAGTCACCACTGAAAGAAAACAAACCATGGCCGACACTCCCACCGTTGATGAGCTGCTGCATCTCCGCTTCGACGATGCACCACGGAATGTTCCCGATGCTCCTGATGTCGACCCTTGGCACGCCATCGCAAATCATCAGTCGTGCCGCAGCTACACGGATGCACCGATCAGCACCGAGTTGGTTCACCAGCTATGCGCCCTGGCGCTGAGCTCACCCACCAAGAGCGACCTGCAGCAGCGCGATATCATCATCGTGGAAGACCCGGAGAAACGCGCCACCATCAACGCGCTGTTCCCGGGCAGCCCCTGGATCGCCGATGCGCCGGTGTTCCTCGTCTTTTGCGGCAACAACCGGCGCCTGCGCCAGATTCATGAACGCCACGGCCACCCGTTCGAGAATGATCACCTCGACGCCTTCTTCAATGCCGGCGTCGACGCTGGGATCGCCCTGTCGGCCTTCGTAACCGCGGCTGACGCCGCTGGCCTGGGCACCTGCCCCATCAGTACCATTCGCGATCATCTGGACATCGTGAACGACCTGCTGGAATTGCCGGACTGGGTGTTCCCCGTCGCCGGCATGACCCTGGGCTGGCCGGGTCGCGCACCGCGGGTCAATCTGCGCCTGCCCCTCGCGGCAACCGTCCATACCGACACCTACAACGAGGACGTCCAGTGGGGTGCCATCGAGGCCTATGACGCGCGGCGTGCGGAACTTCGGCCCTATGGATCACAGCGCGACCCCGACCGCTTCGGCACCCGCGATCCCTACACCTGGTCTGAAGACAAGGCCCGCCAGTACAACGAACCCCAGCGTACGGATTTCGGCGCCTATATCCGCAAGAAAGGGTTCGACCTGAGCTAAAGCTCGCTATTCGGCCGGCGCGGCGGCAAATCGAAGTGCGGGCAACAGAGATACCGCCGCGAATATCCCTACCGCCGTGATCGCCAGCAACACGAAAAGCGTGTCGAAGCCCCAGCGCCCGTGTATCCAGCCGATGAGCGGTACAGACGAGGCGATGATCGAGAAGTTGATCGTGTAACGCAGCGCATAGACCCGGGCGCGCCACTCGCTGCGCGCCACCCGGCCAATGAGCACATCGTTGATCGGGATCTGGCTGAACACCGCAAACATGAAGGCGACCGCCACGAGCAATGCCGTCCAGCCGGTCAGCCCGGGCATCACCGAGAACAAAGCCGCCTGCAGGGCAGCGACGACCATGAACACCCGGCGCACCGGCATGCGGTCCACGAGGTACCCCACCACCAACTGGCCGATCGAGGCGATCGCGAAGGCCAAAAAGGCGTATGACCCGACGGCGGTTGCCGAGACCGCCAGCGAGCCCAGCTGTTCATCGAATACCTTCGGCAGGCTGAAGGTCGTGCTCTGGAAAATCAGGCCGCCCAGTGACGAGGTAAGCAGGACGATGACCAAAACACGAATCATTGTTCCCCGGCCGAGTGTCAGGGCTTCCACGCCCCCTGCCGCATCCGGGCGGGCGCGTTCGCGGGCTTCATGGCTCCGCCCCCGGACCACCGCGATATAGACCAGCCCCAACAACATCGAAACGAGCCCCGGCCAGACAAACGCCGACCGCCAGCCAATATTATCGATCAGCAGCGCCGTGATCAGTGCAGCGGAAGCGACGCCCAGATTGCCGAAGATCCCATTCACCGCGATCGGCACCCCGGTGCGCGTACGCCCGTGGACGACGAGCGCAATTCCCACCGGGTGATAGATCGCCGCGAACATACCGATCGCAAACAGCCCGACCGCCATCTGCAGAGGCGTGTCGGCAAGCGCTGTCGCCGCGGAAGACGCACCGATACCGATGAAAAATACGGCCATCATGCCCTCGCGGCTCCACCGATCCGCGAGCCAGCCCGCCGGGATGGTGAAAACCGCGAACGCCACGAAACCCGGCGTTGCATAGGTGATCAGCTGGCCGTAGCTCATGCCCCAGTCGCTGGCCAGCGCCAGCGCCGCAGCCGTCGCAAAAATGAGCATGAACAGGTGGTCGAGAAAATGACCGACGTTCAGCAGCAGAAAGTGCGCACCCTCGCGATTGAGCAAAATCAGGCTCCTACCAGACTGACCAGCCGGCATCCACGATGACTGTTTCACCGTGAATCATGCGGGAATCCTCCGTCGCCAGGAACACGGCGGTCCCCGTCATGTCCTCGGGGTCGATGAAGTCGATACCCGTCGGCGTGAAGGTCTTCATCAGCTGCATATATTCCTCATTGCCCGGACCGCGCAGGTGGGCATTCAGCGGCGTCGCAACATTGCCCGGCGCGATGGAATTGACGTTGATCTTCTCCTTGCCGAGTTCGGCGGCAAGCGCGCGGGTCATGTTTACGACGCCACCCTTGGAAGCACAGTAACCCGGACAGTTCGGGAAGGCGCCGGTGCCGGCGATTGATGAGATATTCACCACCTTGCCACCACCGTTCTCGCGGAAGTGGGGCACCAGGGTCTTCACCATGAAGAAGTAACCCTTGAGATTGAGGTCGAGTTGCTCGTCCCAGATCTCCTCGGTTGTCTCCATGACAGGCACCGTGCGGAAGACACCCGCATTGTTGACCAGAATATCGACACGGCCGAATTCAGCGATCACATCCGCGACCAGTTTCTCGATGTTCTCGACCTTCGACACATCGGCCTTGAAGGCCTTGCCCTTGCCGCCCGCATCGGTGATTTCCTTGATGATGGCGTTCGCACCGTCATCGTTGCTCTTATATACCGTGGCCACCGTCGCACCTTCGGCCGCATAGCGTTTTGCAATTGCAGCACCGATACCGACCGAACCACCCGTGACGATGGCAATTTTATCTTTGAGTCTCATTTCTGTTCTCCCTTTGGATATTCGTTTCGGCCAGGCAGCTATGCCGACCGCATCTCTTTAGTGCGCGCCACATCGACCGATAAGTCGTCCGCTATCGCGACGCCGTAGATTTCTTCCGCCCGCTCACGGCTGACAATGCCCTCGCGAACATCGTGCAACACCTGTTCAGGTTCACGCGTGCGCGGATCCCCGTATCCGCCGCCGCCCTGGGCGATCGATACCAGGGTCTCGCCATCCTCGATCCAGACGATCGAACACTGATCGAGCGTCTCACGCTCCTTGTTGCGCGTGGTCTTGAACTGGTTCGAACGCGCCGCGGGCAATCCTGCACGCGCACCCTGGGGCACATGAATATTGCCGTCATGCACGAACCCGGCCTCCATGCGGCAGTCGACGGGGCCATACTCGACCTCGATTGCCGGCGCCCCGCGGTGCCGGCCCGCACCTTCGCTATCGGGAATCAGGCGGCGGGTATGGACATGAATCGGGGTGTACACCTCGTCGAGCTCGACGGAATCGATGAAGCACATGCCGCCATTGCCGACATGCAACATCGTCAGCCAGGCGTCCTGGTGCGGCGCGCCAGCCCCCGCCGTGTGGCCCAGGAACAGCTGGTTCACATAGGGTTTGTCGTTGCGCGGATCGATACCCGACACCACGGCCGTGGACGGCGCGCAGAAGCAACCCACCTCTCCCATGCCGAACCCGTCACCCATCTCCGCCATGGCGCGCTGGGTCGCCGACACGATGCGGTCGGCCAGATTCGTTGTCGACGCAGAACAACTGATCGGATGCCGGGGAATCCCGACCACACCCGCATCCTTGAGCTTCAGGTCGATCCGCCGCAACGAGCCTTCATTCTTTGGCACCGTGTGGTCGATGGAATTGAACACGCCGATATAGGCTGCAGTGCGCGTGCAGGATTCGGACACATTGAGCCCGCAGTTCATCTGATTGGCGTTGTCCAGCAGATCGACCTCGATCCGTCCCGCCTCGGGGTCGACCGTGACCTTCGAGGTAACCGTGATCCCTTCTTCCGGGGTTCCGGGAATGGCATCGTGAGTCGATTGGGCCGATGCGGTGCCTTTCGGGACCTCCGCGATGGCGTCGGACATGCGCTTCTCGGAATAATCGAACCACTGGTTGGCGAAGGCATGCAGCGTGTCCCAGCCCACCTCTTCGCCGAGCGCAAGCAGCTCGCGCTCGCCGATCAGGGCCGAGCCCAGCATCGCCAGGAAATCACCGTGCCACTGTTCGGGGACACGGATTCGCAGCTGACACATGCGGATAATGTCGTCGACCGTCTCATAGTCCTTCAACACCTGGACAGCCGGGAAAATCAGCGCTCCCTCCTCATACACGTCGCGTGCCGTCCCGTGATAGGTGGTCGGGACCGAGTTGCCGATATCGGCCTGATGGGCCTTGGCCAGCACCGTGAAATGGTGAACCCCGTCATCATCGATAACCGGCATGATGATGGTGTGATCCGCCGGATGGGAACAGCCATGGTAGGGCGAGTTGTGTAAGAAGGCGTCGCCTTTCTTGAGTTCGGGGTGAAACTCCTTCATCGAGCGGGCCATGATATCGGGCCCCGACAGCACGTGGATCGGCAGGCTCTCGGCGACGGCAAGCAGCTCGCAGTCCGCCGTCAGGATACAGCAGGAAAAATCCTTCGCCCGGTTCAGAACGCCGGACCGACCCGTTCGCAAAAGAGTATTCCCCATCTTCGAGGAAATCCCCTCGAACCGGTTGGCCAGGATGGCGAGCCGGGCGCCGTCGAGTTGTTTTTCGGATTTCGCGTTCATCATCCTGTCCTCTATGGCCGCATCACAAGGCTGCCTGATGCCGTACGCTCGAAGCGAGTCGCACCATCGGCCACCACCGTGGTAAACGGCGATTCAATGATCGCCGGGCCGGAATGCTCTTCTCCGGCGGCCAACTCGTTAAAATCATACACCGCGGCCTCGACCTCGCCCGTATCCGCAAAATAGACCTTGCGCGTGCCAGACGCGTCATGCCCGGCGCCGGCACCCAATCGTCCCGGGCCACCGTCGCGCAGCCCGCATCGTGCCGTTGCAGTCCAGCCGACATACTCGATCACCGAGCCCGGATCGCGGATCGCAAAGATGCGTTCGTGCATTTCGTGAAAGGCTTCTGCCAACGCATCGAGCTGGTCTTCATTCTCGACCTTGTCCATCGGTAGCGGCACCTCGATTTCCCAGACCTGCGAGGCATAACGCGCCTCGACCGCGTACTCGATCTCGCTGGAGACGGCCGATGCGCCCGGTCCGTCGATGAATTTCCGGCATTCGGCACGCAGTCCCTCGAGGACATTGTTCACCCCATCGCGATCGAATTCATCGGAGGTGGTGAAGAAGGTCGCACGGTACTCGTTGGACAGATCCGACATCAGCGCACCCGACGCGCTGAGACCCGCGCCCGTTTCGGGAATGATCAGCGTCGGGCAGCCAAGCCGTCGGGCGATAAACACGGAATTGAGCCCCGCGGCACCACCGCCCCCGATCAGCACAGATTCCGCCGGATCGATGCCCTGATCGACGGTGATGTCGGAGATGGCCTGCACCATGTTTTCGGTTGCCACGCTGACGATCGCTGCGGCCGCATCCTCGACCGGCAACCCCAGAGGGTCGGCGACATACTCCTTGATCGCCGCCACCGAGGCGGCGTCGTCGAGCTTCATGGAGCCGCCCAGGAAATAACTCGGATCCAGATAACCGAGCGCCACGCAGGCATCGGTCACCGTGGGCTCGATTCCGCCGGCGCCATAACACACCGGGCCCGGTACGGCGCCCGCGCTTTGCGGTCCCACATGCAGGAGACCGCCGGCATCCACCCAGGCGATCGAGCCTCCACCGGCACCGACGCTCTTGATATCGATTGACGGAAATCCGGTCATATGGCCGCGGAAGGGCTGGCCGATCCAGGTTTCCTTGGTCAGCGGAATGCGGCCATCCCGGACCAGGCTGACATCGTACGTCGTGCCACCCGTGTCTGCGATAATGACATTCGGTGCCTCGGAATCGAGCTCGGCATAGGTCCGTCCGGCGATCGGGGCCATCGACGGCCCGGAGTTGATTGCGTGGATGGGCTTGCGGGCCAGATCCAGCGCATCCAGCATGCCGCCCTGGGAGGTCAGCACGAGTGTCCTGCCCGAGAATCCGGCCTCCGACAGCCGTTCCGTCAGCCCGCCGAGATAACGGCCCATCAGCGGCTTCAGCGAGGCATCGATCGCGGTGGAAGAGGCCCGGCGATACTCACGCAGCGCCGGATTGAGACGGTGAGACAGCGTGTAAGGCACACCGGGCAAATGCTCCTCGAGCAGCTCGGCGACCCGCAACTCATGAGCCGGGTTATAAATCGACCATAACAGGCAAACCGCGACGGCCTCGACGTCTGCCGCTTTCAGTTTGTTCATGATCTCGAGCGCACCCGCCTCGTCGAGGGGTGTGTGGACATCACCGGCGCTGTTCACGCGCTCGGGCACCTCAAAGGTCAACGCGCGCGGGACATAAGGTTCGGGATAAGCCGCAACGAAATTGAAGGGCTCGATCCGCCCGCCTTCGCGCAAGACCAGGATATCCGGATGACCGGCCGTGGTCAGAAATGCCGTCCGCGCCGTGTGGCCAGTGATAATCGCGTTGATCGCATGGGTCGTGCCATGGATCAGCATCTCGCCCTGGCCAAGCATATCCGACAAGGAGATATTTCGGTCGTCAGCCGCAAGCGAGAGCGCATCGAGCACCCCCTTTACGGGGTCTGCCGGCGTCGTCGACGCCTTGTACATCGTCAACGCACCCTGGTCGTCTTCCACAATCAGATCGGTGAACGTCCCACCGGTGTCACAGGCAAACCGCATGCGTAGATCCCCTCATCAAACCGTCCCCGGATATTGCATCCACCGGGCTTCGGTAGATTGTGATTTTGAAGAACCCGGTAACCAACGACAAGGCTCAGGCCACCAAAGTATCTTCAGGCCGGAGGCAAGGGTGGCGTTGTCGCACGCCATGGACGAGCCAGGGGTACGGCACCGGGCATATTTGCAACGCAGCAATGCACCAACCATCCTCGACATGGGTTGGTTCCTCATGGGTTGGCGCCCGGCTGGCCTCGAATCATCCGCCATGCGCGACGTGTGCGGCTGACCGGCGAACCCCGAAACCTGTTGACCGCCCAAGCCTGTCAAACGATGCTTCCCATGTGATTGCCGGTCGCAAGAACCGGCCACACAGGGATGACCCATGACGCTACACCCACAGGCACAGGCCGTGCTGGACTTGTTGAATGCGGCACCAACACCGCTGAAGGACTTGTCGCCGCCCGAGGCACGCGCAGCCTACGACCGCTTTATCGTGCCCCGGAACTTCGACCCGGCCGAGATCGGACGGGTGGAGGATCGTCAAATCCCGGGCGCGGAAGGTGACATCCGCGCCCGCATCTATTGGCCCGATAAGGATGCCACCGATCTGCCCGTCTTCGTATTCATTCACGGCGGCGGATTCGTTATCGGCAGTATCGAGAGCCGCGACCCGCAGTGCCGCCTGATCTGCCGCGATACGCCATGCATCGTTGTGTCTCTCGACTACCGGCTCGCGCCTGAACATCCCTTCCCCGCAGCACCCGAGGATTGTTGGGCCGCCCTGCAATGGGTGAGCGAAAACGCGACGGCACTCGGCGGAGACCCGTCGCGGCTCGCTGTCGGCGGCGAAAGCGCAGGTGGGAACCTGGCGGCTGGCCTTGCGCTACGCGCCCGCGACGCGGGTGGACCGCCGCTGTGTGCACAGATCCTGGTTTACCCGGTGACCGACATGTTCTTCGAGCAGGACCTCCCGTCCTACGCATTCCTCGACGAGGCGTACTTCCTCACCCGCGAGCAAATGCAGTGGTACTATGCCTGCTACGCGCCGGGACGAACCGAAACCGACGACATCCTGCTGTCACCCAGCAAGGCAGAGAACTTCGAGAACCTGCCGTTCGCCCAGATCGTTACGGCTGAATTCTGCCCGCTGCGCGATGACGGCAAACACTATGGGGAAATGCTCGCGGCGGCCGGGGTGCCTGTCGAGTACAGCTGCATGGCCGGCATGATTCACGGTTACTGGCATTACGGTAAGCTGATCGACGCCTCGAGCGAGGCACTGAAACTGTCGATCGACGCACTGCAACGCGCATTCAAACCCTAGAAAGCGAAAATCCATGGACGCCGACGCGATCAACCGGGCCGCCACCGCCATCGCCGAGAACCGGATAAACCGGAGCAAACTCGACACGTTACCCGCCGAATTCAGGCCGGCGGACCTGAACGACGCCTATGCCGTTCAGGAACGCCATAACGAAATCCTGGCAGCGCGCGGATTGGGCACATTGGTCGGCTACAAGATCGGCTGCACCACGCCGGTGATGCAGGCCTATATGAACATCCATGAGCCCTCCTACGGCGAAGTCTTCGATTCAACCGTCCACCACAACCACGCAGACCTCGTGTTCGCGGATTTTGTGAACCCGGGGGTCGAGACCGAGATCGCCGTCACCCTTGCCGCCGATATGCCCGCCGGGAGCGAGCCCTACACCCGCGACAGCGTACGCGATGCGGTGGGAGCGGCGATGATCTCCATCGAACTCGTCGAGGCGCGCTACCGCGACTATCGGGAACTCGACACGCCGACCATGGCCGCAGACAATTTCTTCAACGCTGCCGTTGTCCTCGGCGAGCCGGTAACGGAGTGGCAGGGTATCGATCTCGCCGAAGCAGAAGGCACGATCCTACTGAACGGCGAGCTGCTCGGCACCGGCCTCGGATCTCTCATCATGGGGCACCCGCTCGAGGCCCTCGCATGGCTGGCCAATCGCCTGGCCGAGCGTGGCCGCCACTTAAAGGCAGGTGAGTTCGTCACACTGGGCTCTGTGATCGCCACCCATTGGGTCTCACAGGGTGACCGTATCGATCATTCCATTCCGGGCCTCGGCTCGGTCTCCATTAAATTCGCCTAAGCCGCGAAGAACTCAGAAAAGAGACGTTCCATGAAAAGCTACCAGCTCGTCGCCGCCAACCAGCCCCTTGAACTGGTCGAAAGTGAGACACCAGAACCGCAGGGCAGCGAGGTGTTGCTCAAGATCACCGCCTGCGGTGTGTGCCATTCGGATCTGCATTTCTGGCACGGCTACTACGATCTCGGCGACGGCCAGAAAATGACCCTCGAGGACCGGAACATCGACCTCCCCTTCACCATGGGTCACGAGCCCGTCGGCGAAGTGGTGGCCCTCGGCCCAGACGCGCCCGGCAATGTGCAAATCGGCCAGACCTACCTGATCTTCCCGTGGCTGGGATGCGGCGACTGCGCGCGGTGCAACGAGGGGCGCGAAAATGATTGCGCGAACACGGCACCCCTGGGTGTGCGGCGACCGGGCGGCTATGCCGACCATGTGATCATCCCCGACGAGAAATATCTCGTGGATATCGAAGGGGTCGATCCCCACTATGCCTGCACGCTCGCCTGTGCCGGCATCACATCCTACAGCGCCATCCGCAAGGCGAAGGACATCGCGGCGGACGACAAGCTGGTCATCATCGGCGCCGGCGGCGTGGGACTGACCGGTGTCGGGATCGCCGCCGACTTTATCGCGAATGAGAAGATCGTCGTCGATGTCGATGAGGAGAAACTCGCGGCCGCGCGTGAGGCGGGTGCCGACCACACGATCAACCCGCTGCGCGAAGACGCCCGGGCGGAGATTGCCAAGCTCACCGACGCCGGTGCCGGTGCCGTCGTCGACTTCGTGGCCAACACCGAGACCGCCAAGCTGGGCATCGACGTGATCCGCCGGGGCGGCAGCTACATCGCCGTCGGCCTGTATGGCGGACGGATCGACATTCCCACGCTGGCCCTGCCGACACGGGACATCGCACTGCGCGGCTCTTATGTGGGCACCCTCAGCGAGATGCACGAGCTGATGGAACTGGTCAAAGCCGGCAAGGTGGACCCGATCCCCGTGGCTTCACGTCCCATGTCGGAAGTGACGGAAACCCTGCAGGACCTGGAGGACGGACGGATCATCGGCCGCGTGGTGGTGGTGCCGGAAGGCGCCTGACCGCCCTAGCGGGTCATTTCCGCAACGGTTCGCAAAAGCCCCGGCACCCTGGCTTCGGCCTCTTCAAGCTCCGAGGCCGGATAGGCACCGGCACGCGCGCGCGCGCCCTGCTGCAGGGCGATGATGGACCAGCGCAGATGGGCGAAGATCTCCCAGAACCGCACGCGCGCGGGGTCCGGTCTGCCCCCACCAGCGGCCATATACGCATCGTAGAACACGCTGCGATTGCCGAGCCCGCCGGCTTCGAGCGTCGGCGCATTTCCACGCCAACATTCCGCGCAGAACCATCCGATATCCTCATGGGGGTCACCCCAGCCTGCGAACTCCCAATCGAGGACAGCCACCAGGCGCCCATCCTCGACAAGGAAATTTCCGGTCCGGAAATCCCGGTGCACACGCCGCACAGGCCTCTCATCGGGCATGTGCGCATGCAACCAGGCGAGCCTCGCGGCAATACCATCGGCAACCGGCGCGGGGATGTCACTGATGTCGCCCATCCATGAAGACAACATCTCGACACGCGTCTTCACCGAACCCGGAGTCGCGGGAGATCCGGTATCGACCCCATGTATCCTCGCCAGGGCCGCACCCAGATCACGCAGCAGAGCGGCGTTGTCGGGGCACCCTGTCAACTCCTCACGGCTCGCGTGACCCGGACACATGCGCGAAACGAAGAACGGCACGGCATCGTCGCAGAACCATAGAGGTTCGGGTACCGGCACCCCGTCGGCATATACGCGGCTCAGGGTCGTGAACTCATCGGCCTTCGAGATACTCTCGGGCAACGGCACATCGGGTCCGGCACGCAGCACATAGGCTTGCGTATCACCACCAACATCCAGGTCAATCCGCCAATTATGCTGAACCGCGCCGCCCGGCAGGAGAACTGCATCGACGACATGCGCAGACGCGACGCCGAGTTGGTCGGCGAACCAAGGCCCCAGCAAACTCACCGGCATCGGCAATGCCGGGATCGACCTTGCGTTCAGCCCGTCGGGCACTAATCCCAGCTCCAGAAGTCCATGCCCTCGTTCAGCAGATTGCGCGCAACCACCATCTTGTGCACCTCCGACGCGCCATCGACCAGTTTTGCCTGGGGCGCGTAGCGGTACATCCATTCGAGCGGCAGGTCCTTGGAGTAACCCCGCGCGCCGTTCAACTGGATGGCGGTCGCGATCGTTTTATGGAGGATTTCCGAGACCCAGATCTTGGCCATCGAGACTTCCTTGCGGGCCTGATCGCCCGTGTCCAGCTTGGCGGCGGCACGCATGGTCATGAGGCGGCCGATCTCGATATCCATCGCCGCGTCCGCGAGCATCCACTGGACCCCTTCATGGTCGGCCAGGGTCGAGCCGAAATTCTCGCGGGTTCTGACATAGTCGAGGCATTCTTCGACGGCGCGTTTTGACATGCCGAGCCAACGCATACAGTGGGTGAGGCGCGCCACCCCCAGCCTGATCTGGACGGACTTCATCCCCTCGCCGATCTCCATCAGGCGGTTTT
This sequence comes from Alphaproteobacteria bacterium, assembly GCA_965261975.1. Classification (GTDB taxonomy): domain Bacteria; phylum Pseudomonadota; class Alphaproteobacteria; order UBA6615; family UBA6615; genus UBA8079. The sequence goes on from CBDHEC010000057.1 coordinate 132,633, forward strand.
CATCATCGATTTCCAGCCCGTCGAAAATAACCTCGCAATGGCCGCCATGTTCCTCGGGCCCCATGATCGGAATGCGCCGCTCGATGTGCCATCCGGGTTGGTCCTTGTGGAAGAGAAAGGTGGTCAGCGCGCCGCGTTTCTCATCCGACGTTCGCGCCAGCAGGATGAAATGCTCGGCACCTTCCGCACCGGTTATGAACCATTTCCGCCCGCTGATAACCCACTTGTCGTTGCCCTTGCGCTCCGCCCGGGTCAGCATCATCGTCGGGTCCGAGCCGGAACCGGGTGCGGGCTCGGTCATGACAATCGACGAGCGGATATCGCCGTCGATGATCGGCTGCAACCAGCGATCCTTCTGGTCTTCGCGTGCCACCCGGTCGAGGAGGATCATGTTGCCGTCATCCGGTGCGGCGCAGTTGAAGACCACCGGCCCGAAACGCGAGCGCCCGGCCTCTTCGTAGAACATTGCCATACCGACGGTGTTGAGGCCCAGTCCACCACGCGATGTCGGCATCTGTGGCGCCCACAAACCCGCCGCCTTGGCCTTGGCGCGCAATGCCTGCAGCGCCGGTTCCGCAATATTCTCGTGTTCGTCGAAATTCGCCTGATCTGCTTCGACGGGCATGATCTCGTCAGCCACGAATGCGCCGACCCGTTGGCGCAGGTCTTCGAGTTCCTTGGGAAGTGAAAAATCCACGTCAGGTCTCCGTTCTTAACAATCAGAGGGTCGACAGGGTCAGTCCGCCGTCGACGGCGATCACCGACCCGGTGATGTAGGCCCCGGCGGGACCGGCCAGAAGCAGCAAAGCGCCATCCAGATCATCCGGTTCACCGAAGCGGCGGGTGGCGACACGGGTCTGGATCCGTTGCCCCAGTTCACTGTCGAGGAAGGCATCATTCAGTTCCGTTCGGATGTAACCGGGAGCGATTGCATTCACCAATATGCCGTGCCGCGCGACCTCCAGGGCCATCGTCTCGGTCATGGAGACCAGCCCCGCCTTCGATACACCGTAAGACTGAATACCCTTGGCGACCGTCTTCCAGCCGAGCACCGAGGCGATGTTGATAATCCGCCCCCCCTTGCCGTGAGCCGCCATGTGGCGCCCGATCTCGCGCGCCACCAGCCAGGCGCCCTTGAGGTTGGTCCCGACGACCCGATCCCATTCCTCTTCCTCCATTTCGATGGTCAAGGCCTGGGGCGGCACGCCCGCGTTGTTGACCAGAATACTCATCTCGCCGAATTCATCCGCCGCAGCCTTTACGGCCCGCGCCACGGAATCTGCTTCAGTCACATCGAGTTCAACCGGCAGCGCGTGGCCACCGTCCTTCTCGATTTTCGAGGCGAGTTCTGCCAAACGGTCCACGCGGCGCGCGGCGATAACAACCTTCGCACCCGCCCCGGCCAGGGTCTGCGCAAAATGCTCGCCGAGCCCGCTGGACGCGCCGGTTACGAAGGCCACCTGGCCTGTCAGACTAAATCGATCACTCATTCTTCTTCCCCCAACACCCGGCTAGGGATGATTGCTGTAGCACCATGGCGGCGGTAAGTTTGAGGCAACATTCAACCCGCCCGGACCTAAACCGATGCCGACTATTCTACTGGACAAGCAAGGCCCCGTCGCCACCCTCACGCTAAACCGCCCGGAAGTCCTGAACGCGCTCAATCGTGACATGGCGCTCGAGCTCAACGCCGCCGTCGAAGACCTTTCGGGCGACGATTCGGTGCGCGCCGTCATCCTGAAAGGCTCCGGGCGCGGCTTCATGGCCGGCGGGGATGTCGCAACCTTTCACGAGAATATCGACACCATCGAAGAAACGATCGACGACCTGATCGGGCTCTACCACAAGGCCGTCCTGGGGCTATCCAGTATGCCCAAACCGGTCGTGGCCGCCTTGCACGGCCCCATTGCCGGTGCCGGGGTGGGCATGGCCTTGAACGCGGACATCGGCATCGCGGCGGACAATGCCGTCTTCACCATGGCCTATATCGGTATCGCCACAATCCCCGATGGCGGCTCCACCTACCTGCTTCCAAGAATCGTGGGGCGCCGAAAGGCCCTGGAAATGGCGATGCTCAGCGAGCCGGTCGACGCCGCCACCGCGCTCGATTTGGGCCTCATCAATAAAATCGTCGCGGCCGACGATCTGGAGGCCGAGGTGGTGAAGATGGCCGAGCGCTTCGCCAAGGGGCCCACCACGGCCTATGCGAACACGAAGGCGCTCATCAATCACAGCCTCGAGTCCGAAAGCATGGCCGATCATCTGTCAGCCGAGCACGCCGCATTCCTGCGCTGCGCGGTGAAGGACGATTTCGCCGAGGGCGTCGCGGCCTTCGTCGAGAAGCGGCGACCCGAATTCAAGGGCGATTAGCCCTGGTCGCAAGCGCATGAGCGAATTCACCCGCAACGACGCCCAGCAAGTAATCGATACGGTCATGACGCCGTGGCTCGACGAGCTCGGGATGACCGTCGAGGCGCTTACGGAGAACGGGGCCGTCGTCCGCCTGCCCTGGCACGAGCGTATTTCGCGTGACGGCGGCATGGTGACCGGCCAGGCCCTCATGTCCTTTGCGGATGCCGCAATGGTCGTGGTGATTTCGTCGGCGATCGGCGGCTTTCAGAAGATGGCGACGATCGATATGACCACTTCGTTCCTCGCGGCCGCCTACAACACCGACATCATCGCCCGCGGCGAGGTTCTGCGCCGCGGCAAGCGCATGGTCTATGGCCGCATCGACCTTGAAACGGCCGACACAGGCGAGCCCGTCGCCCTCATCCAGACGACCTGGACACTTCTGGGAGAACGCCTGGGCTAGTCGGTCGGTCCGGCCGCCTCACGCCAGGCGGCCATGCCCCCGGCGACATGGCAGACATCCTCAAAACCCATATCGACCAGAGTCTTGGCCGCGAGTGCGGATCGCCCGCCACTGGCACAGAACAGAACCAGCCGATCCCCGCTCGAGAACACCGGGTTGTGCATCGGACTGTCCGGGTCGGCATGGAAGTCGAGAAATCCACGTGGCGTGTGAACAGAACCGGCAATCGTGCCCTGTTCGCGTTCGGCCCCTTCGCGGATATCGATGAAGGTGTACCCGGCTTCGCCGTGCACCGCGATCGCATCCTTGACCGCAACCGTTTCGATCGCAGCGTTTGCCTCGGCGAGCATCTGCTTGAATCCGCGTTTCAATGACATCTCTATCTCCTTGTTAGGTCGCGATCGGTAAGCCGCGACCTAGCCGATCCCCATCATCGCAGCAGCCGTGCCGCCGAGGATCTTCTTGCGCTCCGGCGCGCTCAGTTTGGTCGCGCTCTCGACAAACGACACCGGCTCGAATTCCTGCATATCGAACGGGTAGTCGGTTCCCATCATCACGCGATCGACACCCACCAGATCGACCAGATATTCGAGTTGATCGGGCCGGAAAACCACGGTGTCGTAATACAGCTCGCTCAAATACTCGCTCGGCGGCCGGCTGATCTTGTCGCGCAACTCCGGGCGGTATTCCCAGCTATGGTCCATACGGCCCGCATAGTAGGGGAAATACCCGCCGCCATGGGCAATGCAGATCTTGATACCCGGGTGACGGTCCAGCACACCGCCGAAAATCAGATGCGTAATCGCAATCTGCTCCTCAAGCGGCTGGCCGACGCAGTTGTGCATGAAGAACGGGCGCAGGCGCGCGCCGTCGGTGAAACCAAACGGATGCAGGAATAATGGCACATCGAGCGCCACGGCCTCGGCGTAGATCGGGTCGAAGCGTTCGTCAGAAAGCTCCACCCCATCCACGTTGGTGGAAAGGATGAAGGCCCGGATATCGAGCTCCTTCACCGCCCGGCGCATCTCGGCCACCGATGCGGCGGCGTCTTGCATGGGCAACGTACCCATGGCCGCAAAACGATCGGGATTGCCCGTCACCAGTTTCGACACATCGTCATTCTGTACACGGGCGAGCTCGTTGCCGAGTTCGGGATCCGTCCAGTAATAGAACTGGATCGGCACCGGGCTGACGATCTGCATATCGACACGGGTGGTGTCCATATCCGCCTCGCGGGGCGTCAGGTCCACCATCTTGGGTACGAGGCTCGGGATGTTCTCATTGTCCACCGCCATCGAGGCCGGGTGGGCATAGAACATGTAGGGATCGCGGTCCGGGTTCAGGATGTCTTCGGGTTGGTAATGCTTATCCATCAACGCCTTCGCCGACGGCGAAAAGACGTGACAATGCATGTCGATGGCGATCGTGCTGTCAGCGGCCATAAGTTCCCCTCCGTTTATGTCCGATCATTCGATCGGTTATCGCGAAGCTTAGCACCGCTGGCCCAAAGAAAAAGGGCGGCGGAAACCCGCCGCCCCTTTCAGGCAGTTTCTTGGCGCGTCATCAGCTAGTTCAGCGAACGCTTGAGGTCGACCAGCGCCAGCGGAATCTCCGGGAAAATCATCACCAGGATAAGAACGAACAACATCACCAGCGCAAACGGCGCCGCGCCGATGAAGATATCGGCGAGTGAGATGTCCTTCTGAACCAGGGTGGACTTGATCACGTAGACCGCCAATCCCAGCGGCGGGGTCAGCAGGCCGATCTCGACCGCAATCACCGTGACGACACCGAACCAGACCAGATCGACGTTGAACGGTGCCAGGACCACCAGGAACAGCGGAACGGCAATCAACATGATCGAAACCGAATCGATAATCGTCCCCAGGATGATCAGGATGATCACATACATGATCATCAACTGGGCAAAGCTTGCGTTCATGTCGCCGATCACCCGACCCAGCTCGGTCGGCAGGCCCGAGATTCCGAGCATCCGGCTGTACATGCTGGCCGCAATGATCAGGAACAGGAGTGTCGCCGTTATGTGCCCGGTCTCAACGAGCACGTCCCAGAGCTTTCGCGGCGTGATTTGCTTGCGCATCAGCGCAAACAGGAACGCCACGAAGGCGCCGGCGGCACCGGCCTCGGTCGGGGTGTAGAGCCCGGCATAGATGCCACCCAGCACGACCAGCACCAGGATGACGATCGGATAGGTCTTCGAAAAGAGCTCCCGGGCCGGCATCTTTTCCTGGTCCATATGCTGATCGAGAGCACCCGGTGCCGCGACCGTATTCGGGAACCCGTAGGCCATGATGGCGATCAACAAACAGAAGCAGAAGGTCAGGAGAATCCCCGGCCCGATGCCGGCAATGAACAGGTCACCGACGGATTCTTCCGCGATCAGCGCGAAGATAATAAGCAGGATCGACGGCGGGATAAGCATCCCGAGCACCGATGAGCCGGCCACGGTGCCAACCGCGAAGCGGCCCTTGTAGCCGTAACGCAGCATCTCCGGTACGGAGATGCGGGTAAACACAGTTGCCGATGCGATCGAAACGCCGGTAATCGCGGCAAAGATCGCGTTCGCGATAACCGTCGCCATGCCAAGGCCACCACGCACACGACGCAAGGCGTTCTGCGCAATGTCATAGGTATCGCGGCCCATACCGGCCGTACTGACGAGCAACCCCATCAACACGAACAATGGAATGACGCCGAACAGGAAATCCGCGACGGTTTTCGCCGCCGAAATCCAGAGCAGACTGATCGCAATCTTGATGTTGCCCTTGATTATCCAGACCCCGACGAACGAGATCAGGGCGAGCACGACGGGAACATGCATGCCGATATAGATCAGCAACAGCATGGCGATGATGGAAATAATGCCGATTTCAAAGCCGGTCATTTGCTCGACTCCTCAATAGCGGCCACTTCCACATCGACGGCTTCCTCATGCTCCAGCGGCGGCTTGCCGAAGATGCCTCGGAGATTGTCGATGACCGCCAGAAAAAACTGAATGCCAAGCAACGTACAGCCGACGACCAACGCCAGGCGCTGCGGCCATTCGGGAAATGTGAAAACGCCCGTGTTCCCGACGAAATGCCCGCCATGATAGGCCTGCAGCCATTTCGGCCAGCCGCCAATGACGATGGCAACCATCAGGCCGACACCGGCCAGGTGGAACAGAATGCCCAGGATGTTGCCGAGGGCTGGCCACTTGATGAGGACACGGCCGTAGAGCGCGTCCGACCGCGTGATCCGCCCCACTTTCAAAGTGTGCGCCAACTGCAGATAGAGGATCGTGACGATCGAAATCTCGACGATCTCGGTCACGCCGCTCAAGGGCGAGTTGAATACAAATCGAAGTGTGATGTCGAGGGTGATCAGGAGCATCAGGATGAAAATCCAACCCGATGCAACCGCATTGCTCACCAAGACAATCCAGTCGAATATTCGACGCAGAAAATCAAGAATTCCAAGTATTGCGCTCAATGGAAGTCGGGGAGCCGCCTTTCAGCGGCTCCCCTCCCTATTTCATGTGTGAATTCACAAACAGACGAATTGATTCAGACTATTCGCGGTCCCACTGACGTGCGATCGGCTGATTGGCAGCCCGCAGCTCGTCCATCCAGGCCTTGAGGATCTCGGTCCCCGGCTGACCAGCGGCATTGCGCTGCTCGGCCCACTGCTTACCGAGCGGCGGCAGAGCCTTGGCCCAGGCGTTACGCTGTTCGGTCGAAGCCTTGGTGACCTTGGTGCCGAACTCCTTCTGGCAACGATCGAGGCCCCAGACAGCGCCGCCGTTCACGCGCTTGACGTTTTCCTCAACCCAGGCCGGGGTCGAAGACTGGAGGGCGTTCTGCACCTCTTCGGGCAGACTGTCCCAGACATCACGGTTCACGTTGAGCGAGAAACCGTTCACGCCACCGAGTGTCGCATCGAATGCATACGGTGCCGGTTCACAGAGCTTGAACGCACCCGCACCCTGACGCCACACGATCATGGCCTCATAGATGCCCGTGCTCAGGCTGTTGTAGGCGTCCGCAAGGTTGGTCTGCACGCCGGCGGCGCCAATCGCGAGCACCCAGGGAAGGTTCGGACCGGCCGCACCAACCTTGAGGCCCTTGACCTGGCCGAGGTCACTGATCGGCTTGGCCGACCAGAGCATGTAGTTGTCAACCGCACCCGTCGGAGCGAGCGGCACCTGGTTGAACTCGTTGAGCCAGGTCTGGTTGTACTGCGGGAAGGTGTCGACCATTTTCTGCGTGGTACGACTGATCAGCGCAATATCGTTGGTCGTAAACGGCGTCTTGAAAGAGACATCGTAAAGCGGAACCTTATCGGCATGGAACGCGGTCACGATGACGCCAAGGTCACCAATGCCGGTCTCGACACCTTCGAGCTCACCACGCGGCTTGACGATCTGGCCGCTGATGCCCTTGTTCCAGTTGATCTTGTAGTTCCCGTTCTTGGCCAACGCGGCATCAACAGCCGGCATGTACGCATCAACGAGCGAACCGATCCAGGTCGCGGGCGGCGGATAACCGGAAATGGCAGTCAGGTTAATGGTTTCCTGCGCACTCGCCGGTGCCGAGACGGCAACCGTTGCCGTGGCGGCTGCGGCGATGAGCATCGCAGTCGATTTTGACACTTTGGACATAAAGTCCTGCCTGTTTGTTATTCGTTTCCCCGTCGGACTTCTCTAGTCCAGTGGAAAGCTTCCAACAACGACGGTCCCATGTCCATCGCGAATTCCTGAATATTCTCCGATACTAAAAAAAACGCGCCCATGTTCACGATAAAGTCAGTGAATCCCTGTTATTCGCGAATAATCGCGACCTCTATTGATCGCAGCACATTCACATATACGAACTCCCACCAACCCCGGTGATCATCGCGGTCTCTCGTGATTCGTGTTGGCGCGTCCGGTCAGGTCGCAAACGAAGCTCGTGACACGAAAAGGACCAGACCAGCGAAACACTGGCCTGGTCCTGAACTTGCGATAACGAACGAAGCCTACTCGGCGGCCTGCGCGAGGAGAGCGTCCGGCGCGAACAGCAGCTCCTGCAACCATTTCGCCTGGGCACCCGAAACCTTCGCGAGATGCTCATTGTTCGAATACAGGCTCATGTGATCGACACCTTCGACGATCGCCAGTTCCTTATTCGGACACGGGACGGCATTGAAAACTTCGATCTCGAGATCCGCCGACGTGATGTTGTCGCCCTTGGCGATCGCCATCATGTAGGGCGTTTCATAGACGCGCTTTGCATAGGGCATCACGTCGTACTGCATCAACAACTCGACAGATTCCAAGGTGTTCTCGTGAATATGGTTGGGTGCTTCACGTTCCTTGATGTCGTTGAAGATCGTGCAGACATGAGGGAACGGCCAGGAACTGATCTCGGTGTCCGGTTCCGTGGTGGACATTGCGATCATCTGGCTCGGCTCACCGCGTTGACGGGCCTCGCGATCCTCGAGAATGAGCTTCTGAATCGCGGCGAACTTGCGCTCGCCATGGCAGCGACGCATCGTCGGGAAGCCGTCGACAACAGGCACCACTGACATCGCAAACTTCACCCGCGAATCCAGTGCCGCAACACACACCGCGTGACCGCCAGAATAGGAAATCCCCCACACGCCGATCCGGTCGGGATCGATTTCGTCGAGGGTCTTCGCATAGCTCACGGCGTTGCGATAATCCTCGATCTGATCCCAGGGGTTGATGTGCTGGCGGGGCAAACCTTCGCTATCGCCGAAGCACCGATAGTCGAATGTGAGACAGGCACAACCGATCTCGACAAAATCGTCCGCATAGTAGGGCATGACGATCTCTCTTACGTAACACCAGCCACCGGCCATGACGACCAGCGGCGGGTTCTTGACGCCATCGGGCAGATAGAGCGTGCCACGAATGGTGTCGCCACAACTGTTGAATTCAACTTCTCTAGTTTGCATTTCATTCTCTCCCCTAAAGAATCGTTTTCACCCTTGTGAATTGGGTGATGTTTTACATTCAGGTTGTGCCCCATACCGGGGACTGTCAACTGCACGGCCTATCAGCCGCGCTCTTCAGCAATCTTTTCCGCAATCCGATCCCGCAGGACATTCTTCCGGATTTTGCCCGCCGCGGTGCGCGGGAACTCCGAGATGATCTCGAGCCGTTCCGGATATTTCTGCTTCGCCATGCCCGTTCCGTCGAGGAAGGCAATCATGTCGTCGAAGGTCAGTGCCGCGTCTTTTGCCGGAACGACGTAGGCACACACGGTCTCCCCCATACGTTCATGGGGCATCGCAACCACGGCGACCTCATGGATGGCCGGGTGCTCGTGCAGCGCATCCTCGATCTCACGCGAACTGAGATTCTCGCCTCCACGGATGATCACGTCCTTCAGGCGGCCCGTGACAACCATCGCGCCGTTCTCGTCGAGCATCGCCAGATCACCGGTGTGAAAGAAGCCGTCGGCCTCGAAGGCCTCGGCATTATGTTCGTCGTCGGCGTAACCGAGACACATCTCGGGCCCGCGTGACAACACCTCGCCCTCGACATTTGGCCCAACGACCTGTCGCGTGACCGGATCGACGATCCTGATTTCGTGCCCCACGATATGGCCTTCAGTCGCCGCACCCAGCGCCTCTTCATCGCGACTGTTCACACCGAGGGTAATGGTCGGCGCCTCCGTCGACCCGTAGCAGCGCGAACACACGCAGCGCTCGAACGCGGCATGGGCGTTGTAGATAATCTCCGGCGGCACCGGTGCACCGCCGCACGGGAAATAACGAAGACTGGGGAACGATCGGCTGTTGCTGACGGCAAAATCGGTCAACTCCTGCAGGAAAACCGTTGCCGCGATCGTAAAGGTAACGGCGTGCCGATCGATCAGATCCCCCGCCGCAGCCGCGTTCCAGCTTTCCATGAACACCGCAGGGGCGTTCAACGCGAACGGCATCTGGATACCGTATAGGTACCCGGTGATATGGGTCACCGGCGACGGCATCAGGATGACGTCATTGTTCCCCAGGTCGAGGAAGTTCGAGATCGCCTGGATCTCCGTGTTGATCGTGTTGTGGCTGTGCAGCACCCCTTTCGGCCGCCCTGTCGTGCCGGACGTGTACATGATCAGCTTCACCGCATTGGGGTCGACCGGCGCGGGGACGAATGCATCCGCGTTACCTTCGGCGAGCAGATCGTCGAACCCGGTCATGCCATCAGCCGCACCGCGCACGGTGATCACATGCTCGAGGGCCGGCAGATCTGTCCGATGACGTGCGATCATGTCCGCATAATCGAAATTGCGAAACTCGGTCGGAATGAACACCGCCTTGGTGCCGGCGTCGCGGAGGATGTAGGACACTTCAGCGTCGCGGTAGATGGGAATGATCGGATTACAGACGAGGCCGAGCATCGAACAGGCCAGGTCGATCACCACCGTTTCCGGCCAGTTCGGCAATTCGAAGCTGACGACATCACCGGCTATCAGGCCCCGGCGCTGTAATGCGCTGGCCAGCGCACGCGCCTGCCTGTCGAGGTCGGCGGCGGAATGCGCGTCATCACCCTCGATGATCACTATCTTGTCGGGGTTCTCTGCCAGGACCTCGGCCAGCTGGTCGGCCAGCGTCTCATCGCGCCAAATTCCGCTCGCGGCGTTCTCGGCGATCAATTCATCGGTCAGGCGCGTTTTCCAGCCGCTCACATCGGTTCGCATTTGGCCTCCCCCGAGATCTTTCGTTCTACTCGCGCGCGAGCCGGAGCCGGTTGGCGATGTTGTTCTTCTGGATCGCCGAGGATCCGCCGATGATCGGCATGAGCAGCGCTTCCCGCACATACCGCTCCATGTCGAATTCCTTGATATAGCCGTAGGCGCCCATCACCTGCTGGCAGGTCAGCACGATCTCCTTCGTGACATCGCTGACATAGAGCTTGGCCATCGACGTCTCCACCGATGCCGGCTTCTTTTCATCCAGCAGCCAGGCAGCATGGTAGGTCATCAGCCGGCAGGCATGGAGTTTGGTTTTGCAGTCGACCAACATGTGGCGCACCGATTGGTAGGCGGACACAGGTTTGCCGAACTGCTTGCGTTCCTGGGCATATTCCCACGCGTCGTCCACGGCAGCAGCGGCATTTCCCAGCGCCAATGCGGCAACCTCGATCTTCTCCACATCCAAGCCCGGCCCGACGATGCGCCGCCACCCGTCGTTCCAGCCCGCTTCACCGCCGACGATGTTCTCGGCCGGGATTTCGACATCCTCGAACGTCACGTCGCAGGTCGACGCACCCTTCATGCCCATCGCGTCCTGCAGCTCGATGGTCACGCCCGGCGCATCCGGCGGGATCAGTACAATGGAAAGATTCTCGTAGCGCTCGGCGTCAGGATCGCTCTTCACCACGGTGTAGATATAGTCGGCGATGTTGGCACCGGAGCAGAAGCGTTTGGCCCCGTTGATGGTGACCGTCGCGCCGTTGCCCTTGCGCACCGCGGTTGTCCGCACGCTGGCCACATCGGCGCCGACATCGGGCTCGGATATGCCGTAGGCGAACAGAAGTTCCCCCGCCGCAAGTTTGGGCAGCAGGTCCTGCTTCTGCTCGGGACTGGCAACTTCTTCGATGTTCATCCCGCCGTAGCAGGCGCACATGATGTAGGGCACGGCGACCGCCATCGATCGTCGTGCCAATTCCTCGATCACGACCATCGTCGCCGTGATATCCCGCCCCGCACCGCCATACTCCTCAGGCACCGTGAGAGCGTTCACACCGAGCGCGGAGAGCCTCTCGAAGATCTCGCGGGGATAGTGGTTTTCCCGATCCCATTCCTGCGCTTTGGCACGCGGTATCTCGTTCTCGACGAAACGCCGCAGCGTGTCCCGGAGCATGGTGACGTGCTCGGCTTCCTGGAAATGCTCCATCCCGGCGCCTACTTGCCCGTGAACTTCGGCTCTTCCTTGTTCAGGAAGGCTTCCGTCGCAATCCGATGATCATCGGTCATCTGGGACATGGCTTCGAAGTTGAACGCCGTGTCGAGCACCGCGTTGGCCGCCTGCTTGAGCCCGGCGTTGACCGACGCCTTGGTCCACTTGATGGCGTTGATCGCCCCGCCGGCGAGGCGATTGGCCATCCCGTAAACAGCGTCGTCGAGTTCGTCGGCTGATACGACGTGATTGATCAAGCCCATCGCGGCCGCGTCCGATGCACCGATCAAATCTCCGGTCATCAGGTACTCCTTGGCGCGCGCATAGCCGATCAACTGGGGCCAGATCACCGCACCGCCATCTCCCGCCACGAGGCCGACGGCAACATGCGGGTCACCCAGCTTGGTGCGCTCGGTGGCGTAGATGATGTCGCAGTAGAGCGCGATCGTGCAGCCGAGACCGATCGCGTGGCCCGGCAGCCGGGCGATGATCGGTTTCTCGAGGTCGAGCAGGCTGTTCACCAAGCGTTTGCCTTCCCACACGGTACGCGCGAACGCCGCCGGATCGCCATGCATGGCGTTCAACCACTGCAGGTCACCACCCGCACAAAACGCATCGCCCTCCCCGGTCAGGACGACCACATCGGCTTCGTCATCCGTATCGACGTCATAGAAAATCCGGGACAGCTCTTCGTGGAGCTCGGCATCGATGGCGTTGAGGGTGCCGGGTCGCGACATCGTCAGAGTAAGCACGCGCCCGTCGCGCTTGGCCTTGATTGCCTTGTAACCGTCGTAGTTCACGTGAATCGCCCCTGCTTTCCATTCTTGCGCCCGGGTTTGATCCGTTGCGCAACATATTGCCTTTTTCGACGCCAACCATGGCAACGGTGTTGGAAGGAGTCAATAATAGTGAATGATGATTCATTATTCATAATTGTTGCGCGCACCCCCGGAACCCGTGAAGATGTGATCAGGACCATCAAGTTGAACCCGCCAATCATGCCCTCATCGAGCGCCCAATCCACACCTTCGACAAGACAACGGCCGACCCGCGCGGAAAAAGCGGCGGCGACGCGCCAGGCGTTGATCGACGCCGCCGCCGAAGTGGTTGGAGAGTTTGGCTACGCCGATGCCTCCGTCGCACGCATCACCGCGCGGGCGAATATCGCACTCGGCACCTTCTACAATTATTTCGAAACACGGCAGGCGCTGTTCGACACCCTGCTTCCCGAACTTGGTCAGGACCTGATTGCGTTCGTCGGCGAACGCGTTCGCGGAAGTCGCGACACGATGGAGATGGAGGAACGCGGGTTTCGGGCGTTCTTCGAATATCTCGCCGCCAACCCGGGCTTCTATCGGATTCTGAACGAGGCGGAAACGATGGCGCCCAAAGCTCATCACAAGCATTTCCAAGCGCTCGCGTCGCGTTATGTGGCGGCGTTGAAAACGGGCCTCGTACGCGGGGATATGCCCGCCTATTCCGAGGCCGATCTGGAAACGATTGTTTACCTGCTCATGGCCGCCCGGAGCTATCTGACGCTCCGCTACGGCCTGTCCGGCGGCAAACTGCCGGAAAACGTGGTCGATACCTACGTGAAATTTGTCCGCGGGGCGCTCACCCAGCGCGCGCCGGCACCCTAACTTTCTCGGCTACTCGCCGCGGCGCATTTTCAGTTTCAGCGCAACCACTTCGTAAACGTCGAGCCCGGCCAGAACGCTGATCTCCTCGAGCGGGAGGGACGTCTCCTTGAGCAACACGCGCGCGTGGCTTTCAGGGTCACGCTTCCGATTGTTGCGTCGGGGCACCCGGTTCGCGGCCGCTTCAGCCTTGCGACGCTCTTCCTCATCGAGCCCCCGCTCACGTGCCTCTTCCATCGCCGCATCCCGACGAGCCTTGTCGGCATCCACCCAGGCGTCCGTCATGCGTGCCGCCTTGGAAAGACCGGCCTCCTTATCGGCTCGCTTGCGAGAAAATTGCGGGAATCGCTCATCGGGCCGTTTCGGCGCAGGCCCGCCCCCGGCGGCCTCCTCGAGCGACATGCCCCGGCTCTTGGCCATACGCTTCGCAGCCGCGAGCGCAGCCTCGCGTTCGCCCTCGTAGGGACTTTCCTTTGCGAGGTTCAGCAAGTTGTGGAAGCGGGTTCGTTCTGCTTCGTTAAAGGCGCGTGCGTCTTCGATGACGTCACCTGTAATTAGAGTTCTTGAGTAACTGTGGAGTATAGCGCATTTGGCATAAATCTGGGACTAGATCACCAACGCAACCACGGCACCGGTCATACAGGTCGCGATGCTTCCCGCAAAGAGGGATTTGAGCCCCAGACCAATCAAATCGGATTTGCGTTCCGGCGCCATCGCCGTCAATCCGGCCAACATGATCCCCACACTGCCAAAATTCGCGAAACTGGCCATCGCATAGAGCAGAATAATCCGTGTGCGTTCCGAGAGGCTATCGCCGGCAGCGGCGAGATCCAGGAACGCGATCAATTCATTCAGTACGATCTTGGTGCCGATCAGAGACCCTGCCGTCGTCGCTTCAGCCCAGGGAATCCCGATCAGCCAAGCAATCGGCGCCAACACCCAGCCCAACAGGCGCTGCAGGCTGATCGGCCCGCCCCAGATGTCTGGAAACAGGCCAAGCATCTGGTTCACCAACGCAACCACCGCCACAAAAACGATCAGCATCGCGATGATGTTCAACAGCAGGCGCAGGCCATCCTGAGTCCCCTGGACCATGGCGTCCATGGTGCTGTCGTAGAGACCTCGCCCGGTCTCTGTCGCATCTGTCGATCCGGTTTGACTGTCGGTCGCATCCGGTTCATCTGACGTCGGCGGGACCATCAACCGCGCAATCACAATGGCCGCCGGCGCACTGATCAGGGATGCGACCAGGAAATGGCCAGCCGCATTCTCCACCACGCCCTTGAGAAACGTCGCGTAGAGCACAAGCACCGTCCCTGCGATGGTCGTCAGCCCGCAGGTCATGGTCACGAACAAATCACTGCGGTTCATTCGCGCCAGATGGGGCCGAATCAGAATGGCGGCCTCGACCATGCCGACAAAGATATTGGCCGCCGCGCCCAACGCGACCGGTCCATCAATCCGCAACGTAGCCTTCAGCGCGGCAGCAAAGCCCCGGATGACCATCGGCATGACACGCCAATGCCAAAGCACCGCCGACAGAGCCGACATCAACAAGACGATCGGGAGCGCCTGAAAAGCGAGAACGAATGCGGCACCCGGGTGGCTCTCTGCGAATGGGAGAGGACCACCACCGAGAAATCCGAAGACCAGACTCGTACCGGCCTTGGACGCCGCATCCAGAGCGAGGACCAGACCGTTGATGGCACCGATGGCCTCGCGGACCACGGGCACCGAAAGCGCAATGGCTGCCAACGCGAGCTGGAAGGCCACGCCGACAACGACCAGTCGCCAGGACCCACCACGACGATTCTCACTGAACAACCATGCCAGCCCAACCAGCGCGATCAGGCCCAGTATGGGTTGTATATGTTCGATCACAGCCCCCCGGGATGTTCATCCCGTATCGCATTTTCATACGGGTTCACACATGATCTACAGCAGCAGTCGATTCGCCCCCGACCACACAGAAGAGCGACAAGCACAAAGAAATAGGGCCGGATCTACCTGATCCGGCCCGGAGATATTGTGAAGTCTGTCCGGCAACTTCGTCGCGCCCAAAGGGGAGGTTGGTTGCGATGCCAAAGGATTTAGGGAGCGTCGCGGCCGCCGGTGGATATCAAGTGTGGGTTTTTGTACCCGTTCGGTTCGTGTCACTTCGTCCGTTGTTTCGAGATTAAACCT
Source organism: Alphaproteobacteria bacterium (assembly GCA_965261975.1). Taxonomy (GTDB): domain Bacteria; phylum Pseudomonadota; class Alphaproteobacteria; order UBA6615; family UBA6615; genus UBA8079. The sequence goes on from CBDHEC010000057.1 coordinate 148,176, forward strand.
AGTTCGAATAGAATTTGTCCTCAAATTCAATTAGTTAAACTTCTAAATGAATTCATCTGAAATGTGATCTATCTCTATCGATCACCAACATCACAGGAGCAAAGTTCATGGGCGCACTCGACAACAAGGCCGCCATCGTCACCGGCGCGGGCGGCGGCATCGGCCGGGCCATGTCCACACGGTTTGCCAAAGAAGGCGCGGCTGTCGTCTGTGTCGATATCAATGAAGAGCGGGTCAACGCCACCGTTGAGGAGATCACACAGAGCGGCGGGCGGGGCATTGCCCTCGCGGCCGATGTTGCGATCGAGGCGAGCGCAGAGACTGCCGTGGCCGCAGCGGTCGATAATTTCGGTCGCCTCGACATACTCGTCAGCAACGCGATCTACGATCTCCCCCTCGCGCCGCTCACCGAGATTTCCTATGACGACTGGCGGCGCACGATGGATGTCAATCTCAACAGCGCGTTTCTGTTCTCCAAACACGCCATTCCCGCGATCGAAACGAGCGGCGGAGGCTCGATCGTCCTGATCGCTTCCCAACTCGGCCGCACGGCCAAACCCGGCCGCCCCTGGTACTGCGCTCAGAAGGGTGCATTGATCAACATGGCCAAGGCGATGGCGCTTGATCACGCCCATCAGAACATCCGGGTCAACAGCCTTTCGCCGGGGCCGGTCGAGACTGACCGGTTCGTCACGAACTTCGCCGACAGGAAAGCCGCCCAGGACGCCAACGACACCATGTTCGATCGCCTCGGCAAACCCGAAGAGATCGCTGCCGGCGCGGTGTTCCTCGCCAGCGAGGAATCATCCTTCATGACCGGTTCCGACCTCCTGATCGACGGCGGCTATACGGCCGTCTGACCTTGATTTAGTTACATATGTAACTATTATCCGGTCAACACAGGAGAAACGGCACCATGGACGGCAGCACGACCACGACCGGCGCGGGTTACCAAAGCGGATTCGGGAACTATTTTTCCAGCGAGGCCCTGCCCGGCGCACTTCCCAAGGGGCAGAACTCGCCCCAGAAGGCCCCCTACGGTCTCTATGCGGAAGGCGTGAGCGGCACGGCGTTCACCGTGCCGCGCGTGGAATCTCGTCAGACCTGGTGTTATCGCATCCGACCGACGGTGAAGGCCCCCGCCTATGCACGCCTCGACCAAGACGGATGGCAAACACCGGGGGCCGACACCCTCCCCGCATCGCCCAACCAGATGCGGTGGGACCCGCTACCCATCCCGGATGCGCCCACGGACCTGGTCGCGGGTATGCAAACATATGCGATGTCGGGAGATGCACATCATCAAACGGGCATCGGCATTCATCTCTATGCCGCGAACCAATCGATGATCGATCGGTTCCTGCACAACGCCGACGGCGAGATGCTGTTCGTGCCGCAACAGGGCCGCCTGGTCCTGCACACCGAACTCGGCCGTATCGATGCCGCACCCGGCGAGATCGCGGTCGTCCCGCGCGGCATCAAGTTTCGTGCCGAACTGCCCGACGGGGCATCGCGCGGCTATGTCTGTGAAAATTACGGCGTGGCCATGCGGCTGCCGGAACTGGGGCCGATCGGCACCAACGGTCTGGCCAACCCACGCGACTTTCTGACCCCGAACGCGGCCTTCGAGGACCGCACGGGGTCCTTTGAGCTGGTCTTCAAGTTCGACGGCGGCCTGTGGTCGACCGAGATCGAACGCTCGCCCCTCGACGTGGTCGCCTGGCACGGCACCCATGTGCCTTACAAATACGACCTCGCAAATTTCATGGCGATCGGCACCGTCAGCGTCGATCACCCCGACCCATCGATCTTTACTGTCCTGACATCACCCTCGCCCGACCCCGGCGTCGCGAACGTCGATTTCGTAATCTTCCCGCCGCGCTGGATGGTGGCCGAACACACGTTCCGTCCGCCCTGGTTCCACCGCAACGTCATGAACGAGTTCATGGGGCTGGTGGAAGGCGCCTACGATGCCAAGGCCGATGGCTTTACTCCGGGCGGAGCGAGCCTGCACAACTGCATGGCAGGCCATGGTCCCGACGCCGCGACTTACGAGGCCGCCAGCAACGCCGAACTCGCGCCTGAGAAGCTCGACGGCACCCTCGCCTTCATGCTGGAGACACGCTACGTGCTGCGGCCCACGGCGTTCGCCGCCGGAACGCCGCTCCTGCAGCCCGACTATCTGGACTGCTGGGCCGGGCTCGAAGACCGGTTCGACCCGTCCCGGTGGTAGCGGCCTACTTCTCCGGGATCACCGGCAGCAACACGTGGGACGGGTGGTCCGGCCCGGTGTGCAGCGTCACCTTCTTGCCGTAGACATCGAGCGGCCGGTTGGACGGCATCTCGTGCTTGAACGGCCCGACGCCATACTGGACCCGGCCCGCGATCATCGGATCACCAGGGGTCCAACCCGGATAGACATAGTCACGCCCGCGCACGCTGAGGCCCAGGCGATAGCCCTCCGGCAGCACGATCGACGTCGGCCAGATCTCGATATCGAGCTCGTAGATCTCGCCCGGTGTCAGCGGCTGGATCTCGTCATGACTGTGATAGGGCCGATAGGGTAGCGTCTGGTCGGGATCAAGCTTGCGGTGTGACGCCCGCAACCAGCCGAGCCCGACCGGGGTGTGGGGATCGTTGGCCCCCTTGTAGACGACCTCCTTCATGTCCGGCTTGAAGGCCCGCAGGACGAGGAACAGGTCGGCGTCTTCGGTCTCCGACGAAATGAACAGCTTGGCCGCGACGGGCCCGGTGATTTCGGTCTCCTGTTCCATCGGTGGCGTGAGGAATGTCGCCCCGTCGCCCATCGCCTCGTAGGTCCAGCTCTGAGCCTCGGCCATCGGCGTTTCCGACAGGGTCTTGCCCGTCGGATCGAGGTACATCTCGGTCCAGTCTGTACGCGGGATCGGCCATTCCTCCTCGGCCCGCTCGACGAACACCTCGTCGGGATGGCGGATCAGCAACTGCACCTTCGGCTGCTCTCCCCAGCCCGTGTCCTCGCCCTTGAGGAAGTGGCCCAGGAACCGGCGCTGCAGATCGATGCCGTAATCGGTGTAGTAGTGGGTGAAATGCTCGAGCCCGTGCATTTCCAGCCATTTCTGATCGCTGGCCGAATTCACATAGCCTTCCGTGTTGCCCCGCGGGTGCAGGCCCACACCGCCCCAGTTCCCCGACGACAGCAGCGGCACATTGATCTTGGAGTAGTCCGGCATCCGGGCCTTCCAGTAATCGTCGACCAGGGGATGCGCGAGGATGTCGCGGCCGTAGTCGGTGCGGTTGTCTGCGAGTTCTTCTTCCGACAGGGTCTCCGGCCCCGAAATCCACTCGCCGTTCAGCCGGCTCTTCATGCCGTAGGCACCCTTGCCGTGCTGGCGCGGCACCACGGCGGAGTTGAACCAGATGGACGGGAAACGGCAAGCGATGCCGCCGTGATGTCCCATGTCGCGATAGAAGTCGGCCGCACCTTCCCAGACACACATCGCCGCCAGATGTTTGGGCTGGAGGGACGCCACCTGCCACTGGTTCATCCCGTAATAGGAGATGCCCGAGGTGCCGACCTTGCCGTTCGACCAGGCCTGGGTCCCGGCCCAGTCGATGCAGGCCGCAAAATCCTGGGCCTCGCGCGCCGACCAGACGTCGAGAAACCCTTGTGAACGGCCTGCACCGCGCGAGTCCACGCGCATACAGATATAGCCGTCCGGCACCCATTTCTCCGGGTCCACCAGCTCCCAGTTCTGGTAGCGGTTCGAGGACCCGGAAAGACAGTCGGGGTAATCCTCGACCATCTGCTTCCACTGGTAGGGGTAGCCATCTTCCCAGGCGAGCCATTTGGCGTAGGGGCCGTAGCTGATGATCACCGGATACTGGCCATCGTCATCCGGGCGGTAGATATCCGCGCGCAGGACGATCCCGTCATCCATCTTCAGCGGCACATCCCAATCGATGCGCATCCCGTCATTGACCTTCGTCGTCATCTGGCTATCGCCGGGCGTCTGAATGGTTGTACTCATGGTCGTTCCCCCAATTATCTCTATTTGCGTTTCGCCGGGCGGCGTTTCGGCGGGATCACCGGCAGCAACAGATGTGACGGATGGTTCGGCCCGCAATGGATCGTGACGTTGCCGCCATAGATACGCGCGTCTCGCCCATCATGGACGAAGGGCCCAACGCCGGTGAACTCGTTCTTCATGTTCGACAGCCGCCCGCCAGATCCACCGGGATAGACATAGTCGCGACCACGCACGGTCAGTCCCAGGCGGTAACCCGGCGGCACGACGATCGACGTCGGCCAAACTTCAACATCGAGCTCGTATATTTGGCCCGGCTTGAGCGGCTGGACCTCGTCATGGCTGTGATAGGGCTGATGTTTTCGTGATTTCCTCGGGTCGAGCTTCCGGTGTGAGGCCCGCAGCCAGCCTTGCGCGATTGGCGTGTGTGGGTCGAGCGCACCCTTGAATGTGACCTCTTTCAAATCCGGCGCGAACAACCGCACGACAAGAAACAGATCGGCGTCCTTCGTCGCGGATGACACGAACAGCTTGGCCGCCAGCGGACCGGTAATCTCCTGTGGCTTGTCGGAAGCCGGCGCGAGAAATGTCACGCCATCTCCCAAGCCGGGATAGGTGGTCGTGCGCTTGCGATCGAGCTTGCGGGCGGAGAGCGCCCCATTCGACGGATCGAGATAGGCCTTGGTCCACTTCGTGCGCTTGATGGGCCACTCACCCTCCGCGCGGGGCACGAAGACCTCATCGGGATGGCGCACGTTGAGAAGGACCTTCGGCTGCTTCTTCCAGCCGGTGTCCTGGCCCTTCAGGAAATGCCCGAAAAACCGCTTCTGCAGATCGAGGCCGTAGTCCGTGTAGAACTCGGTCCAATGCTCGCGGCCGTGCATCTCCAGCCATTTCTGTTTCGACGCGGCATGCACGAACCCGTCGATGTTGCCGCGCGGATGCAGCCCCTGCCCGCCCCAGTTGCCGGCCGACAGCACCGGCACATCGACCTTCGACCAGTCCGCCGATCGGCCGCGGTACCATTCATCGTCGAGCGTGCGGGTGCGCAGCTCATGCGGCAGGTCCGTTCGGTTCTTCTTGAGGGTGGCCCGAGTGAATGTTTCGGGCCCACATACCAGGTCGCCATGCACGGCAGAGCGCGGCCCGTTCTTGCCCAGCCCGTACTGCACGGATTCGACCTGCTTGTCGTACCAGTTGGTCACGAAGGTCGACAGGATGCCGCCGTGATAGTTGGAATCCCGGTAGTAATCCCCGGCCCCCTCCCACACGCACAGCGCGGTCAGGTGTTTCGGCTTGAGCGCCGCCACATGCCACTGGTTGATGGCGTAGTATGAAATGCCGTTGAGCCCGACCTTGCCGTTCGACCAGGGCTGCACCCCGGCCCAGTCGATGCAGGCCGCAAAGTCGCGGGTCTCGCGCGGGGAGCGCACATCGACGACGCCCGGAGAACGCCCCGAACCGCGGGAATCGACCCGAATGACCACGTAGCCATCCGGCACCCATTTCTCGGGGTCCACGACCTCCCAATTGGCGTATTTGTTGGTCGTCCCCTGGGCCACCTCGGGAAAGGTCTCGACCATGATGTTCCAGGCGGTCTCGTATCCCTCCTGAAATGAGAGCCCCTTGGCGTAGGGCCCGTGGCTCATGATCACCGGGAAACGGCCACGCTTGTTCGGCCGAAAGATATCCGCCCGCAGGACGTTGCCGTCGTCCATTTCGATCGGCACATCCCAGTCGATACGCATGCCGTCCCGCACCTGGGTTCGGAACTGCGGATCGCCGGGGTAGGGATTCTTCGCCACGTCCGCGCCTATTTGGCCGGGATAATCGGTAGCAACAGGTAGCCGGCGTGATCGCCACCCAGATGTACGGTCACATTATTGTCGAACACTTCGGGCGGACGGTCGGTCGGATCGTCATGCAGGAAAGGCCCGACCCCGGTGAACGTGTTCTTCATGTTCGACAGGCCGGCGTTCGGCTCGCCGGGATAGACATAGTCACAACCCCGGATCGACAGCGCGAACCGATACCCTTTCGGCACCACGATGCCCGACCCGTGGATCTCGATGTCGAGCTCGTAGATCTCGCCCGGCGTGAGTTCCTGCACCTCGTCATGGGTGTGATACGGCGCCCACTCCTTCGTGCGCTTTGGATCGAGCTTGCGATGTGACGCACGCAGCCAGCCCGAGGCGACCGGCGTGTGCGGATCGAGCGCACCGCGGAACGTGACCTCCTTCATGTCCGGCTGGAACACCCGCAAGACCACAAACATGTCCGCATCCTTCGTGTCGGACGACACGTTGAGCTTCACGGCCATGGGCCCACAAATCTCAGTCTCCTCGGCCACAGGGTTCGACAGGAAGGTAAGCCCGTCACCCATCGCACCATAGGTGATCGCGGCGTTCTCGCTGGCCGGGGCATCCGACAGGATCTGGCCCGCAGGCTCGAAATGGAACTTGGTCCAATCGGTGCGTGGCAACGGCCAGTCTTCCTCGGCGCGCGGCACGAAGACCTCGCCCGGATGGCGTACATTCAGCAGGACGCGCGGTTGGTCCTTCCAGCCGGAATCGTCACCTTTCAGGAAACAATCGAAGAAGCGCCACTGAAGGTCGTTGCCATAGTCGGTGTAGTAGAGCGACCAGTGTTCCAGGCCGTGCACCTCGAGCCACTTCTCCTTCGAACCCGAAAGCATGTAACCGTCGAAGTTGCCGCGCGGATGCAGCGGCGCGCCGCCCCAGTTGGCGCAGCTCAGGATCGGCACCTCGATCTTCGAATAGTCGACCTCGCGTTCCTCGAAAAACTCATCGTAGAGGGGATGGGCGCGCATGGACTGATGCAGATCGAACCGGTTGGCGCCCAGTTCGTTGTCCGACAGTGTCTCCGGCCCGGCAGACCACTCGCCGTTCGCGCGCGACCGGTAGCCGCGATCGCCATAGCCGTGCTGCAGCTGCATGATCTGCATGTCGTACCAGTTCTTGGCGAAGGTCGAGTAGATACCGCCGTGATAGCTGCCTTCGCGGTAATAGTCGGTCGAGCCTTCCCAGGGGCAGATCGCGGCCAGATGCGGTGGCTGCAGGGCTGCCACCTGCCACTGGTTGATCGCGTAGTAGGAGATACCGCTCAGGCCGACCTTGCCGTTCGACCAGGGCTGGACGCCGCCCCATTCGATGCAGTCGTAGAAGTCCTTGGTCTCGCGCCGGTTGAAATGCTCGAGATAGCCTGGTGAACGGCCTGCACCCCGTGAATCCACCCGCACCAGCGCATAGCCGCGCGGCACCCATTTCTCCGGGTCGGCCACTTCCCAGGCCTGGTGAATATTCGTCGAACCCCGGGGTACGTCGGGATGGTTCTCGCACATGAGATCCCAGCAGGTCTTATAGATTTCCTCGAAGTGGAGATCCTTGCCATAGGGACCGTGGGACATAATGACCGGGTACTGGCCGTCATCATCGGGCCGATACACATTCGCACGCAGCACGAGCCCGTCATCCATCTCGATGGGGACGTCCCAGTCGACGCGCATGCCTTCACGGACCTCGCTCTTGAACAACGGATCGCCCTTGTACGTAACGTCGTCCATGGAAACCTCCCCTACTTCGCCGGAATGATCGGCAGCAGCACATAACCGGCATTGTCACCGCCCAGATGCACGGTGACGTTGTTGTCGAAGACCGCCGCCGGGCGGTTGTCCGGGTCGTCATGCAGGAACGGCCCCACGCCGGTGAAGGTGTTCTTCATGTTCGACAAACCCGCATCCGTCTCCCCGGGGAAGACATAGTCGCACCCCTTGATCGACAGGGCGAACCGATATCCCTCCGGCACGACGATACCCGATGCGTGAATCTCCACGTCCACCTCATAGATCTCGCCCGGGTTGAGTTCCTGCACCTCGTCATTCGCATGAAACGGCGCCGCCTCGGTCGAGCGCGCAGGGTCGAGCTTACGATGAGACGCGCGCAGCCAGCCCGACGCGACGGGTGTGTGCGGATCAAGCGCACCGCGGAAGGTGACCTCCTTCATGTCCGACTGGAACACACGCAGGATGACGAACAGGTCCGCGTCCTTGGTATCCGAGGAAATATTGAGCTTCACGGCCATGGGGCCGCAGATCTCCAGGTCTTCCGCCATCGGATTCGACAGGAAGGTCAGGCCGTCACCCATCGCCGCATAGGTAATCTCGGCGGCCTCGCTGGCCGGGGACTCCGACAATATCTGGCCGGTCGACTCCAGGTGATACATGGTGTACTCGGTCCGCGGCAGCGGCCAGTCCTCCTCGGCGCGCAGCACGAATTTCTCGCCGGGATGGCGCACGTTGAGCGACACACGCGGCTGGTCCTTCCAGCCGGAATCATCGCCCTTCAGATAGCAGTCAAAGAAGCGCCACTGCAGATCGTTGCCGTAGTCCGTGTAGTAGAGGGACCAGTGTTCCAGCCCATGGACCTCGAGATACTTCTCTTTCGAGCCGGAATGCATGAAGCCATTGAAGTTGCCACGCGGATGCAGCGGCGCGCCGCCCCAGTTGGCGCAACTCAGCACCGGCACCTCGATCTTCGATAGATCAGGTGTCATCGCCGCGTAATAGTCGTCATCGAGGGGATGCGAAATATAGGACTGGTAGAGATCGTATCGGTTGGCCGCGCGCTCCTCGTCTGAATGGGTTTCCGGGCCCGCAGCAAGCTCGCCGTTGGCGCGTGACGCCCAGCCACGATCGCCATAACCATGCTGAATCTTCAGAATTTGCATGTCGTACCAGTGCCGCGCGAAGGAATCGTAGATACCGTTCTGGTAGGCGAGCTCCCGATAAAAATCGTTGAAGCCTTCCCAGGGGCAAATCGCCGCCAGGTGCTTGGGCTGCAGGGCTGCGACCTGCCACTGGTTGACCGCATAATAGGAGATACCGCTCAGGCCGACCTTGCCGTTGGACCAGGGCTGGACACCGGCCCAATCGATGCAGATGGCGAAATCCTGCGTCTCGCGCGGGCTCCAATGTTCGAGATAACCCGGCGAACGCCCGGCGCCGCGGGAATCCACGCGGATAACCACATAGCCTTTCGGTACCCATTTCTCCGGATCGCAGACCTCCCAGCTCTGATGGATGTTCGTCGAACCCCGCGGCACGTCCGGGTGGTTCTCACACATCAGATCCCAGCAGGTCTTGTAGATCTCCTCGAAGTGGAGATCCTTGCCGTAGGGACCGTGGGACATGACGACCGGATACTGGCCGTCGTCGTCGGGCCGATACACATTGGCGCGCAGCACAACGCCGTCGTCCATCTCGATGGGCACGTCCCAGTCGACGCGCATGCCCTCGCGAACCTCGGTCTTGAAGATCGGATCGTCCGGATACCTGATATCGTCCATTGTCTTACTCCCCCATGCGGGGACCTTTCTGCGAGGCCCTCCACCAGCGTTTTCGTTGACACGCCCTTCGGAAACATTTCGGGCGGTCCGTATCTCCGGACCGCCCGCTCGCACTTGTGGCTTACTTCCTGCCGCCCCGCTTCGCCGGGATGATCGGCAGCATTACATGGGCCTGTTCCTTCGGCCCGGTGTGCAATGTCACATCACCGCCAAAAATCTCAGCCGGCCGGTCGCGCGGATCGTCATGGCGGAAGATCGCAACGCCCGTCCAGTTGGCGTATTCGCCAAGCTGGGTGTTCGAGTCCCCGGGATACTCGTAATCCTTGCCCCGCACGGACAGCGCGATGCGATACCCCTTCGGCACCACAATGCAGGTCGGCCAGACCTCGACGTCGAGCTCGTAGGATTTGCCCGGCTTGAGGGGCTGCTCTTCGTCATGGGTGTGATACGGGCGATACGGCAGGCTCTTCTTCTCGTCGAGCTTGCGGTGCGACGCCCGCAGCCAGCCTTGCGCGATCGGCGTGTGCGGATCGAGCGCGCCCTGGAACGTCACTTCCTTCATGTCCGGACCGAACACGCGGAAGACCAGGAACATGTCGGCATCGCTCGTCGAGGACGAGACGAAGAGCTTCGAGGCGATCGGCCCCGTAATCTCCATATCCTCTTCCAGCGGGTCGGACATGAAGGTCACGCCGTCGGAGAAGCCCGCATAGGTCACCTCGCCCTTCTTCTTCTGGGGCGTGGTCGAGAGGCTCATATTCGACGGATCGATATAGAAGTTGGTCCACTTGGTTCGCTTGAGCGGCCATTCATTCTCGTGACGCTCGACGAACACCTCGCCCGGGTGACGCACCTGCAGCTGGACCTTGGGCTGCTTGTTCCATCCGTTCTTCTCACCCTTCAGGTAATAGCCGAAGAAGCGCTTCTGCAGGTCCATACCGTAGTCGGTGTAGAAGTGGGTCCAGTGCTCGATCCCGTGCACCTCGAGCCACTTCTCCTTGGACTTCGATTGCGTGAAGCCCTCGAAGTTGCCGCGCGGATGCAGGCCCTGGCCGCCCCAGTTCGCGGTCGACAGCATCGGCACCTTGACCTTGTTCCAGTCGGGCATACGCGACTGCCAGTATTCGTCGGTGTCGAGCTTCCGCGCGAGACAATCCTCGTAGAAATTGTTCCGGTTCGCGCCGAGCTCTTCCTCGGTCAGCGTGTCCGGACCGGCAACCCATTCGGCGTTCATGCGCGAACGCGGGCCGTTCGAGCCCTTGCCGTGCTGGACCGAGTAAACCTGCGCCTCGGACCAGTCCTTGACGAAGCCGTTACACATGATGCCGCCGTGATGGGCCATGTCGCGGTAGAAGTCGGCCGCGCCCTCCCACGGGCAGATCGCCGCAAGATGCTTTGGCTGCAATGCCGCCGCCTGCCACTGGTTCTCGGCATAGTAGGAGATGCCGTTCAGGCCAACCTTGCCGTTCGACCAGGACTGAACACCGGCCCAGTCGATACAGATCGCCAGATCCTGCGCCTCGCGCAACGACCAGATGTCGATGACGCCCGGTGAGCGCCCGGTGCCGCGCCCGTCGACGCGGATACACACATAGTTATCGGGCACCCAACGTTCCGGATCGACGACCTCCCAGTTCTGGTACTTCTCGCTGGTACCGGCGCCGATCTCGGGGAAATCCTCGAGCATGCGCTCATACTGATCGTGATAGGCATCGTCGAAGTGGAGGAGCTTGCCGTACGGCCCGTAGGTCATGATGACGCCATACTTGCCGTTCTTGATCGGTCGATAGACGTCGCATCGCAGGACAACGCCGTCATCCATCTCTATGGGCACATCCCAGTCAATCCGCATGCCATCGCGCACATCGGTCCGTGACTGATCATCCATGTAGGGTGTTTTCTTCTTCGCCATCGACGCTCTCCCAAATACAAAAATTATGCACCCGAAGGCGTTGCACCCGCCGGGCCCGGTTATTGTTGGTTATAGAATAGTGGAATTAGGTCTTTTAGTGAAAGGGGCCGTTTCCACTGAATAGGTGCCCTGCGTTGAACGCAGAGGCTTACTCTGCGGCGATATAGAACACCGCCCAAGGCCAGCGGGCCTCATCCTCGGCGCTTCCTTTGCCGCCCGCGACATCGTAGACGATCCAGACCGGCCCGCGACCGCCGATCCCGAGATAGGCGCCGTCACCCTTGGTCGCGACGATCCACTTACGCTCGGCCAGATCGGCCGCCGTGATTTCGACCGCGAAGCCGTCGAGGGCGACCGCGGTGACCTTCGATCCGGTCCAGCCTGCCGCCATGAGCACATCGATCAACAGGGGCCCTTCAAGGGTGATCGCGCGCGGCCATGGCTCGGCCTTGATCGTCGTCTTAACGGTGCCGAGGGCCTCCAACATGGCGACGTCAAACGCGGCGGCACGGGTGTAGTCGTATTCCAATACCTTCAAGGTCGAGGCGCTGAAATGATCGGGCGCTGCCAGGTTCGGGTAGTCGACCGCGCCGCCGATTGTCAGGACGATGGTGCCTGTCGGTTTCGCCAGTTCCGCTCCCGCGCCGCCAACGGCGAAGGCCGCCAGCCCACCGGCCAGGAATATCGTTCTCCAAAACTTCAGAATCTTCATCGGCGCGTCTTTCGGGTGGCTCACAGGCGGTTATCCGGATCGACGGTATAGCCTAGCGCATTCATCCAGAGAAGGCTCGACCAGGTGTCCATTGAGGGATCGAGCTCCATCCCGATGGCCTCTTTATATCCCTTGTCGATCGCGCGTTGCGCCAGCCACAGTAGATCGAGCTCGCCCACACCGGGCTCGTGGCGGTCCGGCGGGTTGCCGATCTGGACATAACCGATCAGCGGCCAATACTCGTCCATGATGTCCGTCAGGGTGCCGGTTTCTTCGTAGCGCATGTGATAGGTGTCGTAGACGAGGCCGACATTATCTCGGTCGACCGCTTCCACAATGTCGCTCGCCTGGGCCATGGTCTGCATTGCCCAGTCGGGAATGCGCTGCGCGGTGACCGGTTCCAGCAGAAATTTGCAGCGATGGTCGCCCGACGCGGCGGCAATGTAGTCGAGGTTCTCGATATAGGTCTCGACGCAGCGCTCGCGCGATTCCCCGGGCGGCACCGGGCCGGCACCCACATTGATCGAGTAGAAATCGCAATGCTGGATGTATTCGAGCGCCAGATCGGCGGCCCGTCGGAATTCATCCTGCCGACCGGGCTGGGCACCCAACCCACGCACCCCGGCATCCCAGTCGACAGGGACCACGCAGTACATGAATTCCAGACCGTTATCGTCGAGCAACGCCTTGAGTTCATCCTTGGGCAACTGATGCGGAAAATGCCACTCGATGGCAGTGCAGCCGATCTTGGCCGCAGCGGCGAACCGCTCGCGGATCGGAAGCTCGAGAAACAGATGATAGAAATTGGGCGCAAAGCGGATCATGGTGCCGGTAATCCTAGGCTGTGTGCTGGGTAGGTAGAAAGCCCCGCGAAAGCCTACCACTGTACCGCTGCAACAATAGTCGACCTTGCGAACTGCCGAAAAGCAACGCAGAAACACCAGCAGCACTGATCACTCGTCCCGAAGGACCTACAACATGAAATATCTCACCAGCTATCTGGCCGCCGCCGTCGCGATGGTCTGGTTCATGTCTACACCGGCCGTTGCCGACGATATGACCGACACCGCCCGCACCCAGATCGGCGCCTTCGTGGAAGCCGTGATCGCGGGTCCGGATGCGGTCGCACCCCTGTTGGCGCCCGAGTACCAGATCAAGCGCTCCAACGGTGTGGGTTACGACCGTGCCGGCTATATCGGCCGTGGCGCAGCATCGGTGAACGCACGACCGCGCTATGGGCTGAGCGACATCGTCGCCACCGCCGACGGCGACGTGCTGGTGGCACGTTACTTCCTGGAGATCGAGGAAACGATCGACGGCAAGCCGGTCACCCGGCGCGCACCCCGTTTGACGGTGTTTCGCATGATCGACGGCGCCTGGAAGGTGTCTGCACACGCCCAACTTCGCACGCACTGAATAACAACACCCACCCGGACACGACCCATGACAACCACACCGGAAACCCTGTGCGCCCGCCTGCTCGATGTGATCGAGAATGACGTTGTGCCCCTCACACGCGACGGTGTTGCCGCCGGCAACAAGGTCTTTGGCGCTGCCATACTGCGCAAATCCGACCTCTCGCTGGTGATGGCCGGCACCAATAACGAGGTCGAGAACCCGCTCAACCACGGCGAAATATCGACCCTGAACGCGTTCTACGCCCTGCCGGCAGACCAGCGACCGGCGACCGGCGACTGTGTCTTCGTGTCGACCCACGAACCCTGTTCCCTCTGCCTGTCGGCCATTACCTGGGCCGGGTTCGACAATTTCTATTATTTCTTCGGCTACGAAGACACGCGCGACGCCTTCAACATTCCCCATGATCTCAAGATCCTGCAGGAAGTCTTCAAGGTCGAGGACGGTGACTATGCCCGCAGCAACGCCTTCTGGACGGCGCAAGACCTGATTGCGCTCTCGAACAGCCTCGACGATGACGGCCGCACCGCACGAAGCGAGCAGATCGATCGCATTCGCACCGCCTACGACGCGCTCTCTGAGACCTACCAGGCCTCGAAGTCGGACAACGACATTCCGTTGAGCTAGGCTCGCCGTCAAAAGCCTTGTTCTGTGCGGTGCCTGTCGGGCTTGCGAAGCCGGTGCTATGACCGAGCAAATTCGCACGCATGAAGGGGCACGACGATGGAACTCAATCTCAAGGGCAAGACCGCCATCATTTCGGGCGGCAACAAGGGTCTAGGCGCGGCATCCGCGAAGGCGCTCGCGGCCGAGGGCGCGAATGTCTTCCTGACTGCGCGCAACGCCGACGATCTCCAGGCTACCGGCGACGAGATCACCGCGGCACACGGGGTCGAGGTGAGACAGCTCGCCATCGACATCACCGACGAGGGCGCCGGCGAGAAGATCGTCGAGGCGGCCCTCGCGCAGTTCGATCGGATCGACATCCTGGTGAACGCGGCCGGTGCCGCGCGCGGCGGCGTGTTCCACGATATCGAGGACCAGGTCTGGCGCGCGCGGAAGAAGCCGCGGAACGCGCCCGAGAGGCGGCAGAGCGAGCAGAAGCTGCTGAACGCGCCCGAGAAGCAGCAGAACGTGCCGAAGCTGCCGAACGCGCCCGAGAAGCCGCAGAACGTGCAGAAGCTGCTGAACGCGCCCGAGAAGCCGCAGAACGCGCTCAGGAAGCAGCTGAAAAGGCCAAAGAACCCCCTGAACCCGAACCTAAAACACCGATTGGTCCGGGCAAATTGACCTAGGCACCTATCAGTAGGTGGCGCGCGTGGTGACGTTCCTCGCGTCGGACGCGTCCGGGAACGTCAATGGCACGGTTCTGGCGGTCGACGGCGGAATGACCCGCGGACTGTTCTAGGTCGACCGGCGCCGCATCAGTTCGTCGAGCCCGACCACCACAAGGCCGATCACCAATCCCCAGAACGCCGAGCCGATCCCGAAAATCGACAGACCCGAGGTCGTGGCCACAATCGTAACGACCGCGGCAAAGCGTGTCGGCTCCGGCTTCAATGCGGCACCCAGCGCGTTCATGAGCGGCCCGAGCAGCGCCAGGCCGGCCACGGTAACAATCACGCCCGGCGGTAACGCGGCAAACCCGGCGACCACCGCAACGCCGACGACGGCAAGGGCAAGAAATCCGGCACCGTAGAAAACCCCGGCGATCCAGCGCTTTGCCGGATCCGGGTGGGTGTCCGGACCCGTGCACAGCGCGGCCGTGATCGAGGACATGGTGGTCGTATGTGCACCCAAGGGTGCCGTCACCAGCGACATGAACCCCGTGACGGCAAGCGCAGAACGGGTCGGCGGCTCGTAACCCGACGCCCGCAGGACCGCGAAACCCGGCAGATTCTGGGACGCCATCGAGACCAGGAACAGCGGCACGCCAAGCCCAATCAGCGCTCCCGGCTCAAACACCGGAACGACCAAGGTGAAGGCTGCGAGCGATCCACCGGGCTCGTAAGGCGTCGTTTTTCCCAGAAGGACGGCCCATGCAATACCAGCCACCAGCACGGCGATCACGGCCCATGTCGGGCTGAACAGGCGCACCACCAGGAATATCCCCACGAGCGGTAGAACCAGCAGCGGATCTACAGTCGCCGCATCGAAAACGGCGATCGAAAATCCGATCAGCACGCCGGCAAGCATGGCGGACGCAATCGCCGACGGTATCCGGGCGATCAGGGCGGCGAGCGGGCGCAATGTGGCGCTCGCCAATACCAGAATCGCGGTCAGGATAAACGCCCCGACAGCGGCCTCCATGGAGTAGCTGGGAACCCCGCCGACCGCCGTCGCAGCAATCAAAGCCGCGCCCGGTGTCGACCAAGCCGTAATCATGGGCATGCGATGACGCACCGAGAGCACGATGCTCGCCACGCCCGTTCCAAGACAGACCGCCGAGACCCATGATGCAATTTGCCCGGAATCCGCGCCCACCGCTTGCGCGCCAGCGATCACAATCGCGACGCTACTGCCGAAGCCGACCAATATGCCGACAAGGGCGGAACTGACGAGTGACGTTTTCATCGGACTGCTTCGCCCCCAACCGCGACACCATTGCGTTAGATCAAAGCTACCCGGGGCGAAGCGAATAGTCTTGTGCGGAAATGGGGGTATCCAACATGAACGACAGACAAACCGGCCGATATGAGCCGCAGAAGGTGACCGTCGACGATCTGCTCGAGGTGCTCGGCCAGGGACTGCGGGACTTCAAGGCCGCTCCGGCCTACGGTTTGTTCTTCAGCGGTATCTATACCGTCGGCGGCTGGATGCTGATCCTGATGCTGATCGAGTTCGATTTGCCATTTCTGGTCTACCCGCTCGCCGCCGGTTTCGCGCTGATCGCGCCATTCATCGCCAGCGGCTTCTATATCATCAGCAGTGAGCTGGAAAAATCAGAGCCACTGTCCTGGGGCATCGTCCTCGGCACCGTCAAATCCATGTTCGGCCGCGATCTCGGCTGGATGGCCCTCGTCACGGGTTTCTCCTTGTTCATCTGGATGGACATTGCCGCGCTGCTGTCATTCGGCTTCATGGGCTTCCAGCTGTTCAGCTTCTCCGACCTCATCCAGGTCATCTTCACCACACCGGCCGGTTGGGCCTTCCTGGTCATTGGCAACACGGTTGGGGCGCTTATTTCCTTCGCCGTGTTCTCTTACTCGGTGATCTCGATCCCGATGCTTTTCGATCGCGACATCGACTTCGTGACGGCCATGATCACAAGCGTGCGGTTTGTGAAACGGAACCCGCGAGTCATGGCGATCTGGTGCCTCACCATCGCCTTTCTGACGGCCATATCCATATTGTCCGGGTTGATCGGGCTTCTGATCGTATTGCCGGTGCTGGGCCACGCGACCTGGCATCTCTATCAGCGCGCGATCACACCGGCGGAGGAAACATCCCCGGCCACGTAACCCGGCATTCATATCGGAAACGAAATGGTGGGCGCACAAGGACTCGAACCTTGGACCCGCTGATTAAGAGTCAGCTGCTCTACCAACTGAGCTATGCGCCCACCGTGCGCGTTCAAGCGGCGGCGGATATAGCACCCGCGACACCGGTTGTCGATACGCTGGCGCGCGGAACAACCAGGTCAGGCCGCGCCGCCGCGCTTGTTGATGTAGGTGTCGCGGTGCAGCCAGCAGCTCATGATCAGGCCGAAACCGATCAGCACCGTCAGCATCGCCGTACCGCCATAGGATATCAGCGGCAGGGGCACACCGACGACGGGCAGAATGCCCATCACCATGGCGATGTTTATGAAGACATAGAGGAAGAAGTTCACCGTCAGGCCCATCGCCAGGAGGCGCGCAAAATGGCTGCGGGCGCGGAACGCGATATAGATGCCATAGGCGATGAGCAAGCCGTAGAGCGCGATCAGCCCGGTCCCGCCGACGAGGCCGAACTCCTCGGCCAGCATCGTGAAGATGAAATCGGTCTGCTTTTCCGGCAGGAAATTCAGATGGCTCTGGGTGCCGGCCAGGAAGCCCTTGCCGAAAAGGCCGCCCGAGCCGAGCGCGATCTTCGACTGGAGGATGTGGTAGCCCGCGCCGAGCGGATCGGTTTCCGGGTTGAGAAATGTGAATATGCGTTGTTTTTGATAGCTGTGCAGGAACTGCCAGCCAATCGGCACGGCCGCCGCTGCCGCCGCCGCGACGGTGGCGAACTGCCACAAGCGCGCGCCGCCAAGCCAGAACATCGCGGCCCCGACCATCGCCACCAAACCGGCCGTTCCCAGGTCAGGCTGGCGCAACACCAGCGCCATCGGCGCGGCCACCAGCACGACCGGTATCGCAAGGTTCCTCAGCCGGCCTGCGTCCTCGGCATCCAGTCCATGAAAATAGCGTGCCAACGCCAGCACCACCGCAATCTTCATGACCTCCGACGGCTGCAGCTGGAAGAACCCCAGATCGAGCCAGCGCTGCGCACCCATCCCGATCGAGCCCATGAGCTCCACCGCTGCCAGAAGTGCCAGACAGACCGCATAGACCGGAAACGCGGCGCGCAACCAGATGCGGATATCGGTCATCGCGACCGCAAGCATCAACAGAATGCCAACGGCAAATCGCATGAGCTGGCGCGATGCCCAGGGATCGAAATCACCATTTGCGGCGGAAAACAGCATCGCAAAGCCGATCGACGCCGTCAGCATGATCAACAGGACGAACTCCCAGTTCAGATGCAGCAGCTTCTGACGGATGGTGAGTTTGGTCGAGGTGGTGCCGCTAAGACGTGCCATGGTCAGCCGCCCTGACTACCGGGCGCACGCAGGCCCGCCACATTGGCACCCGGGGCCAGCCGTGCCGGGTCGCGCTTCAGGGTTTCCCTCATCACATCGCGCGCAATCGGCGCGGCGACTGCCGAACCGCCGCCGCCATGCTCGACCACCACCGATATGGCATAGCGCGGCGCCTCAACCGGCCCATAGCCGACAAACAACGCGTGATCGCGATAGCGCCACGGCAGGTCCTTGTTCTTGATCACACCGCCGTCGCGTTCACGCTGGGTAATACGCCGGACCTGAGCCGTCCCGGTCTTGCCCCCCATCGACATGCCCGGCGTCGTGATCCGTGCGGCGTGGGCGGTACCCGCCGGGGCTTCTGTCACGAGGGCCATGGCGTCCATGACCGACTTCAGATGCCGAGGATCAACATCAATCGTTTCGGTTTCGGCGGGCACGCGTGCGGCCAGCGTATCGCGCGCCACGACATCACGCGCCAAATGGGGGCTGACGACCTTGCCGCCATTGACCATGCGCGCGGTCATGGTCGCAAGCTGCATGGGCGTGGTGGTGATGAAGCCCTGGCCGATACCGGCGACAAGCGTCTCACCAAGGACCCAGGGCTGACCGATGACGGCGCGCTTCCATGCCTTGGTCGGGATCAGCCCGGCCCGCTCGCCGGGCATGTCCATGCCGAGCTTGGTACCCAGGCCGAACTTGCTCGCCATGCGGGCGATGTTGTCGATGCCGACCCGCCGCGCGACCTCGTAGAAATACACATCGCAGGATTCCGCAATGCCCCGGTCGAGGTTCACATGACCGTGGCCGTCGCGGCGCCAGCAATGGAACTTGCCGTCACCGACCTCAAGGAAGCCGGGGCAGAAGTAATTTGTTTCGGGCGTTACCAGTCCCGCCTCAAGCGCGGCCAGCGCGACGATCATCTTGAAGGTCGAGCCCGGTGCATACTCGCCGGCGAGCGCCTTGTTGCGCAGGGGCGCGCGCTCATTGTCGGCAACCGCGCGCCACTGGGCCGTGCTCAGGCCTTCGGTGAAGGCATTGGGGTCGAAACTCGGGGTCGATGCCTGAACGATGACCCCGCCGGTCTCTACGTCCATGACGACCACCGACCCGGCCTCATCACCCAGCCGCTTCATGGCGTCCTGCTGCAGGGCCATGTCGATGGTCAGGACCACATCCTGACCGGGGTCGCCGTCCTGGCGGTCGAGCTCGCGAATAACGCGGCCGACGGCGTTCACCTCGAGTTGACTGGCGCCGGCGCTTCCGCGCAGGGGAAGATCGAAAGCCCGTTCGATGCCGCGGCGCCCGACCTTGAATCCCGGCAATTCGAGCAGCGGATCGCCGGAAAGATCCTGTGGCCGGGGCGAGCCGACATATCCCAGTATGTGGGCACCGGCTTCCCCGTTTGGATAGAAGCGCCACTCCCCCACATCGATATCGATGCCCGGCAGATCCGGCGTGTTCACCTCGAGTTGGGCGACATCTTCCCAATCGAGGAATTCGCGAACGGTGACCGGTACGAATTTCTTGCGCCGGCGAATTTCCTTGAGCACACGCGCCTTCTCGTCCGCGCTGATCGGGATGATCATCGACAGGCGATCCAGAACCGCCGAAACGTCCGGCGCGTTCTCGGCTTTCAGCAGCACCCGGTAATTCTGCTGGTTGACCGCGATGGGTACACCGAACCGGTCAATGACCCGGCCGCGAGACGGCGGCAGAAGCCGCATGTTGATCCGGTTCTCCTCGGCCAGCATGTGGTAGCGCTCGGATTCGACCACCTGCAGGTAGTACATCCGGCCGACGAGCGCGGTCAGAAGACTGAACTGGCCCCCAGCCAAGAGTGCCGCGCGGCGCGTGAACTGCCGCTGACGATCTTTGTCGCGATTGTTCATGACGGCTGCGCCGAGCCGACGAGCCAGCGTTGGCTGTGCAGCAGCACCCAGGCGATAGCGGGAAAAGTGATGACGGTCAGGAGCATGCCCATCAGCACCACATCGGTGGGCAGGATCGCCCCGCGAAGCACCGATGCCAGGAACCAGGTCAGGAACGCCGCCACCGGCGTGACGATGGCGAAGCCCGACCAGAAAATCCAGAACGGTTTGCCGACGAGAAAACGGCGCTGGTTGAGAACGAACCGGTGCGCGAGCAGATAGATCAGGGCCGACAACCCGAACGGTGCGCCGATCAGCGCGTCTTGGAACAGACCCAGTGCGAACACCAGGATCCGGGGCATCAGGTCAGGGCGGAAGACGACCCAGTAATAGATCGCCATCAACGGCAATGCCGGGGCGATATCGGGAAGGAACGGCAGCGGCACCGGCAGCTGCGCCAGCAGGATCAGCAGGAGGGTGGTGAGGCCCGGCACGACCCGCCGGGAATAGTCGAGGACGGGGCCGAACGCGGCCGCGTTCATTGGGCCGGCTCTGCGTCAGCGGCTGGCGCCGCGGACGGCCCTGCCAGGTCGGCCGGCCGCTGCGGGGCCCTCGCGGGAACCTGTTCGGGCGGCGGCAGAATGCCGTTCACGCCATAGTCGAGCACCCGCGCCTCGCTCACCTGCGACAACGGCACAGCGGGCTGAATCGTGACCCGCGCTTCGCTCGCCTCGGCGACCACGCCGATCACAAGCCCAGGCGGAAAGACACCGCCATGGCCCGAGGTGAGCACCCGATCGCCTGCCGAGACCGGTGAGTTCGATGCGAGATAGGTCAGCATCGGCCAGGGTGTGTTGTCGCCCGTCACAATCACGCGGTCACCGGTGGATTCGACGATCGCGGGAATACGCGAGTTCAGATCGGTCAACAGCAACACGCGCGCCGAGCGGTCGCCCACTTCAACGACCCGCCCCACGAGGCCGCCATGGGAGACGACCGCCTGTCCACGCTGCACGAAATGACGCGCACCCGCATTGATCAACAGACTATGAAAGAACGCGCCACCGGTATCGGCAACCACCCGCGCGGTTATCGCCCGCGGTGCGGTCCCGGGAATGAAATCAAGCTGAGCGCGCAGGGTCGCGTTTTCGACCTCGAGTTGTTGCGCCATCAACATCCAGCGCAACAGCCACGCATTCTCCTGACGCAAGCGTTCGTTCTCGGCCCGAACAACAAAGAAGCTCTCGACAGACTGAGCCACCGACTGGCCCGCCTCGACGGGGCGCGACATGACATCGAGGACCGGTATCGTGGCGTCAACAATCGCGGTCCGCGCGCGTTCCAGCGCACCGGTTTCCGCCTTGCTGAGGAGCATCAACGCGAAAGCGATCGCCAGCAGCCCCAGAAATGCGAACCTCTGGCCCCAGATGCGGAACGGCACCGCCAAACCGGCAACCGACATGCTCGCATTTCGTTTCGCCACCAGACTATCCAGTCGTCCAGGTTCTCGCCGTCACCCCGGATGTACGGTCAGTACATGCTGACCAGGACATCCTTGAGCTTCTTGAATTCCTCAAGCGCACGGCCCGTGCCGCACACCACACATGTGAGCGGATCATCCGCAATCGAGACCGGAAGCCCCGTTGCGTGCCGCAGCACATAATCGAGATTGCCGAGCAACGCGCCGCCGCCGGTCAGGACAATGCCCTTGTCGACGATATCGGCCGCCAGTTCAGGCGCCGTATGTTCCAGTGCGACCTTGACCGCGTCGATAATGGCGCTGATTGGTTCCGCCAGACTCTCGGCAATCTGCCGCTCGGTGATGACGATCTCTTTCGGCACACCGTTCATCAGGTCGCGCCCCTTGATCTCCATCGTACGACCCTCGCCGTCCTCGGGCGGACAGGCCGAACCGATTTCCTTCTTGATCCGTTCTGCGCTCGATTCACCGACCAGCAAATTATGATTGCGGCGGATATAGCCGATGATGGCCTCGTCCATCTTGTCGCCGCCGACGCGCACGCTCCGCGAATAGACGATGCCACCCAGCGACAGGACAGCCACTTCCGTGGTGCCACCGCCGATATCGACGACCATCGAACCGGTCGGCTCTGTCACCGGCAGACCGGCGCCGATGGCGGCCGCCATTGGCTCCTCGATCAGCCAGACTCGGCGCGCGCCCGCACTCTCGGCAGATTCCTGAATGGCCCTGCGTTCAACCGCGGTGGAGCCCGACGGCACGCAGACGACAATCTGCGGGCTGTGGAAGCCACGTCGGTTATGCACCTTCCGGATGAATTCCTTGATCATCTCTTCGGCAACCTCGAAGTCCGCGATCACGCCATCGCGCAGCGGCCGGATTGCCTGGATGTTGCCCGGTGTTCGCCCGAGCATTTGCTTCGCCTCGTTGCCGACAGCGAGGACCTTTTTCTTGCCCTTGGATTCGGCGATCGCAACCACCGACGGTTCATTCAGGACAATATCCCGCCCCTTGACGTAGACCAGGGTGTTCGCCGTCCCAAGGTCAATTGCCATGTCAGCGGAAAGCGCTCCCATGATTCGCGAAAACATAATGCGTCGCCTCGCCCGTTAATTGTTCGACCCCAAAGGAAGGGTCCGGGCGGAGCGCCAGAGCTCCGCCCAGTTACCGACTACGCCGACAAAGCCGCCGGCGCGGTTTTTTCTCGTTTCACAAGCAGTTTGTTCAGCCCGTGCAGATAGGCCCGCGCGGACGCGACAAGGGTGTCTGCGTCGGCACCCTGCCCGTTTACGGTCTTGCCATTCTCGTCGAGACGGACCGTGACTTCGGCCTGAGCGTCCGTCCCGCCCGTCACCGCGTGCACCTGGTAGAGCTGCAGTTTGGCTTCATGCGGGAACAACTCGCCGATCGCGTTGAACGTCGCGTCGACCGGGCCGTTGCCCTGCGCCGTCGTCTTCACGAGTTCGCCATCGATTTCGAGCTCAAGATCAGCCTCCTGGGGCCCTTTCGAGCCAGCGCGCACCTGCAGAGATACAAACTTGAGCCGAACATTCTCGTGCTGAATTGTGTCATCAACGAGAGCAATCAGATCCTCGTCGAAGAGCTCTTTCTTTTTGTCCGCGAGATCCTTGAACCTCTGGAAGGCATCGCGCACGGCGTTGTCGCCCATGTCGCCATAGCCGAGGTCCTTGAGCTTCTCACGGAAGGCATGACTGCCCGAATGCTTGCCCATCACCAGATTGGATTCGTTCAAGCCAACCGATTCCGGCGTCATGATCTCATAGGTCTCGGCATTCTTGAGTACACCGTCCTGGTGAATTCCCGACTCATGCGCGAATGCATTGGCGCCGACGACCGCCTTGTTCGGCTGCACGTTAAAACCGGTGATCGTGGAAACGAGATGGCTGGCGCGGGTGATCACGGTCGAATCCGCACCCGTCAGATAGGGCATCGCGTCATGACGCGTGCGCAGGGCCATGATGATTTCCTCGAGCGCGCAGTTACCCGCCCGCTCGCCGATACCGTTGATGGTGCATTCGACCTGGCGCGCGCCGGCCCCCACGGCGGCCAGCGAATTGGCAACCGCGAGCCCGAGATCATTATGGCAATGCACCGAGATCACGGCCTTGTCGATATTCGGCACACGGTTGAAAAGCATCTCGATCAACGCGGCAAATTCCTCGGGTACCGCATAACCGACCGTGTCGGGAATGTTGATCGTGGAGGCGCCGGCCCGAATGGCGCTTTCAACTGTCCGGCAAAGAAAATCATGCTCGGTTCGCGAACCGTCTTCCGGAGACCATTCGACATCGGGGCACAGGTTGCGGGCGTAGCTGACGCTGTCGATGACCGCGTCATACACTTCGTCCGGCTCCATCTGGAGCTTGAACTTCATATGCAGCGGACTGGTCGACAGGAACGTATGAATGCGCGGCAGCTCGGCCACCTTGACGGCCTCCCAGGCGCGGTCGATGTCCTGATGGGCCGCGCGGGCAAGCCCGGCCACAGTCGATCTCTTGATCGTACTGGCGACTTCTCGCACAGCCTCGAAGTCGCCGTTCGATGCAATCGGGAAGCCGGCTTCGATGATGTCGACCCCGAGCTCTTCGAGAATTTGCGCGACACGCACTTTCTCTTCGAGGTTCATCGAGCAACCCGGCGATTGCTCGCCGTCGCGCAACGTGGTGTCAAAAATACGAACGTAATTCGGGTCGCTCTTGTCGACCGACGAATCTTTGCCTTGTGTGTTTGTTTCGGTGGCGGTCATTGGTCCTGCCTCAAATTCGGTTTGCTGACTTCGGGTGAAAAACTCCCCCTGAACAACACAGGCCGTATGGTCTGCTTATGTTCAGGGGCACCTAAGTCGCAGGGCCGCACTGCCGATAAGAAGCGCGTCGAGATCGAGCGTGTTCAGGCACAGATCAGCCATCGGCAAACCGCAAGCGGAATGCGCCGATACATCAACTGCTGTGCGGACTTTCGCCACGCCTCGAATCTCCCTAACGGCCCCGGCGGAACCTCGAACCCGAAGAATCGACGCAGGGCAGTTAATAAATGATGAACAATCGGTTCACCAGAATGCAAAGAAAGTGCCTTAACGCCCTTGTTTTAGAGCGATTTTACGTTCGACCGCAACGATTTTGTTAACCAAACCAGTCGGTTTCGGTCCGCACGCCATATTTCGGCGCACGGACCGACCGAATTCCGGACCGATCTAGTTCTTGGACTTGTCGACCATCGCGTTTTCAGCGATCCACGGCATCATGCCGCGCAGCTTGGCGCCGGTCTCTTCGAGCTGCTGGTCAGCCTGCAGGCGACGAACGGTCTTGAAGGAGGCCTGACCGACCTGATTCTCGAGCATCCACTCACGCGCGAAGTCGCCGTCCTGGATCTCCTTGAGAATCTTGCGCATCTCCGCGCGGGTCTCGTCGGTCACCAGACGCGGGCCACGAGTATAATCGCCATACTCGGCCGTATTCGAGATCGAGTAGCGCATGTTGGCGAGGCCACCTTCATAGATCAGGTCGACGATCAGCTTCACTTCGTGAACGCACTCGAAATACGCCATCTCGGGAGCATAGCCCGCCTCGACAAGGGTCTCGAAGCCCGCCTGGATGAGCGCCGAAAGGCCACCGCAAAGAACGGTCTGCTCGCCGAACAGATCGGTTTCGCACTCTTCCTTGAACGTGGTTTCGATGATGCCGGCGCGACCGCCGCCAATCGCCGAGCCATAGCTGAGCGCGATATCGTGGCAATTGCCGCTGGAATCCTGATGCACCGCCAGAAGGCTCGGCACACCCGCGCCGCGCTCATACTCGGCGCGAACGGTATGTCCCGGGCCCTTCGGGGCGAGCATGAACACATCCAGATCGGCCCGCGGTTCGATCAGGTTGAAATGCACATTCAGACCATGCGCGAAGGCGATGGCGGCATTTTCCTTCAAATTCTCATGCAGGTGATCGTAGTAGAGATCCCGCTGCAGCTCGTCGGGGATGGCCAGCATCACCACGTCCGCCCAGGCGGCCGCATCGGCAGAAGTCTTCACCTCAAATCCGGCAGCCTCCGCCTTGGCGACACTGGATGAGTCCGCGCGCAGCGCAATCACGACATTCGTCGCACCGCTGTCGCGCAGGTTCATGGCGTGGGCATGGCCCTGGCTGCCATAGCCAATAATGGCAACATTCTTGCCCTTGATCAGATTCACGTCCGCGTCGCGGTCATAATAAACGCGCATATCTCTGTTCCCTGTTCTGCGTCTGTCTTGATGTATCGGTGGTTTCGCGTTTCCGCGCCCGGTGTGGCGCGGTTTTACAGTGCTCGGTGCCGCCGGGCAATGACCCGTCGTGCCGTCTTTTAATCGTCGTCCCTTCCGCCGGACAAATTGGGGACGCCATCCTTGTCGCTTCGCTGGAGAGCGACGACCCCCGAACGGGATATTTCGGTCCGACCCAGGTTGCGCATCAGCTGCAGGAAGCTATCGACCTTCTCCGACGCACCGGTCAGGGAAAAGACGAATGAATCCACGCCCGTATCGACCACGCGCGCGCGGAAAATATCGGCGATCCGCAGCGCCTCGCGACGTTCGGAACCTTCGTTCTCGATCTTCACAAGTGCCACTTCATGGGCGACATGCGGCCCCTCTTCGGTCAGGTCGTGAACATCCCGGATCGGCACAAGGCGTTCCAGCTGCGCCTTGATCTGTTCGATGATCATCGGCGTGCCGGTCGTCACGATGTTGATCCGCGACGATGTTTCATCCTCACTCACCGCCGCCACCGTCAGGGTCTCGATATTGTATCCGCGGCCGGAAAACAGTCCGACAACCCGAGCCAGAACACCGGGTTCGTTGTCCACCAGAACCGCCAGAACATGCCGTTCAACGGCATCGCTTCTTTTCGCCATAACGCGTCACTTTCACTGAATAGTCGTCATACGGAAGCAGCCCTTCGGCCGCCTTATCGATCGTCAGACCTAGACCAGGACCATGCCGTCTTCGGACTGTTTCTGTTCCTGCTGATCTTCGAGGCCCAGCAGGATTTCGTTATGCGCCGCACCGCCAGGAATCATCGGGAAACAATTCTCTTCCTTGGTGACGACCATATCGACGAGAACCGGCCCCGGTGTTTCGATCATCTGCGTGATGACGTCGTCCACCTCATTCGGATGGGTTGCCCGCAGGCCGGCGATTCCATAGCTCTCGGCAAGCTTGATGAAGTCCGGAAGCCCATCGGAATAGGATTCCGAATAGCGCGCACCGTGCAGGAGCTCCTGCCACTGGCGGACCATTCCGAGCCAATAGTTGTTCAGGATGAAGATCTTCACCGGGAGCTTGTACTGGGCAATCGTGCCGAGCTCCTGGATGTTCATCATCGTCGACGCTTCGCCCGCGATATCGATCACGAGCGAATCCGGATGCCCCACCTGAACGCCCACGGCCGCCGGCAGGCCGTAGCCCATCGTGCCCAGTCCGCCTGACGTCATCCACCGGTTCGGCTTGTCGAAGTGATAATACTGGGCGGCCCACATCTGATGTTGGCCCACCTCAGTTGTCACAAGCGCGTCCATGTCCTTGGTCAGCTCGTAAAGGCGTTTGATCGCGAATTGCGGCTTGATCTCGTCCTTCGGACCGGTGCCCTGCTCGAAGCCAAGACAGTCCACGGCGCGCCACTCTTCGATCTGCTTCCACCATGCCTCCAGCGCCTTGCCGTCGGGCTTGGCTTTCCGGGCCTTCCACTTCTCGAGCATTTCCTCGACGACGTTCTCGACATCACCGACGATCGGCACCTCGACCGCGATATTCTTGTTGATCGAACTCGGGTCGATATCGATGTGGATCTTCTTCGAATTGGGCGAAAAGGCGTCGGTGCGACCGGTGACGCGATCATCGAAGCGCGCGCCGATCGCGACCATCAAGTCGCAATCATGCATCGCCAAATTCGATTCATAGGTCCCGTGCATTCCCAGCATGCCGAGCCACTGAGACGACGAACTTGGGAACGCACCCAGACCCATGATCGTCGTGGTCGCCGGATAGCCCGTCGCCGTCACGAGCTCGGTGACGAGTTCACAGGCGCGCGGGCCGGAATTGATGCAGCCGCCGCCGATATAAAAGATCGGCTTCTTGGCATTGGCGATCAGCTCCACCGCTTCTTCGATTGCCGCATCGGCCCCATCACGCTGGGGCTTGTAGTGCCGATGGGTAACGTTTTCCGGGGAATGGTATTCGCCCTCGGCGAACTGCACATCCTTCGGCAGATCGATGACGACCGGCCCGGGACGACCCGCTCCGGCCACATAGAATGCCTCGTGCATGACCTCACTGAGATCGTCGACATCCTTCACCAGGTAATTATGTTTTGTGCACGGCCGGGTGATACCCGTCGTGTCCGCTTCCTGGAAGGCATCATTGCCGATCAGATGCGTCGGCACCTGCCCGGTCAGGCAAACCACCGGAATGCTGTCCATCAGTGCATCGGTCAGGCCGGTCACGGCATTCGTCGCGCCGGGACCAGACGTCACGAGGACGACGCCCACCTTGCCGGTCGAGCGGGCATACCCCTCGGCCATGTGAACGGCACCCTGCTCATGGCGAACGAGGATATGGCGCACGGAATTCTGCTTGAACAACGCGTCGTACATCGGGAGTACGGCGCCACCGGGATAACCGAAGACGACCTCAACACCCTGGTCGGCCAGAGCCTTGATCACCATTTCCGCACCGGTCATGCGATTGCCAGACATAACGCCTACACCTTTCATTCTCGTTCGATTCAACCCGACACAACGACCGGGTTTCAAAATTCTGTTGCTGCAATGCACCAAAGACTGGCGGGATAAACGAAATCTCTCCCGATGACCAGCCGGATCGCCAAGACCGGCGCGATTTACACCGGGCTCATATCGACCAAAGAATGCACAGTGCTGCCAGGCACAAAAAAATCGCTGCGCGAACGCCGCATCCTTAACGGCCCCCGCTACAAGCGCACAAGTAACTTAAGAAAAGATTTACGAGACGTCAACTCATAAATGAAAACACTTCATCATAATTTGAGTAATTATATTTCAATAATGCTATTCGAGGGTGATCCCCAGCCTCCCCCGGCAGTTGGTGCCTTAACCATGTCGTCTGACGTTTCGCGTAATTCCTTGTCTGCTGCTGGGCGGCGGCAATAGCCGCATCCAATGGCGCCTCGCCTCGCAGATGCGCCGATAATGAGGGGTAGCCGAGGGCCTTGAAGATGGGGAGTGCCGGATCCAGCCCCTCCGCCTGGGCGCGCGCAGAGAGCGATCTCACCTCATCGATCGCACCGGCGTCGATCATGTCGAGGAACCGGCTGTCACAATTGCGGTAGAGTTCCTCGCGCGGCGGATCGATGACGATCACGCGAAACGACTTGTCCGGCGCGATGACAGGTTCGTTTTGCCATTCAGAGAGCGGCCGGCCGGTCGCCTCCACGACCTCCCAGGCCCGCAATACGCGCTGGCTGTCCCCCGGGTGGAGCCGGGCGGCGATCTCCGGGTCTCGTGTGGCGAGCTCGTTGTGGAAGGCGAGATCGCCGATCTCGCGCCGGCGAGCCTGGGCACGTTCCCGGAATTCACGCGGCACCTCCGGGATGGGCGCCAGGCCCTCCATCAGGGCCTTCAGATAAAGACCCGTGCCACCCACCAGGATGGGGCGGCGACCGGCATCGATCACGGATTGCAACGCCCCGTGGGCCGCCGCGGCCCACTCGGCCGCCGAACCCGCTTGTGCGGCATCACGGTCTCCGTAGAGAAGATGGGGGACGCGGTCCTCGTCGGCTGGCGACGGACGGGCGGTCAGAATTCGCAAGTCACGATAAACCTGCATCGAATCCGCATTGATGATGGTGCCGTCGAGCTGTTCGGCGAGGCCCATTGCGAGCCCCGACTTACCGCTCGCCGTCGGTCCGGCAACGACAATGACCGGACGTTCAGCCATCGGCGTCACACATCAAGCGGGTAGGAGACCAGGCCATCTGCCAGCTTGGGTTCGAACCAGGTTGATTTCGGCGGCATCACTTCGTTTGCATCGGCAACCGCCATCAGATCCTCGATGCTCGTGGGAAACAAAGCGAAAGCCACGGTCCCAGTCACCACTGTCCACGCGGGCCTCCAGCGCTTCCAGCCCCCGAATGCCACCAACAAAATCGATCCGCTTGTCGGTGCGCGGGTCGGCGATGCCCAGCACCGGCTCCAGCAAGCCGGTCCGAGAGCAGCTTGACGTCGAGACGGTCCAGCGGTTCGGCGCATCGGCGGCCGGCGGCGGACTCTCGCTCGCGAGCACATACCAGGTCCCGCCGAGATACATGCCAAAAGCGGTGGGGCTGCTACCGGGGCGTGCCTGTGCACTTGCCGGATTCCGATACCTCGAACATCTCGCCGACACGCTTTGCCAGGAAGTGCTTCCTGGCTCGAAAGGCCGTTGAGATCCTTCATCAACACGGTTGTAGTCGAGAATGTTCAGCTCTTCTGCCGGGAAAGCCACGATCAGAAAGCGCTCATGTGCGAATCCGTTGCCTGCCTGATCTCGTGCCGTCGCGCAGTTCGCCGCAACCCGCGATGCCGCGGCAGCAGAGCGGTGATGTCCATCGGCGATGTAAAGCACATCGACCGGCGCATAAGCCTCGGCCACGGTGGCTGTACATCGCGTCCGGATCCGTGATCGGCCCAGACGATATGACGGACACCGTCCGGCTGCGTCACATCATAGGTCGGGTCGCTGTGCCGTCATCTCGGCTTGAGAACCTTCTGCACATGCCTGGCCTGTGACTGATGCACGACAAGCACCGGGCCGGTCTGAGCATCCACGGAATCGATCTGGCGGACCCGGTCGTCTTCCTTGTCCGGGCGCGTAAACTCATGCTTGCGAACAATGTTCTTGTTGATAGGCATCCACCGGGGTGGCGGCGACAATGACCGGTCTGGACTGTGATCGCCCATGATGATCCGATAGACGTAATAGCAGGGCGCATCGTCGCGGATCAGCACACCGGCCTCGATCATGGCCGCGAGGTTCGATGCCCCCTTGGCATAAACCTCGTCCGCGTGGGAATCCGTACCCGGCGGCAAATCAATTTCGGGTCGCGAGACATGCAGGAAACTCCACGGCCTGCCATCCGCCAGCTCGGCAGCCTCATCAAACGACACAACATCATAGGGCGGTGCGGCAACATCCTCGGCGGCTCCAGGCGCGGGACGCAGTCCGGGGAACGGGTGGAGCAGGATTTCGCTCATATCGACAGCTCGTTTGTTGGTTTGAACAGAAGAACGCTTCAGCGCGTCGTCATCGCATATTGCTCTGGCCAACGAAAGCGCCAGCGCCGAAAAGTCGCCCCGAAACGAAAAAAAACGGCGGCACCCGAAGGTGCCGCCGCCGTTCCTTACCCAGGAAACCGGTTCCGGATTTACGTCAGGATTTGTTGATCCGAACCGCGACAAACCGGCGGTCGCCGTTGCGGTTGATCTTGAGCAACACCGAACTGCGGTCATTCTCAAGCGCCTTGCGAATTTTCTCCGCAATCTGGCCCGGCGTGCTCACTTCCTCCTGGCTGACCTCGACGATCACATCGCCGGGGCGAAGGCTCTTTTCGGCCGCCGCACTGTCAGCTTCAACGCCGGTGATCACCACGCCGCGCAGATCGTCCGGCAGCGTAAACTCTGCCCGCATCTGATCGGTGATGGACGTCACGGTAATACCGATGTCCTCGATCGCGGCTTCGTCGGGCTCGATCGCCTGACCACGCGGGCCGGCGGAAGCGAGTATCGGAACCTCTTCCTCGAGCTCACCGATCTGGACGCCCACGGTCACCAGGCGCTCATTGCGCCAAACCTCGACCGGCACGCTCTTGCCGATGTCCGTTTCGGCGACAATACGCGGCAACTCGCGCATGCTCGCGACCGGCTTGCCGTCAAAAGTCAGGATCACATCACCCGCCTCGATGCCGCTTTTCTCTGCCGGACCGGCAGCGGTCACGGATGACACCAGCGCGCCGCGTGCCTCACCCTCCAGGGCGATGCTCTCGGCGATCTCATCGGTCACCGACTGAATGCGAACTCCCAGCCAACCGCGGCGCGTCTGGCCGAAGTCACGCAGCTGGTCGATAACCCGCGAGGCGATGGATGACGGGATGGCGAACCCAACCCCGACACTACCGCCCGTCGGCGAGAAGATGGCGGTGTTAACACCAATGACTTCGCCATTCATGTTGAACATCGGTCCGCCCGAGTTGCCGCGGTTGATGGATGCATCGGTCTGCAGGAAGCTGTCATAGGGTCCCTGGCGGATGTCGCGCTGACGGGCCGAAATGATGCCGGCGGTCACAGTGCCGCCGAGACCGAACGGGTTGCCGATGGCGACCACCCAGTCACCCACGCGGGCCACGCTCGAATTGCCCCAGGGGACGAACGGCAGATCGCGTTCCGTCTCGACACGGAGCAGCGCCAGGTCTGTCTTCGGGTCCCGGCCCAACAACTCCGCCTTGAGCTGGGTGTCGTCCGACAGGGTGACCGTGATCTCATCGGCGCCATCAATTACATGATTGTTGGTCACGACCAGCCCGCTGGGATCAATGATGAATCCGGAGCCCAGCGATGTGGCACGGCGCGGCGCGCCCTGTTGATTGCGATTGAAGAAATCCTTGAACATGTCGCCAAATGGCGATCCCGGCGGGGCCTGGGGAATATCCGGTCCGCGACCCTGGCTCTGGCCCTGATTGACCAGCTGGGTGCTGGATATATTCACGACCGTGGGCAGCAACCGTTCGGCCAGATCGGCAAACGAGTCCGGCGCGGACTTCGCCGACGCCGGCAGTGCCGAGACGACAAGGGCGACGATCAGCACGATTCCCATCAGGAATGTGCTCGCCGCACCGGCGCGGCCGGCTGTCCAGCCGACCAGCGCGCGAGATGGTTGAGGTTGTTTTGCGTACATTTTTTCCATTACTCCCATTCCAGGCATTCTGTGCCTTCCGCCGCGCCCTTGGCCATCGGTCCTGTCGATATGTGAAACACGAACTGATCGTTCAAGGGCGCTCCCGAACACACGGCGACACCCGAGCCGCCGAATACCGATATGGAACCCAAACATGGTCGGAATTGGGCATCCTCCCGGCACATTTGGGGCATCGCGGCATTACGCATGACATTCGCGTGAACCCCCGCAACACACCCGGCCCGATCAGAGCTGTACGACCTTCAGGAGCACCAGCAGCCCAAACCCGGCAACCGCGGCAACGACACCGCCCGAACGCAAGGTCGCTTCCGGCACGCTGGTCATCTGGGACAACAGGCGCTTCATCATGTTGGGCGCCACCGCATAGATCAGGCCTTCGACAATCAGAACCAGCGCAAACCCGATGAGCAGAAAGCTGCCCCAGAGCAGGAGTTGTCCCATACGCTCCTACCTGGCTTCTCGGTCCGACACCCGATCTCGGCCGCCCTGCAGACTTCCGAAATACTTGAAGAAGTCGCTGTCCGGCGACAGGACCATCGTGGTCCCTTCCCGTGCGAAGGTCTCCTTATAGGCTTCCAGCGAACGGAAGAACTCGAAGAACTCGGCGTCCTTGCCATAGGATTCGCCCAGGATCGCGTTACGGGTCGCATCGCCCGCACCACGCAAAGACACGGCCTCGCGTTGTGCCTCGGCCACGATTTCAATTTGCTGACGATCGGCCTCAGCGCGGATACGGCGGGCATTCTCCTCACCCTCCGCACGCAGCAGGTTGGCTTGCCGCTCACGCTCTGTGCGCATCCGCTCATACACTGTCTGGGACACGGCTTCCGGCAACTCGGAACGACCGATCCGGATATCGACAACCTCGATCCCGAACCCGTCGGTCTCGTTGGCGACACCGTCGCGGATCGATTCCATGATCGCGTTGCGCTTGTCCGACAACAGGTCCTCGAGGTTCCGCTGGGCAACGAATTCCTTGACCGTCGAGGTCAGGATGTTGCCGAACCGGTTTCCAAAGATCTGTTCGTCCCGCACGGTCTGAAAGAACTTCAGCGGGTCGGTGATCCGATATCTTGCAAACGCATCGACCAGGATACGTTTCTGATCGCTCAGCAGCATTTCCTCGGCCGACGGATCGACGCTCAAGACCCGCTTGTCATACGTAACCACGTTCTGGATCAGCGGCACCTTGAAGTGCAGACCGGGTTCGCGAACCGTCCGCTTATGTTCACCCAGCTGCAGGACCAG
Organism: Alphaproteobacteria bacterium; assembly: GCA_965261975.1. GTDB lineage: Bacteria > Pseudomonadota > Alphaproteobacteria > UBA6615 > UBA6615 > UBA8079. The sequence goes on from CBDHEC010000057.1 coordinate 181,944, forward strand.
GACCTGGTCCGTTTCCCGCACGGTGAACAAGGCGGAATTCAGCAGCACACCGGCAAGAATAATTATGCCGCCGATGATTGCGAGTTTTGCGCGGCTCATTGTTCGCCTCCGGAATTGTCTGATCGGTTACGATTTAGCTCATTGAGCGGCAGATACGGCACGACACCCTGGCCGCCTTCTGCGCCCTCATCGATGATGACCTTGTTGGCACCCTCCAGGACATCGCGCAGGGTCTCGATATAAAGCCGCCGACGCGTCACTTCGGGAGCCGCCTGGTAGGTCGCGAAAATCTGGTCGAAGCGCGCGGCTTCACCCTGGGCTTCCTTGATCACCCGCTCGCGGTACGCGGCAGCTTCCTCGAGGAGACCCGCCGCCTCACCACGCGCGGTCGGCACGATGCGGTTGCGATAGGCCTCAGCCTGGTTCTGCAAGCGTTCCTGGTCCTGCCGAGCGCGCTGCACGTCGTTGAAGGCATCAATGACGGGCGGCGGTGCTTCTGTCTTCTGAAGCTGCACACGCTCGATGTTGATGCCCGCGCCATAGCTGTCGAGGACCGCCTGCAGAAGTTCGCGGGTGTCGTCCTGAACACCTTCACGCGCGGTGGTCAGAAGGTCATCGAGCTTGGTCTGGCCAACCACTTCGCGCATGGCGCTTTCCGCCGCGGCCTTCACCGTTTCTTCCGGCTCCAGGATGTTGAATAGATAGTCGGCCGGGTTGGCGATCCGCCACTGAACGGTGAAATCCACGTCGGAGATGTTCTGGTCGCTCGTCAACATCAGCGATTCGCCCGTGATGTCGCGCGGAGAATTGGATCGGCCACCGAAATCATCGGCGTCCCGGAAACCTATATTCAACCGGTTGATCTGCGTAACCGCCGGGGTCAGCACTTCACCGATGGGGGTCGGCCAACGCCAGCGCAGGCCCGGTGCGGTCACCTGCTCGTTCCATTTGCCGAACACCAATTCGAGGCCGCGTTCGTTTTCCTGGACCCGATAGAAGCCGCTCAGGGCCCAGAGCACCAGGACGACAAGGACAACAATCGCAATCCCGCGACCGCTGCCAAACCCGCCCGGCATAATCCGGCGTACCTTGTCCTGGCTGCGACGAAGCATTTCTTCAATTTTGGGCTGCTGTCCGCCGCCCATGCCGCCGCCGCCACTCGGTGGGCGTTGTCCGCCCCAGGGACCGCCGCCGCCACCACTGCCGCCGCCGCCCCATGGGCCACCGCCACCTCCCTGACTATTCCAAGGCATCACAAATTCCTTCGCCTGTAAGCTGGCGCCGGACCTGATGTTTGCCTTTGTGAGGCAAACGGCCACTGCACCGGGTTTATAAATCGATCACTCAGGCTTATATCACACAACATCCCGTGAGGCGTGATCACGCCATGGCGACCAGTTCTAGACGATATTGTCTGTACACCCGGAGTTTTCAAGCATGACGGACCTTTCTCAAGACGATGTTCGCGCCGCTTTATGCACAATCATCGATCCCGTCAGCGGCAAAGACATCATTGCCAATGACATGGTCTCGGGCTTGGTGATCAAAGACCGCAACATCGGGTTCGCCATCGAGATCGATCCGGCAGACGCAGAACGCATGGAGCCGCTGCGCAAAGCCGCCGAACGCGCGGTCCTCGAACTCGACGGCGTATCGTCTGTTTCGGTGGTCCTGACCGCCCACAACACGGCCCCGACCCAGGCCGCGACAAACCCGGATTCCGGCGCGAAACCGGCGCCGCGCGGAAACGAGGCACCGGCGACATCCTTGTTGCCAGGCGTCGGGGCGATCGTCGCCGTGGCCAGCGGCAAGGGCGGAGTCGGCAAATCGACGACCGCGGTGAACCTCGCCGTCGCACTCACCTCGCTGGGAAAGAAGGTCGGTATCCTCGATGCGGATGTCTACGGCCCCTCGCTGCCGCGCATGCTGGGGGTTTCGGACAAGCCCAAACCCCTGGCCAACAAAAAAATCGAGCCGCTGGAGGCGCATGGCGTCAAAGTCATGTCGATGGGCTTCATGGTGCCCGAAGACACCGCCATGGTCTGGCGCGGCCCGATGGTGATCGGCGCGCTGGAACAGATGATGCGCGAGGTCGAATGGGGTGAGCTCGACGTCCTGATTGTCGACATGCCACCGGGCACCGGCGATGCGCAGTTGACCATGGCCCAGCGGGTCCCGCTGGCCGGGGTGGTGATTGTGTCGACCCCACAGGACATCGCGCTGATCGACGCGCGCAAGGGGATGAACATGTTTGCCAAGGTCAATGTCCCCGTCCTTGGCATTGTCGAGAATATGAGCATGTTCATCTGCCCGAATTGCGGCGAGCAAACCAATATCTTCGGCCATGGCGGCGCGCGATCCGAGGCCGAACGCCTGGGTTGTGACTTCCTCGGGGAGATCCCCCTCGATGTCGCCATCCGGATTACATCCGATTCCGGCCAGCCGATTACGGCCAGCGAACCCGACGGCCCCCACGCAGAGGCCTATCGCAATGTCGCCTCGGCCGTACTGGAAAAGGTTTCGACGGCAACAACCCGACCGGCCCCCAGCATCTCCATCGAATAGGCTAGTGCGCACAGCGGCTCGCGTGCCGGTCGCGCTTAGTTGATCGCTCGACACATCTTCGTGCGTTGTCGAATGGCATGTGACCACCCAGCTTGAAGGCAGAGGCGGGTCCCTGAGTTTCATGCCCGCATCGCGAAACCGTCGGGTCGGCGATCGGCCGTGCCCCGCAGGCCGCCGGCCACCTTGCCCCCCAAACGGCCGGCACCAAATGGTCTCCGGCCCGACGGATTTCATTGCCCATCGCCTCACAGACCGGAAGATTTTATTGCGCCGGTGGCGGAATGATTTCCCGGTCCTATGTGTTTACGAAGCACATCACCACGAACTTGCTGGAGATTTCACATGCGCAGCGCCACCCGAGCGGCAACCATCCTCATCATCGGCCTTCTGTTCAGCGCGCCGGCCCTGGCCATTGAGCCCGTCTACAGCGCCGACGGTGCCGCCATTCATGGTCACGACCCGGTGGCCTATTTCACCGAAGAAAAACCGGTGAAGGGCAGCGCCGCCCACAGCGCCACCCACGACGGCGCGACCTGTTCCTGGCCAACCCTGAAAAATATGCGCCCCAATATGGCGGCTACTGCGCCTGGGCCGTGGCGAACGGCTACACCGCCTCGACCGATCCGGACGCCTGGTCGATCAAGGACGGCAAGCTCTATCTGAACTACTCGAAGATCGTGCGCGCGCGCTGGGTCATCGACAAGTCAGGCAACATCGTCAAGGGCGACCAGAACTGGCCGGGCCTGCGCGACGGCTAATCCGGACCACTCGTTCGATCGAGGGTGACGAAGCTGAACGCCGGCATGTCACCCTCGGCCGGATGATCCACCCGCGATATCTCGCGCCAGACACTCTGATCAAGCGGCGGGAAATGCGTGTCGCCTTTCGCCGCAATATGGACTTCCGTCAGGTAAATTCGATCTGCGCGCGGCAACGCCAGCGCGTAGATTTGCGCACCCCCGATCACCATCACCTCGCGCGCGTCTCCCGCAGCGCGGAACGCAGCATCCAGATCGCTTACAACGGCAATATCCTCGCCGACGAAGGCGTTGTCGCGCGTCATGACGATGTTTGTTCGCCCCGGCAATGCGCGCCCGATTGACTGATGGGTCTTGCGCCCCATCACGATCGGATGGCCGGTCGTTGTTTCCTTGAAAAACTTCAGGTCTGCCGGGATGTGCCACGGCAGATCGCCGTCCCGGCCGATGACACCATTTTCGGCCATTGCGACAATCAACGAGACCCGCATCAGCTCAGACCGCGACCTTCGCCGGGATGTGCGGGTGGAAGCGGTACCCGTCGAGGGTGAAGTCGTCATAGTCGAAGGCGAACAGATCATCGATCGCCGGATTCAACGTCATCTGCGGCAACGGGTAAGGCGTCCGCTCCAACTGCGCGTCCGCCTGCTCGAGATGGTTCAGGTAGAGATGCGCATCGCCGAAGGTGTGGATGAACTCGCCGACCTCCAGTTTCGCGACCTGGGCAATCATCATCGTCAGCAACGCGTAAGAGGCGATGTTGAACGGAACGCCGAGAAAAATATCGGCACTGCGCTGATACAACTGGCAGGAGAGTTTTCCGTCCGCGACATAGAACTGGAACAGGCAATGGCACGGCGGCAGCGCCATGGTGTCGACATCCGCGACATTCCAGGCCGACACAATGAGGCGGCGTGAATCGGGCCGCGTGCTGATCTGCTCCACGAGGTTCTCGATCTGATCGATCCGGCTGCCGTCCGGCGCCGGCCAGGAGCGCCATTGGTGCCCATAGACCGGACCAAGATCGCCATCGTCATCGGCCCACTCGTTCCAGATCGACACCCCGTTATCGTTCAGATACTTGATGTTCGTGTCGCCCTTGAGAAACCAGAGCAACTCGTAGATCACCGATTTCATGTGGATCTTCTTGGTCGTCACGAGCGGGAAGCCGGCGCCGAGATCGAAACGCATCTGGTGACCGAAGACAGACAAGGTGCCGGTCCCTGTACGGTCCGTCCGCTCGGCGCCATTGTCGCGAACATGTCGCATCAGATCGAGATATTGCTGCATCGGGTCTCAGGTCTCGGATTGGGCTTGGCTGTGGCGTAAACCTAGTCCGCAACACGAGTCGCGGATATGCGCTGCACCCTGTGAAAAGCCGGTCCAACGGGGATAACCCGCCATAGTCCTTCGTATTTGCCGCCCCGACCCTATATAATGGGGTGTCGGGTTTACTCGACTATGGCGATAAACGTTTTGCGCAATAAACGTTCGGACCCGGGGGCAGTACCCGGCGCCTCCACCATTAATCTCGGATTTTCACGGCCCCGGCCGTGACCGTAATGGGGGCGAAACAGGATCGACGGGCGCGTAAAGGCTGAACTTTCGTCCGGCATGGTACCACCGATATCGGGCCATATTCATAGGTGCCAACGATAATGTTGAAACCTCTGCTATTGCCGCTTAATAACCGGTAACAAGCGCGGTTCGGGGGGCACCGGGCAACAGAAGCCCCCCACTTACCTGCGCCGACGGGCCCGCCCTTCATATTGCATCCACATTTTCGCGATATTCTTGTTCGCCAAACCGTTGCTCTTCGCGGCGCGGTGCACGATATTCACCCCTACCTAATGTTGACCAGCGTCCCGCGGGGATGCGCATCCAAATCGCGACCATGACCGACGACCAAATGCGATACGATCAGATGGTGGAGACCGCCCTCAGGGGCGTTGTCCGCGAGGCGTTGACCAGAACCCTTCACGAAGGGTTGCCGGGGGATCATCATTTTTATCTGACGTTCCGCACCCAGGCACCCGGGGTGTCAATTCCCGACTATCTCCACGATCAATATCCCGAAGAAATGACGATCGTGATGCAGCACCAATTCTGGGACCTGGTCGTCGAAGACAGCTTCTTTTCCATCACCCTCAGCTTCAAGAATCGCCCCGCCGAGCTTCGCATTCCCTATTCGGCACTGTCGGCGTTTGTCGACCCGTCGGTGAAGTTCGGACTTCAGTTCAATGTTGAAACCGGCAGCAGTGTGATGGTGCCGACGGTCCGTTCCGAGGGTGACCTGGTCCCGGTGCCCGACAACATGGCGACCGCGAGCGAGGCTGATGAAAACCGCACGGAAGGCGACGGCGATGACGCCCGGCCGGAAGCCGGTGCCGAGGATGACGGGGACGGCGCGGAAGTCGTCAATCTGGATCAGTTCCGCAAAAAATAGAAACGCGCGCGCATGCCCCAGGGCCAGGAATTTGCCGAACACGCATGTGACCTGCTGACCAGCGTCGGCGCCCCCTTCGACCAGGGTACGCGATTGCGCCGGATGTTCGGCGGTCACGGCATCTTCTGCGACGGGGTCATGTTTGCGCTGATCGCCGACGAGGTCCTGTATCTGAAAGTCGATGAAGAGACCAAACCCGCCTTCCTCGACGCCGGCTGTGAGCCATTTACCTACGACAAGTCGGGAAAATCGGTGGAATTGTCCTATCTGACGGTGCCCGACGATGCGGCCGAGGACATCGAGGAACTACGCCCCTGAGCACATATGGCGCTGGCCGCTGCCAATCGCGCCCAGTCGAAGAAGAAACCACGCAAAACCTGACGCGAATGCGCGTTTGGCCTTTACCTATGGAATGCGGCGACGATAATGCGCGCCGAACCCGGAGAGAATGATGACGAACAAGACCCGCACCGAAAGCGACACGATGGGCGAAGTGGCCGTCCCGGCCGACAAGTATTGGGGCGCCCAAACCCAACGCAGCATCGAGAATTTTCCGATCGGCGACGACCGCATGCCGACCGCGCTGGTACGCGCGCTGGGTATTCAAAAACAGGCGGCCGCCAAGGCCAATCTGGCGCTCGGGCAACTCGAGCCGGACGTCGCAAACGCGGTGATCGAAGCTGCGCAGGAAGTCATCGACGGCAAGTTCGACGACAACTTCCCGCTGGTCGTCTGGCAAACAGGTTCCGGCACCCAGTCGAACATGAACGCCAATGAAGTCATCGCGAACCGTGCGAATGAAATTCTGGGGGGCAAACCGGGCGACAAATCCCCGGTTCACCCGAACGACCATGTGAACCGCAGCCAGTCCTCAAACGACACCTTCCCTGCCGCGATGCATATCGCCGCGGCCATCGAGTTTCAGGACCGGCTGGTTCCCGGGCTTACCCATCTCAAGGACGCGCTCGAGGCCAAGGCGAAGAAGTTCGCGGACGTCATCAAGATTGGGCGCACCCACACCCAGGATGCGACCCCGCTGACACTGGGCCAGGAATTCTCGGGCTACGCGGCCCAGGTCGAGGCGGTCATCTCCGGCATCGAACGCGCCACCCCCGACCTGCTGCAACTGGCCCAGGGCGGCACGGCCGTCGGCACGGGCCTGAACACGCCGATCGGTTTCGCCGAGCGCTTTGCCGAAGAAGTGGCCGGCATCACGGGCAAGCCGTTCGTCACAATGCCCAACAAGTTTGCCGGCCTGGCGGCCCATGATGCCATGGTCGCCGCATCGGGCGCCTTGAACGTCGGCGCGGCTGCAGCGATGAAGATCGCCAACGATATCCGGTTCCTCGGTTCGGGGCCGCGCAGCGGGATCGGCGAGCTGAGCCTGCCGGCAAACGAGCCCGGCTCATCGATCATGCCGGGCAAGATCAACCCGACCCAGTGCGAGGCGCTGACCATGGTGTCGGCAGAAATCATGGGCAACCACGTCGCGGTCACGGTGGCCGGCAGCAACGGTAATTTCGAACTGAACGTGTTCAAGCCGGTCATCATTTTCAACGTACTCCGCTCGGCACGCCTGCTCGGCGATGCGTGCCGCAGCTTTACGGATCGCTGCGTCGACGGGATCGAGGCGAATCATGACCGGATCGCCGAGCTGATGGCCCAATCCCTGATGCTGGTGACCGCACTCAATCCGCATATTGGGTACGATAATGCCGCGAAGGTCGCGAAAAAGGCGTTTTCAGACGGTAGTACCCTAAAAGAGGCCGCAATTGACTTGGGCCTGCTCACGGCAGAGCAGTATGATGAGTGGGTAAAACCGGAGAACATGATTAAGCCGACATGATCAGCAACGTTGTCGATACCCTGCCGCGCCAGTCAGCGAACAAGAAACGTTCCGTCGTGGTCGCCGGGCACCGAACAAGCGTTTCCCTCGAGAATGTATTCTGGGAACATCTGCGCTCGATCGCCAAAACCCGGCGTATATCGGTGAACGAACTCGTGACCGAGATCGACCGCAACCGCGATGGCAGCCTGTCGAGCGCAATCCGGGTCTTCATCCTGAACGATCTTCGGAATTAGCGGCCTTCTCAGGCGGCTTCGGCCCGGCACCTGACCCGGTTATCGACCGCGAATAAGGCCTTCCAGCAGATTTCGGAACTGGTCTTCCGGCTTTTTCGGCGCTGGCTGCTGCGTCGTGTTTCCACCCGTCGTCGGTGCCTGCTCCTGATTGCCACCCGGCAACAGCTTGCGCAGGATCGAACCGGCGGCCTTGCCGACGATGAACTGATTGATCTCGTTGACATTCACCAGACGCGTGTTCGGAGCATCAAGCGGCCCCTTTTGCTCGACCACGACGCCCGCGAACTCCGGATGTGCGGGGAATCCGGCGCGCGCGCGAATATCAACCGTCCAGGCTGGCAGATTGGTATTGCCGCTGAACGCCACCGCCGCACAGTCAGCATTGATCTGCTGTTGCGGCAGGGTCGCGACCCCCTGGGCAAGATCAAATCGACCGTCGAAGTTGGCGATCTTGGTTTGTCCCCCGCGCCCCGATGATGCGAGGCCGAGGAACCCTTCGATCCCGTTTAGCCGATCGAGCTGATCGCTGATCTGGCAGACGTCGATTCCCTCGACCACGGCATCTCTGAAACGCATCGCCCCCTTGCCCGCGAGATTCGAAATCATCTCGAACTCGCTGCGGCCACGCGAGGTCACGTCCAGATCCGCACCCAGTCGGCCCGAGGCGAGCTTGACATCGGAGACCGGGAACAGAAGGTCGAGAACCGACATCACACCGCGCTCACCGCTGGCGCCTTCGCCGAGGAATTTCGCCGCGTCGGCATTCTCCACGCGCATCGCATACCGCATGGTCGGAACATCGCCCGCCGCCACCTGGCCGGTCATGTTGAATTCGCCGCCGAATGCCTTGCCCGACAACTCGGAAAGATCCAGCACGCCGTCGTCAAGCGCGATCGAGAGACGCGGTTCGTCGACACGGATATTGGTGTAGGTGATCGCCGGCGAGGAAAGCTTGATATCTGCGTCAATGGCGCGAAGCGCAGACAGTTCGATCGGTTCACGCGACCAGCGCTGGGCACCGGCGCGCGCGCCGGACCCGCCGTTGGCCGAGGCGCCGGCGACAGCGCTGCCGCGCCCATTCGAAGCCGCAGACGCCGTCCCCGCCTGTGTCGGCAGAAACCAGTCGACCACGATCTCGCCCGTCTCGAGGCTCGCCACGACATTGGGGCGCGTGCCGCCTGTATCCACATTCGCACTGCCCTTGAATCCGACCGGACCCGCATTGCCCTCGAGGTTGTCCAATGTCATCGCATTGGTCGCGAGGGCCAGTTCCGTCTTCAACGCAAAGGATCCGAGGTCGGCCTTCGACGGCCTGTAGTCGGGTGACAAGAGCCGCGTGAAGGCCGCCATGTCGGGATGGGCTGCATTGATCGCAAGACTTCCCTGCGGGCTGCCGGCCGCGAGATCGGTCAGCCTTCCGCGCGCACTGATTTCGCCAGGTCCGACACCGATCGTCGCATCAATGTCACTCGCGGAAAGGTCGCCGCGCATGCTTGCACGTGCCGCAAGCGCGCCGAACTTGGCGGTTCCGGCAGTCTCTTCACCGCGCACCCGCGCAGCAAAATCCGCTGCGTCGGGGTGATTAATATCCAGCGTCACATCATAGTTCGGCGGAATGGCCAGAATGCCGAGATTGCCCGCCGCACGCATTCTGGCGCCCATAGCATCCAGGGCCAGGTCCACCGTCAGGTTCTGCATATCTCCCTGGAGCGTGCCGTCGACCTTCGTCGCTCCCAGTTTCGCCGGCACGTCGACACCCGCCAGGGCGAGCAGCCTGTCGCCGTTGCGCGCGTCGATATTGATGGTCACATCCGCTTTCGGCGCACCGGCCAACCCGTCAACGCGACCGTTCACGGATGCATTCGCACCGGCAAGACTTTCCACCGACATGTCTCGCAGCTCGAGGGTGCCGCCTTGCAATGTCGCATCAAGATTGATGCCGCTCAGACGCTGATCGCGCAGGACCACTTCGCCGACTTTCAACTGGAGGATCGCATCAAACGCATTGAGTGCGGCAAGCCCACCCGGGCCAGTGTCTCCCTTGGCGTCTTTCCCGCCGGACGCAGTGTCGGCGCTGGCCGCGTCATCTGGCGTGCCGGCTGCACCCGCCGCTTGCGGGGCCGGCAGATATGCGTCGACATTCAGCTTGTCGAGCGAAAGCCCGACGCCAAATCCAAGCCGCTCACGCACCGCGATCGCAACCCCGCCACGCATGCGCGAAACGTCGACGCTGACATCGATATCGGTGAGAGTCACATTCTCGGGTGTCGCATCGATCGACACCGATCCAGTCATCTTGCGCAGGCGATCCTGGGGCACGGATGCAACGTCAATCCCGGCCCATTGCAGAAACGCCCGGAAGTCATCTGCCGACAATTCCCCTTGGCCTTCGAACTTGGGCCCGGCCTCCGCCGCCGATACGAACCCGAGCAAAGATGCTTGCGCACCACCTGGAAATTGCGCTGTGGCTTGCGAAATCGTCACGCTGCCGTCGGCCAACTCGGTATTGAGCCGAGCCTGGCGGACGACCCCGCCGCGATAGACGATTGCGTCTATCTTCGTTTCAAGCGTCGCCGAAATGCCTGTCGGCAGTGTGAAAGCGGAACCCTTTGCAGCTTGGGGCGCGGCCGCTCCGTCTGTCGCATCGCGACGTTTCGTCGACGCGTCACCGCCCGAACCATCGCGCGAAGCCGTTGCGTTCGGTGTCGTCGCCAGGAGGCGATCCAGATCGAGCTGAGCCAAATTGAGCACCAGCGCCGCCGATGGCGCTTCGCCCAGGGTTACATCAACTGCGCCCGTGGCCGAATCGTCACCCAGCCGTATGGCCAGGTCATCGATTGAGACCGTCTCCTGGCTGGCCGCGAGCGTCCCGTCCATCTCCAGCGCCTTGCCCTTGAGTGCGGCGGGCGCCGGCCCATCAGAAATCGCCGCGACGAGCGTCGATAGATCCTCTGCACGCACTTCGATTTGGCCGGACAGTCGCGCCGCGTCCGGCGCACCGGCGAGCGCACCGGAATACCCGATCTCGGCCCCACCGGTTGATATCTTCAGATTGACGGGTGTCGCCCGGTCCGTCGCAAGTTCGCCGATGGCGGCATCGACACCGATCGCAATGCCCCGTGCGCTGACCATACCTTCGGCGCGGAACGGCCCCTTGAGGGTGGCCGCGCCGAGCGAGACATTGATAGCTTCAACGCGTTCGACGCTATCGGGCGTGCGGAAGACGAGTGTGCCGCCCTCGACCACCACATTGTCCAGCCGCACGGCAGGCGTTGATGACCCATCCGTGCCGGAGTCCGACGCAGCATCGTTGTTGTTGCCAGCGGCGGCAGGCGACGCGTCGGGCACAGGCTCAAACGTCCAGTTATTCGAGCCGTTCGCGTAGGTCTCGAGCAGAATAGCGGGTTCGGAAAGCACGACCCGGCTCACTTGAATGTTGCCCGTAATCAGCGGAAACAGCGCGACCTCGACAGCCGCCGACTTTAACCGAAGCATATCGGGCGCGCTGCCGCCCACGGCATTCGACAACCGCACGTCCTTGGCCGAGACCCCCGGCGCAGGGAGTATGCGGAACTTCAATGAGCCATCGATCGAAAGGTCACGGCCGGTGGCCTTCGCAACCTCGCGCGCGATATCCGCCTTTATGGAATCAGCCGGGACAAAGAGCGGACCCGCAAAGGCAACCGCAACAACAACGACGGCCAGAACGGCAAGGCCGATGAGTAATTTTCGCACGAGACGGCGTCTCCAAAATTGTCCGGCGCGCCTGCACAGTATGCGTGCCAGAATGGTTTCTGGTCCGGATTGCACCGTGTTTGAAAGCTAGAATATCAACCGGTTGGACGCAAACCGAACCACCCGAAATATGCACATGATTCGGCTGTCGAAGATGTGACGGTGCGCACAGTTGGGTTCGCTATCGATTTCATGGCAGCTTGTCGTCATGAAGCGCCTTCATCGCACGATCCGAATTGGGCTTATCGCCGCCTTCACCGTTGCTGCTGTGCCTGCCCTGGGACAGCAAAACCAGCCCGAGGATTCGACGGGCAGGAGCGCGAAGAAACTCGTGACGGCCAAGCGTCACATGGTCGCCGCGGCCCACCCCGACGCCGTCGCGGCGGGCCTGGAGATGCTGCGGCGCGGCGGAAGCGCGGCCGATGCGGCGATCGCCGTGCAGCTCGTCCTCGGTCTCGTGGAGCCTCAAAGCTCAGGCATCGGCGGGGGCGCCTTCCTGCTTTTCCATGATGCCACCAAGAACCGGACCGTGGCATTCGACGGTCGTGAAACAGCACCCATCGCGGCAACCCCGGACCTGTTTTTGACCGAAGACGGCACACCCATGAACTTCGGCGCGGCCGTCGTCGGCGGGCGGTCCGTCGGCACACCGGGAACCGTCGCGTTGCTGGCCCGGCTGTTTCAGGAACACGGGAAATTGACCTGGCCGGAGCTGTTTGCACCGGCAATTCGTCTTGCCCGGGACGGGTTCATCGTCGGCCCGAGGCTCGCGAAAATGCTCGCCAGCGATCGTGGCCAGCGGCTTCGGACCTACGCCGCCGCGCGGGACTATTTCTATCCCGACGGCGAGCCTCTGCGCGCCGGTACGCGAAAGACCAACCCGCAATTCGCCGAGACCCTGATCGCGATTGCGGAACGTGGCCCGGCGGCCTTCTATACGGGCGCAATCGCCGAAGACATCGTCGCCGCAGTCCGTAATGCGACCGGCAATCCCGGGCGCCTTTCACTGGCCGATCTCGCATCCTATGACATTGTCCGTCGCGACCCGGTTTGCCATGGTTACCGCAGTTACCGGGTGTGCGGAATGGGGCCGCCGAGCTCCGGCGGCCTGACGGTGGGCCAGACCCTGGGCATGCTGAGTGCCTTCGACCTGCGCGCCATGGCGCCCGATAACCCCCAAAGCTGGCATCTTTTGGCCGAAGCCTCGAAGCTCGCATTCGCCGATCGCAATCAGTATATCGCGGATAGCGATTTCGTCCCGGTCCCCGAAACGGGGCTGCTGGACCCCGACTATGTTCTGAAACGCGCCACTTTCATCCGCCTGGAGACGGCCATCCTGGCGCCGGTCGTCCACGGCCTCCCGCCGGGTACACCCAAACCAACCCATGCGCCGGACAAGCAGCGCGGACGGCCGGGCACCAGTCACGTCTCGATCGTTGACGAGAACGGCAACGCCGTGTCGATGACGACCACGATCGAGGGTGCGTTCGGTTCCCAGCTGATGGTTCGGGGGTTCCTGCTCAACAACGAACTCACGGACTTCTCCTTCGTCCCCATCCGCGACGGACAACCTGTCGCCAATCGTGTCGAGCCACGCAAACGCCCGCGTAGCTCGATGGCCCCGACGATCGTCTTCAATGCCGATGGCTCGCTCCGCCTGGTCATTGGATCCCCCGGCGGCAGCCGCATCATCGGGTATGTCGCCAAAACCCTGGTCGCGGTGCTGGACTGGAATATGGACATCCAGGCCGCCATCGATCTGGGCCACATCGTGAACCGCAACGGAGCCACCGACGTCGAGGCCGGAACCGAGGCGGCGGCACTGGCGCCCATGCTCAAGGCGCTGGGACACACGGTGCGGGTGCGCGACCTGAACAGCGGTCTGCACGGGATCGAGATCGTCGATGGAGAGCTGCGCGGCGGCGCGGACCCGCGGCGCGAGGGTATCGCGCGCGGCGACTAGCTGCGGTCGACGCCGACCCGGGTCAGGAACACCGCACAGACGAATGCCAGCGCCGATGCGGTCAGCATGATCACGGCCATCGGCAACGGCGTGTCATCCTGAAGCATCCCGGCAAGCTGGGCGAAACCGGCCCCCATGAGCATCTGCAAAAAGGCCAGCAGACCGGACGCCGTGCCGGCGAAACGCGGATTGATACTCACCGCACCGGCTTGCGCGTTGGGCATGGACAATCCATTCGCGAACGCCATCCCCATGCCCGGCAGAAAGATCGTCCAGGTCGACCAGGCACCCGCCAGGACGAAGGCGAGCATCACGCCCCCGAACAGCACCGCCAGGGCGCTGCCGACACGCATCATCCGGTCGAGTCCGATGCGCTGACCGAGCCGCGCGGTCATGAAGGTCCCGCCCATGAACCCGGCCGAGATCAGCACAAAGAACAGGCCAAACTCGGTCGGCGGCCGATCCAGTACATTGATGGTCACGAACGGGGCGGCGCCGAGGAACGCCATGAACATGCCCATGCCGAAGCCTGATTGCCCGGCATAACCGAGAAAGGCCGGCACCCGCAGGAGCACACCGAAGCCCGACAGCATGCCGCGAAACGTCTGGGCCGATGCGCCCGCTTGCAGGCTCTCGGGCACCCGCGGCAGCGCCAGCGCCAACACGATAATGCCGACGACACCCGAGAAGATGAAGACCGCGCGCCAGCCGAAGGTATCGTTGAGCAGCCCGCCGATCAGCGGCGAGACCATTGGCGCGACCACCAGCGCGGTGATCATGTAGGCCATCAAACGTGCTGCCGTTTCACGGTCATAAAGATCACGGATGATGGCGCGGCTGACCACCATGCCGGCCGCGCCACCGACGGCCTGGATCACGCGACCCGCAATCAACAACTCGATACTGGGCGCCACGGCACTCACCACCGATCCGATCAGGAAAATCAGGAGTCCGACCAGCATGACCGGACGCCGCCCGAAGCGATCCGATGCCGGTCCGTAAACCAGGGTTGCGAAGGCGATCGTGAACAGCGCAAGCGACAGCACATACTGGACGGTGCCGGCGCTCACCTTGAACGCATCCTGCATGACCGGCAGCACCGGCAGAATGATCTGCATCGCCAGCGGACCGAGCGCGGTGATAGTCGCGAGGACGCCGATCAGCACCTTCGTATTGGCGGGCGGCGCCGTACGATCAACGGACATGGGAATTCTTTCGCATGGTTTCGCGATAGACCATGCCGGCCGTTTCGGCAAATCGCTGTTTGGTTTTGTCTTATCGGCCGATCCGAGAACCTGGCGACTTTATTCAGTTCGCAAGCGCTGCCGCACGCTCGACGTTGCGCCGATTGAACAGGCTCTCCGGCTTGGCTTCAACGCGCGCAGCCATCAGTTCTCGGGCAACGGAACCCTGATTTGCGCAAATGGCGGATTCGACCAGGGTCCGCTGCAGCACGTCGCGCTGCGCATGGGAGCCGCCAAAACGTTGTGCGATGGGTGCGACGGGTAACAGGAGGTCGGTTGCGCGTGCAAAATCAGATCGCGCGAAGGCCTGGATTGCCTGTGCGAAGGGCAAGCCCACATCGCGGGTCATAATCGCGTTGGTTCCCGCCTCGCCGGCTGCCCTCTTCATGGTCGCCAACAGCGTCTCGGCTGCGGCATCGCGCCCTGCGCCGACAAACGCCATCATCGCGTGCACATCATTGAACGCGTAGTAGCCGTCATCGACGGTGCCTTCCCAGGTATCGGCGAGTTCGACCCAGCGATCCCCGACATCCACGCCATCGAGATGCAGCCGCCAAAGAAGAGCCGACGCGTCGAGCATCTCGAGAACGACGTCAGACGCTTGCGGGCGCACACCGGTGTCGTAAATCTCGAGCACCCGGTCAATCTCGCCCCGGTCCAGATGGTAGAGCGAAAGGTGCCACCAATTGTGGAAGGCGAACATGTTGTCCGAGGCCCAGTCATCACGGCGGTCGTTGTACCAGCCGACCCCGTCGCCGAGCCGTCCTTGCATCTCCAGAACATGGGCCACCGCATGAATCGCCCAAGGGTCACGAGGTTCGCTCGCCACCGCCGCGCGGCCCGTTTCCTCTGCCTCGGCAAATGCGTTCATTTCCTCCAACCCGAAGGCGTGCATGCCAAGCACATACCCGTAGCCGGGCGTATCTTCATCCCAGGCCGGGCGCACAGCTGCAATGCGATCGCGCAGCATATCCGATCGCCCGAGATAAAAGTCTCCCAGATGGGCAAGCTGTAGTGCCAGCAAGTCCCGGGGATGATCGGCGAGAATGGAACCCCAGCGATCGGTGACCATAGCAAAGTCGCGGTCGAGCCATGCGCGCATGGCCGCGATATGGCCGCGCTCTCTGTCGTTGGCCTTGTCCGCCAGCGCTTCGGCGGCCTCGACACTCTCGCGCAGGAAAGGTTCGGCCGCCTTCTCCGCCGCGACGGCCATCATGCCGCCGCGTAGGCAGTGACCCATGATGAATTCAGGATCCTCGGCCAATGCGGTCTCGATTTCCTCAAGGGGGTCGAGAAAATAGCCATTCAGAAGCGTGAGTGCGGTTTCGTAGCGAGCCAGTGAGGCCTGGTTACCGGTTGAGACCGGCACATCACGACAATCCATCAACGTCATCGCGCCTTCCTCGGGTTCAGCACGCGTTACTCAGCGGCATCGGGTTCGGCTGCCCCGTATCCGCCGCCGCCCGGTGTTTCGATCACGAACACATCCCCGGGGCCGGCCTGCGTTCGATCGGTACCGGACATATCCACCCGCGACCCGTCGACGCGTTCCAGCCAGTTTCGGCCCACGGCACCATCGCCACCGCCGGCCAGACCATAGGGCGGGATCTCGCGGTGGTTGGCCAGGATCATCACATCCATGTCTTCGAGGAACCGCACACGTCGCCGCGCACCGTCGCCGCCCTGGTGGGTGCCCAAGCCACCCGACCCCTCGCGAACCTCGAAGCTCTCCAGCAACACCGGAAAGCGCCATTCGAGAATTTCCGGATCGGTCAGGCGCGAATTGGTCATGTGGGTGTGTACGGCCGAGGTGCCGTCGAAATCCGGGCCCGCCCCCGAGCCGCCGCAGATCGTCTCGTAATACTGATGGGTGGCGTTGCCGAAGGTGAAATTGTTCATGGTTCCCTGGGCCGCCGCCATCACACCCAGCGCGCCATACAGACTGTCGGTCAGCGCCTGGCTGGTCTCGACATTGCCCGCGACCACGGCCGCCGGGTATTCGGGCGCCAGCATGGAGCATTTCGGGATCACGATCTCGATCGGCTTGAGGCAGCCCTCGTTCATCGGGATTTCATCGTCGACCAGGGTGCGGAAGACATAGAGCACCGCCGCCCGAGCGATCGCCGTCGGCGCATTGAAGTTGCTGTCGAGCTGGGCGCTGGTGCCGGTGAAGTCGACCTTCGCGCTGCGCGTCGCCCGGTTGATCGAGATCGCGACACGGATTTCCGCACCGTTGTCCAGCGGATAGGTGAATTCCCCGTCGCGCAAGACATCGAGCACCCGGCGCACGGATTCCTCGGCATTGTCCTGCACATGGCCCATATAGGCGTGGACAGTATCCAGACCGAACTGATCCACCATCCGGCGCAATTCCGATACGCCCTTCTCGTTGGCTGCGATCTGGGCCTTGAGGTCGGCCACGTTCTGATCCGGGTTACGCACCGGATGTGCGCCTGAACCAAGCAACTCGCGGATCGCGTCCTCGCGGAAGGCGCCGGCGTCGACCGCCTTGAAATTATCGATCAGTACGCCTTCATCATCGATGGTGCGCGAGTCCGGCGGCATGGAGCCGGGCGATATGCCGCCAATGTCGGCATGATGGCCGCGGCTGCCCACATAGAACAGAATTTCATGACCCGCATCATCGAACACAGGCGTGATCACGGTCACGTCGGGCAAGTGGGTACCGCCGTTGTAAGGCGCGTTGAGCATGTACACGTCGCCGCGCGTCATCCGCGACGCGTTCTCCCGGATCACCACGCGGATGCTCTCCGACATGGAACCAAGATGCACGGGCATATGGGGCGCGTTGGCAACCAAATTCCCGTCGGGTGCGAAGATCGCACAGGAGAAGTCAAGCCGCTCCTTGATGTTGACCGAGTAGGCGGTGTTCTGCAGCGTCACGCCCATCTGCTCGGCAATCGACATGTAGAGATTGTTGAAGACCTCGAGCATCACCGGATCGACATCTGTTCCGATCGCGGCGACACGTTCTGCGGCGACCACACGCTCGATCACCAGATCGCCACGATCGGTCATCGCCGCGCGCCAGCCCGGTTCGATGATCGTGGTCGCCACCGCCTCGCTGATGATCGCGGGGCCATCGATCGCAACGCCGGGCGCGAGCGCATCGCGTTCGTAGACCGGTGTCGAGTGCGCGGCACCGTCCATGTGAGCGGTAACCTGATCTACCGATGCCGCATCTCCCATCACATCCGGCGCCAGGTCCGCGTCCGCGTTCTGGTCCGACGCGCCGATCGCCTCGACGGCCGCCGTCTCCACGATCAGCGCCTTTTCGGGCATCGTGAAGCCGTAGCGCTGGCGATGCATCTCGGCAAAGCTGTCCGCCATCTCGGCCGCACCTGAAAAATCGACCTCGAGCGATGTGTCCGTTCCTTCGTAGCGAAGGTGCAGTCGGCGGCGGACCGTAATACGCGCGTCATCAACACCCTGGCCCAAGACCTCGTCCCGTGCCGCACCGGCGAGTTGCTCCAGGATCGTGGCGACCCTCTCATCGACCGCATCACCGAGCGGCGCCTCGACGGATTGCTCGCGTAGCGCGCGGATATCGGCCAACCCCATGCCATAGGCCGACAGAACGCCGGCGAACGGGTGCAGCAACACGCGGGTCATGCCGAGCGCATCAGCCACCAGGCAGGCATGCTGACCGGCCGCGCCACCAAAAGCGCAAAGCGTGTATTGCGTCACGTCATAGCCACGTTCGACGGAGATTTTCTTGATCGCATTGGCCATGTTCTCGACCGCGATCTTCAAGAATCCCTCCGCAACCTCGACAGGGCTGCGGGTGTCGCCGGTCGCCGTGCGGATGTCTTCCGTCAGCGCCTCGAACTTCGCGCGCACCGCAGCGGCATCCAGCGGCGAATCCTGAGCGGGCCCAAAGACCGACGGGAAATGTTCGGGCTGCAGCTTGCCCAGCATCACGTTGCAGTCGGTGACCGTCAGCGGCCCGCCCTTGCCGTAGCTCGCAGGGCCCGGGTCGGCGCCCGCGCTTTCAGGGCCGACACGGTAGCGTGCCCCGTCGAACGAGCAGATCGACCCGCCACCGGCCGCAACCGTATGGATCTGCATCATCGGCGCACGCATCCGCACCCCGGCCACCAGCGTCTCGAAGGCGCGTTCCAGCTCGCCGTAGTAATGGGTCACATCGGTGGACGTGCCGCCCATGTCGAAGCCGATCATCCGGTCGAAGCCCGCCGCCTCGCTCACCTGCACCGCGCCGACGAC
Organism: Alphaproteobacteria bacterium; assembly: GCA_965261975.1. Taxonomy (GTDB): domain Bacteria; phylum Pseudomonadota; class Alphaproteobacteria; order UBA6615; family UBA6615; genus UBA8079. The sequence continues at coordinate 200,982 of CBDHEC010000057.1, forward strand.
ACCGCCGGCGGGGCCCGACAGGATCGCGTCCTTGCCCTGGAACATGTGCGCGTCGGTCAGCCCGCCGTTCGATTGCATGAACATCAGGTTCACATCGCCCAACTCCGTCGCGACCCGGTCCACATACCGGCGCAGGATCGGCGACAGGTAGGCATCCACCACCGTGGTATCGCCGCGTCCGACCAGCTTGATCAGCGGGCTCGTCTCGTGGCTGACGGAAATCTGGGTGAAACCAATCTCGCGCGCTATCTCGGCGCAGGCGCGCTCATGATCGGGCACCCGGTAGCCATGCATGAACGCAATCGCCACGGCGCGAATGCCATTGTCATAGGCGGCCTGCAGGCCCGCGCGTGCGCCCGCCGCATCGAACGGTGTTACGACCTCATCCTTGGCGTTCACCCGTTCGTCGATCTCGACGACCGTTTCGTAAAGCTGCTCGGGTAGAATGATGTGCCGGTCGAACAATCGCGGGCGGGCCTGGTAACCGATGCGCAAGGCATCGCGGAAGCCACGCGTGATCGCCAGCGCGGTCCGGTCGCCCTTGCGCTCAAGCAGGGCGTTGGTCGCGACTGTCGTGCCCATCTTCACCGCACCGATCAGGCCCGACGGGATCGTATCTCCCGCACCCAGCCCGAGCAGGTCGCGGATGCCCTGTACCGCAGCATCGGCATAGTGCTCGGGATTCTCCGACAGCAATTTGTGTGTGCGCAACGATCCGTCGGGCGAACGCCCAACGATGTCGGTAAACGTGCCGCCCCGGTCGATCCAGAAATGCCAGCGATCGACTGCGCGTATGGGTTCGTCACCCGTCATGAACTATCCCCGATATTTGGCGGCAGACTGGTTTGTCACACGGCGAAAGTCAAAGGTCCGAAGCCCCATCAGAAAAACCAGCGGGCATCGCATGCCCGCTGGCCTTTCTGTTTGCGCAGCAAAACGGAGACCCGTTCGACGCGCCAGGGAATCACACGCTAGATCAGGGATACTTTTGCCTGGATTTCGCTCGTGCAAGTGTGTCGCCATCCGCATCGCGGGCGCGGGCGCTCCACTCATAGGTATGCTGCCCGCTGGGCGGGCACGGGCTCTGATACTTGAACGCACCCGGCTGAATGACATTGTCACCTGTATAGTCGGCCGTGCCGCCGCCGTGATTGAAACCGGGCGCATCACGGTCGGTCAGCGAGAACCGAATTTCCTTGGTGCCCTCCGGCACATTACTCAACTCGAATATCGGGTTCTCAACCCTGTTGGGAAAGCCCGTCGTACACCGAGGAATATCTCCCCATTTGAATGTGAACGAAAAATCCTGCGCATGTACGTTCGCGGAAAACACCGTTGACCCGGCGACCGCCAAAACACCTAAAATTAAACCAGACCTCATGAGCCAACCCTTCCCGTTATCGGTAGTCCCTCACAGGGATACGAAAATTATCACCCAAGGGGTCCCAAATGTCACTGGCAGAAGCGAAACCGGCATTTCTCCCCACGGGATTTTGGGTTAAACGTCTCCCATGAGCATTTGGGGCAAGGTACTGGGTGGTGCGGCCGGTTTCGCGCTGGGCGGCCCGCTGGGCGCACTGCTCGGCGGCGTGGCCGGGCATATCTACGACTCCCATCGCAGCGGCGGTGCGGCCGAGGTCGCCGGCGGCGACCCGACCAAGCAGGTCGGTTTCACCATCGCCGTGATCGCGCTGGGCGCGAAGCTCGCCAAGGCCGACGGCGTGGTGACGCCGGACGAGATCCGCGCCTTCCGCCGGGTCTTCAAGGTGGCGCCCGAGGAAACCCAGAATGTCGCCAAGGTCTTCAACATGGCCCGCAAGTCGACCGATGGCTATGAGCTCTATGCCAAACAGGTCGCCGGCATGTTCCGGGAAAACCCGGCCGTGCTTGAGGAACTGGTGAACTGCCTTTTCCTGATCGCCAAGGCGGACGGCGAGGTCCATGACGAGGAACTGAACTATCTGCGCAACGTGTCGGCGATATTCGGGTTCACCGACACGGACTTCGCCCGCATCCGCGAAGAGAATATGGGCCCCGATGCAGCCGACCCCTACACCATCCTCGGCGTCGGTCACGATACCGACGACGACACCATCAAGTCGGCCTATCGCAAGCTGGTGCGCGAGAACCACCCCGACACGCTGATCGCCCAGGGGATGCCGGAGGAATTCGTCGAGGTCGCGAACGAAAAGCTGGCGACGATCAACGCCGCCTATGACAAGATTTGCGCCGCGCGCGGGATCAAGTAGCCTCGCCTTTCCGCCATGGCCGCCGACCCTCCTGTCCTCACCTTGAAGAACGCTGCCGTCGGCTTCGGCGGCACGCCCTTGTTTACCGGCGCGGAACTATCAGTCACGCCGGGGATGCGGGCCTGCCTGGTCGGACGCAACGGCACCGGCAAATCCACAATCCTGAAACTCCTCGCCGGGCTACTCGAACCCGATGACGGCGACCTCTACGTCCAGCCCGGCCTGACCGTCGGCTACCTGCCCCAGGACATCCCCCTGCCCGACGACATGCTCATCGCGGACTTCGTCGCCCGCATGGGTGCCGAACTGGGCATGAGCCCGGATACCGCGCCGCGCCACGCCGTCGATGCTGCCCTCTCGCGGGTCGATATAGATGGCACGCGAAACGTCAACAGCCTGTCGGGTGGCGAGTCACGCCGGGTGGCCATCGCCGGGGCGCTCCTGGGTGATCCGGACGTACTGCTGCTGGACGAACCGACCAACCATCTCGACCTGCCGACCATCGAATGGCTGGAACGCGAGCTGGTCGACCGCCGAAAGACGTTGATCACGATCAGCCATGACCGGGCGTTCCTCGAAACCATCACGACGGACACCTTCTGGCTGCACAGGGGAGCCCTGCGTCACAACAGCGAGGGGTACGGCAAGTTCGAGGCATGGACCGAGCAGGTCGCCGATGCCGAGGTGCGCGCAGCACAGAAACTCGATCAGAAGCTCAAGGCGGAAGCTCGTTGGCTCGAGCGTGGCGTGACCGCAAGGCGCAGACGCAACCAGGGCCGCCTCACCCGTCTCTACGAGATGCGTGCCCAGCGAAAGGCGCTACTCACCGGCCAGGACCTCGTCCAGCTCGAGGCCGAGGCGGGCCCGATCAGCAGCCGCCTGGTCGTCGAATGTGAGAACCTCTGCAAGTCCTTCGGCGACGACGTGATCATCGACAAGTTCTCAACCCGCATATTACGCGGCGACCGGGTTGGGCTGGTCGGCCCCAACGGTGCGGGCAAGACGACATTGCTGAAGCTCCTGATCGGCGAGCTGGAAAAGGATTCCGGTCGCCTGCGCCGCGCCAAGAATACCGCGCTCGCCTTCTTCGACCAGACCCGCGAACAGCTCGATCCCAACGACACGCTTTGGCAGACGCTCGCACCCCAGGGCGGAGATTCGATCAACGTGCGCGGCGCCCAGCGCCACGTGGTGGCCTATCTGCGCGACTTCCTGTTCGATGAAAAGCAGGCTCGCGCGCCGGTCGCCACCCTGTCGGGCGGCGAGCGCAATCGTCTGCTGCTCGCCAAGATCCTGGCCCAGACTTCCAACCTACTCGTGCTCGACGAACCCACCAACGATCTCGATGCCGACACGCTGGACGTTTTACTCGACATGCTCGACAGCTATGAGGGCACGGTCCTTCTCGTCAGCCATGACCGGGACTTCCTCGACCGTGTGGTCAACTCGACCATCGCCGTCGAGGGCGGTGGCCAGGTGATGGAGTATCCAGGCGGCTACTCGGACTATCTGCGCCAGCGCAAGAAAGCCAAGCCACCTTCGAAGTCGGTGAAGAAACCAGCGGCCAGCAAACCCGCACGCAAAACGGCAAATGCGCCGAAGAAAATGACCTTTAAGGAGGAGCACGAACTCGGCGTGCTGCCGGACCGGATCAAGGCACTCGAGAATGCCAAGGTCGAACTCGAGAAAGCGCTGTCCGACCCCGATCTGTTCGCACGCGATGCGGCAACCTACAAAACGACCGCGCAGAAACTGGCCGAGGTGGAAGCGGCCATCGCGGCCGCGGAAGATCGCTGGCTGGATCTCGAGGCGCGGCGCGAGAGCCTGGAGGCCGCGCGATGATCACCGAGTTCCAATCACCCAACTGCGGTGCGCGAAAACCCGAACAGGGCCACGCGCCAGAGATCGATACGCTGGTCATCCACTATACCGGCATGATGCCGACCGCGCGGGCGCGCGACTGGCTCTGCGACCCGGCATCACAAGTAAGCGCCCACTACCTGCTCGACGAGGACGGCACGAGCTGGCGACTCGTCGACGAGGAATCCCGGGCCTGGCATGCGGGGGTCGGCGGCTGGCGCGGCTGGCGGGACATCAACTCCCGCTCGATCGGAATCGAGTTGTCGAACCCCGGACATGACTATGGCTACCGGGACTTCCCGGAAGTCCAGATCGCCGCACTGATCGCGCTGTCCCGCGACATACTCGCCCGCCATCCGATCCCGGCGCACAATGTGGTCGCGCACTCCGATATCGCGCCGGACCGCAAGATCGACCCCGGCGAACGTTTCCCCTGGGCCGAGCTCGCCGCGGCCGGCATCGGCATCTGGCCCGATCCAGACACCCCGGCTGATGCCGCCACCGCCATGCAGGCCGCCCCGATGATCATGTTGTCGGAAATCGGCTACGACACCGATGAATACGCCGAAGAGACGGTCATTTCGGCATTTCAGCGGCGTTTTCGCCCGTCTCTTTTCGACGGCGTGCTCGACGACGAGACCAGACAGCGGATCGGACAGGTACATAGTCTGGTTGCAGCGTCGTCCGGTTCGGCCTAAGGAAAGCCCTCGTCAGGCGGTCGGATGGCCGCGCGTGGGCAATGGGGAAACCCGTCCATGTGAGGAAAGTCCGGGCTCCACGGAAGTACGGTGCCGGTTAACGGCCGGCGGGGGTAACCCCAGGGAAAGTGCCACAGAAAGCAAACCGCCTGCCTTCGGGCGGGTAAGGGTGAAAGGGTGCGGTAAGAGCGCACCGCGCCCCCGGCGACGGGGGCGGCAGGGCAAACCCCACCGGGAGCAAGACCGAATAGGGGCGGCATATGGCGCACTTCCGCGCCGCTGCCCGGGTAGGTCGCACGAGGCGTTCGGCAACGGGCGTCCCAGATGAATGGCCATCTCCCGTGAAAACGGAGACAGAACCCGGCTTACAGACCGCCTGACGATAATTTCCCCAAGAAAAGAACATTACAAGAACAAAGTTCTGCCCCTTTATGCGCCGATCCTTCTTTTGTGGGATCGCGAATGTCCTCTCATGTCCGAATGACGATTACTTAGGCGCGCAAATCGGCAGCATACAGCACTCTGATTTTTCGTCTTTTTTACTGGTTTTGGCGTTGACGACCCATTTTATCCCATGATATCCCAAACAATCCCATTTTGGCGCATGTGCCAGGGCAACAGGGAGACAGGAGCTGCCGGACATTTTTCGGCAGTGGGCGGAACAGATGGCGATGTTTTTGTCGACCACCACCAACAAGGTCGACCGCAAGGGACGGGTGTCCGTTCCTGCGGCGTTTCGTGCTGTCCTGTCCGGTCAGGCGTTCCACGGCATTGTTGCGTTCCCGTCCTTTAAACATCCCGCCGTTCAATGTGGCGGCATGGACTGGATGGAGAAGCTCGGCGCCGGCGTCGACGCCTACGACATGTTCTCCGACGAACACGACACGCTGACAGCGGCACTCTTTGCCAATGCCCAGCAACTGGCGTTCGACGGCGAAGGACGTGTCATGTTGCCCGAATCCCTGATCGCCCATGCCGGTCTTTCCGAACAGGCAGCGTTCGTCGGCCGTGGCCCGTTGTTCGAAATCTGGAACCCGGAATCCTTCGCCACCTATCAGACCGACGCTGTTCGTCAGGCCGCCGAAAAAGGCCTGACCCTGCGCCCCGGCAGTCCACCCGGGTCCGGGTCCGACGGGGGCCAACCGTGACGGCGGCGCGCACATCGCGTCACATCAACACATCCGGTGTCCCCGTGACTCCCGGGCACAGCCCCGTACTCCTCGAAGAAGTCCTGACCGCGCTCGAACCGCGTGACGGCGGCATCTATGTCGACGGCACCCTCGGCGGCGGCGGCTACACCCGCAAAATCCTGGAAGCCGCGGATTGCACGGTCTGGGGGATCGATCGAGACCCCGACGCGATCTCGCGAAACGCCGATCTGGCCGCCCAATACACCGGGCGCTTGCATCTTCTGCCCGGACGCTTCGGTGACATGGACGTGCTGCTGCGTGAGAACGGCATCGAGGCTGTCGACGGCGTCGCGCTCGATCTCGGCGTTTCATCGCCGCAGATAGACACGCCCGAACGCGGCTTTTCTTTTGCCAGCGACGGCCCACTCGACATGCGGATGGAGCGCGCGGGTGAATCTGCCGCCGATGTGGTCAACACCGCCGACGAAGCCGACCTCGCACATATCGTGCGCAAGCTGGGCGAGGAGCGTCACGCACGGCGGGTCGCGCGCGCCATCGTTTCGGCGCGCGGGCAGGCCTCGATCGAAACTACCGCCCAGCTCGCAGACATCGTGCGCGCGGTCATTCCCAAATCACGCACATCACATATCGACCCGGCAACGCGCACGTTCCAGGCGCTACGCATTCACGTAAACGACGAACTTGGCGAACTCGACCGCGGCCTGATCGCCGCAGAGCGTCTGTTACGCCCCGGCGGCCGACTGGCGGTCGTTTCGTTCCATTCCCTGGAAGACCGTCCGGTCAAGGCATTCCTGCGCGCGCGTAGCGGCGCCGAGGGGCGCGGTTCGCGCCACCTGCCCGATCAGCCCGACCGGCGCGCACCCGCCTGGCGGCTTGTTTCCCGTCGCGCCATTCGCCCCGGCGATGCCGAGATCGCACGCAATCCCCGCGCGCGCTCGGCGCGCATGCGGGTCGCAGAACGTACCGCGGAGCCCTCCTGGGGTTCGGTCGCAGAGGGGGGTGCCGGATGATCCGCCCAACATCCTTCATCCTTATGGTGCTCGCCGCTGCGGCCGGCGGTACGTTGTTCCAGGTTGCCTTCGAGGTGTCCGAACTGGACGATGAACTCGCGCAGCTCAATCGCGACATTCGCAACGACCGCGATGCCATCCACGTGCTGCGCGCCGAATGGAGTTTCCTCAATCAGCCCGAACGGCTCGAGGAGCTCACACGTCGCCATCTCGACCTTCTGCCGGTCACCGGCGGACAGATTGCGGGCACGGGCGCCGTGCCCGTGCTGCCGCAAGACGAATTGCCGACGACGGGATCGAACATCGCCGGCGTCGTCATGCCGGCGGCCATCCCGGCTGCCGCCCCGCGCGCCAAACCCGCTGCCCCTGCCCCGCAGGCGCCCGTGACGCGCGCCGCCGAAAAAACCAATCGCGCCGACTTGGGCCGCTCGCTTGATGACGTGTTGCGTGAAGTGATGACCACGCCGGCTGCAGCATCCGGGGGCGTTCTGCGATGAGCAACCGAATCGCCCTCGAGAGCACCAAGAAACAGGCGATTGAAACCGCCCGGACACGTCTCCTGGTGGGCGGATCGCTGATGGCGGCGGCCTTCTTTGTCGTCGGCGTGCGCATGTTCGATCTCGCGGTGTTCAATGAAACCGAGGATCTGCGCCGCGCCGCGTCGCGCGAAATCGCCCGCCCGACCACCATGGCGCGTGCCGACATCGTGGACCGTAACGGCGTCCTGCTGGCCACCAGCCTGAAGACGGCGTCCCTGTTTGCCGACCCGCGCAAGGTCCCGAACCCGGCAGGCGCGGCGCACCGGTTGGTCGAAATTCTTCCCGATTTGAGCGAGGAGGTCGTCGCCGCCCGGCTTGGTTCGGGCAAAAGCTTCGTCTGGCTACGGCGCAACCTAACGCCGCGCCAGCAGTTTGAGGTCAACAGGCTCGGTATTCCCGGCCTCGAATTCGAGAAAGAGGAACGCCGGGTCTACCCCCATGGCCGCTTGGCCGGTCACATCGTCGGCTTCACCAACGTCGACAATGTCGGGCTGTCGGGCATCGAGAAGAGCATGGACGCCGCAATCGCCGGCAAGAATCCGCCGCTGCGGTTGTCCATCGATATTCGCGTTCAGCAGATTCTGCGCCAGGAACTGGCCGGCCAGATCGAGAAGTTCAAGGCGATCGGCGGCGGCGGGATCGTCCTCGACGTCGATAGCGGCGAGGTCATGGCGATGGTTTCGCTACCTGACTTCGACCCCAATGCCGCCGGCCAGGCCGCAGACGACACCCGCTTCAACCGCATGACACTGGGTGTCTACGAGCTCGGTTCCGTCTTCAAGATATTCAACCACGCGATCGCGCTCGAAACCGGCGTTGCATCCTTTGCCAGCAGCTACGACGCAACAAAACCGATCCGCGTGTCCCGTTTCACGATCTCGGACTATCACCCTGAAAAGAGATGGCTGACGGTGCCGGAGATTTTCCAGCATTCATCGAACATAGGGTCCGCCAAGATCGCGCTGGATATCGGCGCAGAGGATCAGCGCAAGTATCTCGGCCATCTCGGCCTGCTGCGCCGCACCAGCATTGAGCTGCCTGAGCAGGCAACGCCGATGTATCCGTCACGGTGGCGCGAGATCAACACGATGACGATATCCTTCGGCCACGGAATTGCGGTCAGCCCGCTGCACCTGGCGAGTGCGGTTGCGGCCACAGTAAACGGGGGCATTCTCCGACCTGCGACCCTGGTCAGCCACGACGCGAAATCCACGGATGGTGTCCAGGTCTTCTCCGCCGAGACCTCCGACCGGATGCGCCGCCTGCTTCGCCTCGTGGTCGAGACCGGCACCGGTCGCAACGCCGACGCCAAGGGATACCTTGTCGGCGGCAAAACCGGCACTGCCGAGAAACAGGTCAATGGCAGTTACAAGCGCAACGCGCTGATTTCGTCTTTCGTCGGCGTCTATCCGGTGACCGCACCGCGCTTCGTCGTCTTCGCCATGCTGGATGAACCCAAGGGCATCAAGGAAAGCTACGGCTATGCCACCGGCGGCTGGACGGCCGCACCTGTCGTGAAAGGTGTGGTCGCCCGCATGGCGCCGTTGTTCGGCATCGCGCCCCTGGACGAGTCCGCGCCGGACATCCGGCACGCCATCAACATCAACGCACAACCGGCAATCGGGAATCGTTCCGATGCGGTTAATTGAGCTGGCGGTCGATATGGTGATGGTTGATCCGCGGATGCACGACACCGAGATTTCGGGTCTCACGGCGGACAGCCGCGAGGTGCAACCGGGATACCTTTTTGCTGCATTGCCCAGCGCGTCCGTCAATTCGGGTACCGATGGACGGGACTTCATCGAGGATGCCGTCGCGCGTGGTGCGGTCGCGATCCTCGCGCCCGACGGCACCCAGCTCGACGGCGGGCCCGCTGACACACCGGACGACACCCCCTATCTGATCACCGACGAAAACCCTCGTTGGCGGCTGTCCCAGTTCGCCGCCCGGTTCTATGAACATCAGCCGCGGCACATCGTCGGCGTCACCGGCACCAACGGCAAATCCTCCGTTGCCGGCTTTACCCGGCAGATCTGGGCTCTTCTGGGCCATCGGTCGGGCGCAATCGGGACTCTGGGTGTCGATGCCGACGGCTTCGATGCGGGGCCGAGCCTCACCACGCCCGACCCGGTCAACCTGCACGCCACGCTCGCCAAGATGGCAACGTCCGGGATCGATCATCTCGCGCTGGAAGCCTCTTCGCACGGGCTCGATCAATTCCGTCTCGACGGGGTAAATTTCGCCGCCGCCGCCTTTACCAATCTCAGCCGCGATCATCTGGATTATCACGGCACCGAAGAGGCGTATCTCGACGCGAAAATGCGCCTGTTCCGCCACCTGCTGCCCGTCGATGGCGCAGCCGTGCTGAACGCGGATTCGCACCATTTCGACACGGTCGCTGAAATCTGCCGCACAACCGGCCACCGGGTGCGCAGCTACGGCGTCCAGACCAGCGACATTCACATCGCCGACGTCTCGGCCCTGCCCGACGGGCTGCGCCTTTGTGTAACCGTGAAGGATCAGAGCCTCGAGACCCGCCTGAATCTGATCGGCGGCTTCCAGGCCTACAACGTGCTTGCCGCACTCGGCCTCGTCGCCGAGACCGGCGGCGACCTGACGGAGGCCTTCTCCACCCTCGCCCACCTCACGGGTGTGCGCGGCCGCATGCAGCGGATCGGCGCCCTCGAGAACGGCGCCCAAGTCTATATCGACTACGCCCACACACCGGACGCACTGCAAACCGCACTCGACGCGATCCGGCCCCATGTCGGCGGCCAGCTCCACGTGATTTTCGGCGCCGGCGGCGACCGCGACCCGGGCAAACGACCGATGATGGGTGAAATTGCCACCCGGCACGCCGACCGCGCGATCGTGACCGACGACAATCCGCGTCGCGAGGACGCAGAGACCATCCGCCGGCAGATCCTGACCGGTTGCACAGGTGCTGCCGAAATCGGCGACCGCGCCGCCGCCATCAAGGCCGGTATTTCCGACCTGCAGGCCGGAGACATCCTTGTGATCGCCGGCAAGGGCCATGAACAGGGCCAGATCATCGGCACCGAGACCTTGCCGTTCGACGACGCCAGCGTCGCGGCCGACGTCCTGACCGAAATGGGCGGGGAGGTCGTTACATGATGTCCGCCGCACCAATCTGGACACGCGATGAGGTCCTGGCCGCCACAAACGGCCAGGCTAACGAGTCTACCGGCGACTGGGCCGCAACCGGCGTGTCTATCGACAGTCGCACATGTCGGCCCGGCGACCTGTTTGTCGCAATCAGCGGTGAAAATTTCGACGGCCATGATTTCCTCGCCGACGCCTTCAAAGCCGGCGCCATCGCGGCAATCACCAGCCGCGACGCCGACACGGGATTGCAGAGCGCTTCGGTCCTGCGCGTCGAAGACGGATTGCAGGCACTGACCGGCCTTGGTCGCGCCGCACGTGATCGCACGGACGCGTCGGTCGTGGCCATAACCGGTTCGGTTGGCAAAACCGGCACCAAGGAGGCCATGACCCTGGCCCTCGGATCGCTCGGCCCGACCCACGCGACAACAGGCAACTTGAACAACCATATCGGCGTGCCGCTGACCCTCGCACGCATGCCGCGCGATGTGGCGTACGCGGTAATCGAGCTGGGTATGAACCATGCGGGAGAGATTTCCGATCTTTCCAAGCTCACCCGCCCCAATGTCGGTGTGATCACGACAATCGCCGCCGTCCATCTGGAATTTTTCGATCATGTGGCGGGAATCGCCGACGCCAAGGCCGAACTCTTCGACGGCATGTGCCAGGGCGGCGTCGCCATCCTGAACCGCGATAATGTGTATTTCGCGATCCTGGCCGGCCGTGCGTGGGCCCGGGGCCTCGAAACGATCATCGGCTTCGGCGCGCACCCCGAAGCCGATGTACATCTCTCGACGTGCAAACTCAGCGACACCGGCAGCGACGTAACGGCGCGCCTGGGTGATCGAACCATCCGCTGCCGGCTCAACGTACCTGGCCGGCACTGGGTGCAGAACTCCCTGGCCGTTCTCGGGACGGTTTCGGCTCTCGGTGGTGACCTCGACCGCGCGGCGGCCGCGCTGGCCGACCTCACCCCTCCCAAGGGTCGTGGCGCGCGCGTCGATGTGCAGATGCCCGATGGCACACTGACCGTGATCGACGACAGCTACAACGCCAGCCCCGCGTCGATGCGTGCAGCCTTTGCCGTCCTCGGCAACACCGAACCACAATCGGGCGGACGCCGGATCGCCGTTCTCGGCGACATGCTGGAGCTGGGCACCAAAAGCGCACAACTGCACACCGCGCTGGCCGACGACCTCGAAGCCAACCAGATCGACCAGGTGTTCTGCGCCGGGCCCGATATGGCCGCGCTCGACAAGGCGCTGCCGACCGCCATGCGCGGCGGCAAGGCAAAAGATTCAAGCTCACTCGCACCGCAGGTTTGCAATGCCGTTACCGCGGGCGACGTGGTTCTCGTGAAGGGTTCGCTCGGCAGCCGGATGGCCGTGATTGTCGATGCGCTCAGCGCACTGGAAACCAGCAACGGGCGGGAGGCCAACCATGCTGTTTAACCTCCTTGCCCCTCTCGCCGACCAGTTCATTCTGTTCAACCTGTTCAACTCCCTGACGTTCCGGGCCGGCGGCGCGGTTGTCACGGCGTTGGTCGTCGCCTTCCTGTTCGGCCCGAAGATCATCGGCTGGCTGCGCCAGCAACAGCCCGAAGGACAGCCGATCCGCGAAGACGGGCCGCAGTCGCATTTCAAGAAGGCGGGCACCCCGACAATGGGCGGCTTCCTGATCCTGCTGGCCATCATCGTCAGCACGCTTCTCTGGTCAGACCTGACCAACGGATATGTCTGGGCGCTGCTGCTGATCACCGTCGGGTTCGGCGCCATCGGTTTCGCCGACGACTATCAGAAGCTCACCAAATCCAAATCCAAGGGCATTCCCGCCCGGGTCCGCCTGCTCGCCGAAATCATTGTCGCCGGTGTCGCGACCCTTTGGATCATGCACCTGACCCCGTCTCCGCTCGACACCACGCTCGCGCTGCCGTTCGTGAAGAATTTCCTGATCGAGCTGAGCTGGTTCTTCGTGCCTTTCGCGATTTTCGTGATCGTCGGCGCATCGAACTCCGTAAACCTGACCGACGGCCTCGACGGCCTCGCGATCGTGCCGGTGATGATCGCGGCCACCTGCTTCGGCCTGATCTCCTACGTCACCGGCAACGTGGTCTTCTCGAACTATCTGCTGATCTTCTCCGTTCCCGGCGCCGGCGAACTCGCCGTCTTCTGCGGCGCGCTGATCGGTGCGGGACTGGGTTTCCTCTGGTTCAACGCCCCCCCGGCCATGGTCTTCATGGGCGATACGGGCTCCCTGTCCATGGGGGGCGCATTGGGCGGCATCGCGGTCGTCACCAAGCACGAACTGGTTCTCGCCATCATCGGCGGCCTGTTTGTGCTCGAGACCGTCTCGGTGATCGTCCAGGTGGGATCGTTCAAGCTGACCGGCAAGCGCGTGTTCCGCATGGCGCCGCTGCACCACCATTTCGAACAGAAGGGCTGGGCCGAACCGACCATCGTGATCCGCTTCTGGATCATCGCAACCGTCCTGGCCCTGATCGGGCTGGCGACCCTGAAGCTGCGGTGAGGCGATGACGGCGACCCGAAACATGCTCGACCTCAGCGCCTATGACGATCACGCGATCGCCGTGCTGGGGCTCGGTGTGTCCGGCATGAGCGCGGCCAGCGAATTGCGCCGCGCGGGCGCACGCGTGCTGCCGTGGGACGATAACGAAAACCGTCGCAATGGCGCCGCCACGCGCGGGCTAACACCGTGCGACCTCGAGACTGCCGAATTCGCCGACATCGACATGCTGGTCCTGAGTCCGGGCATTCCCCAGGGCCACCCCCACACGCACCCTGTCGTCGCGCGCGCACGCGACGCGGGCTGCCAAATTCTTTGTGACGTGGAACTGCTGACCCGGGCCGCGCCGGACGCGCGCTACATCGGGATCACCGGCACAAACGGTAAATCGACCACCACGGCGCTCATCGGCCACATCCTGTCGAAGCTCGAAATTGCGAGCGCCATGGGCGGCAACATCGGCGCACCAGCCCTTTCACTCGATGCGCTCGGACGCGACGGCATCTATGTCCTCGAATTATCGTCTTACCAGCTCGATTTGTTGCCGCGCGCCGTCTTCGACGTTGCGGTATTGCTGAATATCACGCCCGACCATCTGGACCGTCACGGCGGCATGGACGGATACGTCGCCGCCAAGCGCCGGCTCTTCGACGGCCAGAGCCATGCACACACTGCGATCGTCGGGATCGACGACGTTCATTCCCGGAACATCTTCGAAGAGGTTGCCGCGCGCGATCTGGCCGCGATGACCCCCATCTCCACCCACGGCGCGTGCGCCGGCGGCGTTTACCTGAACGACGGCTGGATCATCGACGATCGCGACGGCATGGCCGAACCGGTCATCGAGATGAGCGCATTGGCCGCGCTCCCCGGCGACCACAATGCCCAGAATGTCGCGACCGCCTATGCCGCCGTGACCGGTGGCAATCCTGAATGACCGCACCGGTGAGACCCGAGACGCCATCACGGCTGCGATCGAGAGTTTCCCGGGCCTGGCTCACCGCCAGGAGCTTCTAGGCACGCTGGGCGGCGTGCGGTTCGTCAACGATTCCAAGGCAACCAATGCCGAGGCCGCAGCTCATGCGCTGTCGGCCTACGAGAACATCTACTGGATCGCCGGCGGGATCGCCAAGGATGGCGGCATCGATGCTCTCGACCCGCTTTTCGACCATATCCGCCACGCCTTCCTCATCGGCGAAGCGGCCGACGAGTTCGCGGCCACGCTGGAAGGCCAGGTTCCCGCGAACTTGTCGCGCGATCTCGTCACGGCGCTGAGCCAGGCAAACGAGATGGCTCGCGAGGCCGCGGACGGCAACGCCGTGGTTTTGCTTTCGCCGGCCTGCGCTTCCTTCGATCAGTTTCCCAGCTTCGAGGCGCGCGGTGACGCCTTCCGCGATGCGGTTGCAGCCATTCCAGGGTTTACACCCCACGCAACAGGGGGTGCCGCATGACGCCGTTCACACGCGCCGACACCTCGATTCTCGGGCAATGGTGGTGGACTGTCGACCGCTGGAGCCTCGCGGCGATCGCCGCCCTTATGGCATTTGGCGCGTTGCTCGCAGCCGCCTCCAGCCCGGCCGTGGCCGAACGGATCGGCCTCGACGAGTTCTATTTCATCAAACGCCATTTCATGCTGCTGCCGATCGCCATTGCCATGATCCTCGCGGTCTCGGCACTGACACCGACCCAGGTACGCCGCATGGCGGTAATCGCCTTCCTTGGCTGTCTCGCCCTGCTCGCAGTGACCTTGATATTCGGCACCGAAATCAAGGGCGCACGCCGCTGGCTTTCGGTCGCCGGCTTCTCGCTGCAGGCGACGGAGTTCGTGAAACCGATGTTCGCCGTCGTCGCGGCATGGTTGTTCAGCGAAGCGTCGCGCGACCCGCGTTTCCCGGGGCGCCTGATCTGCACCGGCCTGTTCGCCGCCGTCATCGCATTGGTCATCGCGCAGCCAGACCTCGGGCAAGCGGTGGTGATCACCAGCGTGTGGATGGCGCAGTTCTTCCTGGCGGGCCTGCCCATGTGGCTGGTCGCCGGGCTGGTGGTTCTCGGCGTATCGGGCCTTATCGGCTCCTACTTCACGCTGTCCCACGTCGCCAGCCGCATCGACCGCTTCATCGACCCGAAGTCGGGCGACACCTACCAGATCGAGCGCAGCATCGAGGCCTTCTCGAGCGGCGGCCTGTTCGGCCGCGGCCCCGGCGAAGGCCAGGTCAAACAGGTACTGCCCGACGCCCATGCGGATTTTGTGTTTGCGGTGGCCGGCGAGGAACTCGGCCTCTTCATTGCCCTGTTTATCGTCACCCTCTTCGCCTTCATCGTGCTGCGCGGCATGACCCGCGCCATGTCGGAACAGAATCTCTTCATTCTGCTCGCCGTCGCCGGCCTGCTGGTCCAGTTCGGCATCCAGGCGCTCATCAACATGGGCTCGAGCCTGCAACTCATCCCGACCAAGGGCATGACCCTGCCCTTCATCAGCTATGGCGGCTCTTCGCTGCTGGGCGTCGCGCTCGGCCTGGGCATGACCCTCGCCCTGACACGGCGGCGACTGGGATCGGAGGCGTCTAAATGAGCACACGCCAGCATCCCATTCTGATCGCCGCCGGCGGCACCGGCGGCCACATGTTCCCGGCGGTCTCGCTCGCCAGCGCGCTTGCCGCACGCGGGCATTCAATTCTTTTCGTTACTGACCCGCGCGGCGGCCTTGTGACATCCGATGTTCTCGGGCTGCCCAAAACCGTGATGCGTCACACAATTTCGGCCCGCAGCCTGGGCGGCGGCCCGAAGGGCATGGCGGCCGGCGTCAAGGCGCTCGTGAAGGGGTTCTTCGAATCCCGACGCCTCATCCGTGAGTACAAGCCCTCGATCGCCGTCGGGTTCGGCGGCTATCCCAGCGTGCCACCTATTCTCGCCGCCGGCCTGGCCGGGCTGCCAACCGTGATCCACGAACAGAACGCCGTGCTTGG
>CBDHEC010000058.1:0-13338 GCA_965261975.1 Alphaproteobacteria bacterium
AGGAACATCCCACGCTCGGACGAGCGCATGGCATTCACGCCGTCGGCGACAACTTTGAGCGCGTCGATATCGAGACCTGAATCGGTCTCGTCGAGGATCGCGATCCGTGGCTCAAGCGCTGCCATCTGGAGCATCTCCATGCGTTTCTTCTCGCCGCCGGAGAACCCCACATTGACCGCCCGCTTGAGCATGTCGTCCGAGATGTTCAGGTCGGTCGCGCGCTCGCGCACATACTTGACGAAATCCATCGGATCGAAGGCCGCCTCACCTCGATGCTCGCGCACCGCATTCACCGCCGTACGCAGGAAGGTCATGCTTGTGACACCGGGAATTTCGACCGGATACTGGAACGCCAGGAACACCCCCTCGCGGGCGCGTTCATCGGGGTCCATCTCGATCACATCCTTGCCATCGAACAGGATCTGGCCGTCCGTCACCTCGTAGCCGGCACGCCCGGTCAGGACATAGGAAAGCGTGCTCTTGCCCGACCCGTTCGGCCCCATGATCGCATGCACCTCGCCGGAATCGATGGTCAGGTTCAATCCATTCAGGATTGCCTTTCCGTCGACCGTCGCGTGCAGGTTGCTTGAATTTCTAGCAATGCCATTTCAAATACTTCTCCGTTAACCGACGCTGCCTTCGAGGCTGATGCCGACAAGTTTCTGTGCTTCGACCGCGAACTCCATCGGCAGGGTCTGCAGGACCTCCTTGCAGAAGCCGTTGACGATCAGCGCCACGGCCTCTTCCTCGTCCATTCCGCGCTGCTGGCAGTAGAACATCTGGTCCTCGCCGATGCGGCTGGTCGTCGCCTCGTGCTCGACCTGGGCCGAGGGGTTCTGGCTTTCGATATAGGGCATCGGTGTGGGCGCCGCATTTGTCGCCGATCAGCAGGCTGTCGCACTGGGTGTAGTTTCGCGCACCGTTCGCGCCACGCTGGATGCGAACCAGCCCGCGATAGGTCTGGTCCGCCTTGCCCGGCCGAGATCCCCTTGGAAATGATCCGCGAGCGCGTGTTCTTGCCGATATGGATCATCTTGGTGCCGGTGTCGGCGAGCTGCGCGTTGTTGGTGATCGCCACCGAATAGAACTCACCCACCGAATTGTCGCCCTGCAGGATGCAGCTCGGATACTTCCAGGTGATCGCCGATCCGGTCTCGACCTGGGTCCAGGACACCTTGGAGTTCTTGCCGCGACACGCGGCGCGCTTGGTGACGAAATTATAGATCCCGCCCTTGCCGTCTTCATCGCCGGGGTACCAGTTCTGCACCGTCGAATATTTGATCTCCGCATCGTCCAGCGCGACGAGTTCGACGACGGCGGCATGCAGCTGATTCTCATCGCGCTGCGGTGCCGTACAGCCTTCGAGGTAGCTCACATAGGAGCCTTCATCCGCGATGATCAGCGTACGTTCGAACTGACCCGTATTCTCGGCGTTGATCCGGAAATAGGTCGACATCTCCATCGGGCAGTGCACACCCTTGGGAATGTAGACAAACGACCCGTCGGTAAAAACTGCGGCATTGAGGGCCGCGAAGAAATTATCGCCCTGGGGCACGACCGAACCGAGATATTTCTGGATCAGTTCTGGGTGCGTCTGGATGGCCTCGGAAATCGATCCGAAGATGATGCCCTGTTCCTCCAGTTTCGCCTTGTAGGTGGTGGCCACCGACACACTGTCGAACACGGCATCGACCGCCACGGCCGGCGCACCCTGAACACCCGCCAGAACCTCCTGCTCGCGCAAGGGTATGCCGAGCTTCTCATAGGTCTCCAGCAACTTGGGATCGACCTCATCGAGGGACTTCGGTCCCTCGGTCGTCTTCGGCGCGGCATAGTAGTAGCTGTCTTGATAATCAATCGCCGGATACTGCGGCTTCTGCCAGGTTGGCTCTTCCATCGTGAGCCACTGCGCATAGGCCTTGAGCCGCCATTCGAGCATCCACTCGGGCTCTTCCTTCTTCTTCGAGATCAGGCGAACGATATCCTCGCTCAGCCCTTTAGGGGCGAGATCAATATCGATGTCTGTGACGAAACCATACTTATACTGTTCGCCGATCGAGCGGACCTGCTCGATTGCCTCGGTGGTGGCTGCCATAACGTCCTTCCAGCTTCCTATTCGGCGGCCCGCACAGAGCTGTCGCCCTGCTGCGCGCCTACAGCCGCGGCGATTAAATTCGCCGCAGTATCGACTTCCGTTTCCGTGGTGAAACGGCCAAATCCAATTCGAATGCTCGCACCGGCGAGGGCATCATCGAGGCCGAGCGCGCGCAGTACGTAAGATGGTTCGACTGACGCCGAAGTACAGGCCGAACCCGTGGAAATCGCGACCGAATCCAGCGCCGTCATGAGGACCTCGGCATCGATACCGGGGAACCCGACATTCAGATTTCCCGGCACGCGATGATCCATCGATCCGCTCACGAACAAATCGGCATGTGATGCACGTAGCTTGTCGAGCATCGTTGCGCGCAATCCGGTCAATCGAGAGCCCTCAGTGGCCATTTCTGCTGAAGCAATGGCGGCCGCCTCGCCCAGTGCGATGACCAGCGGCACGGGAAGCGTACCCGAGCGGTTGCCGCGCTCCTGGCCGCCGCCACTAATCTCCGCAAGCAGGCGGGCACGTGGCCGGCGGCGCACATAGAGCGCGCCGATGCCCTTGGGTGCGTACATCTTGTGACCCGAGATACTGAGCAGATCGATCTGCATGGCATCCACATCCAGCGGGATCTTGCCTGTCGCCTGGGCCGCATCCGTGTGCAGCAGCACGCCGCGCGCGCGGCACAAGGCACCCAGCTCCGTCAACGGCTGGACCACGCCGATCTCATTGTTCACGGCCATGACCGAGACGAGCACGGTGTTGTCCGTAAATGCAGCCGCGACCAATTCAGGATCGACCAAACCATCGGGGCCAACCCCGATGATCGTGACCTCAGCGCCTTCGTCGGCCATCGCCGCACAAGATTCGAGAACGCATTTATGCTCGGTCGTCACGGTGATGATGTGGTTCCCGCGGCCATGGCGCATGGCGAAACGCACAGCACCCTTGATGGCCAGATTGTTTGATTCGGTCGCACCGGACGTGAAAACGATTTCCCGCGCGCTGGCGCCGATCAATGCGGCCACCTGTTCGCGGGCAACATCCACGGCCTCGGCGGCCTGCCGGCCCCACACATGCTGCTCGGAATGGGCATTCCCGAAGGTTTCGCTGAACCAGGGCAGCATCGCATCGAGCACGCGCGGATCCACCGGCGTGGTCGCCTGATGATCGAGGTAAATCGCTGTCGGCGCCGGGCTCATGCCACCGACCTCCGCGTCGTTGCGGCCGGATTGCGCCGGCCTGCCATCGCGGTCCAGGCGTCGACAAACCTGTCGATATCCAGCGCGGTCGAATTCCATCCCAACGAGACCCTGATCGCCGCTTGCGCCGAGGCATCGTCCTGTCCCATCGCACGCAACACATGGCTGGGCGCTACTTTGCCGCTCGAACAGGCCGAGCCCGCGCTCACCGCCACACCAACCAGGTCGAGTTGCATCACCTGGATTTCCGCAGTCATTCCCGGCAGGCCGATACAGCTCGTGTTCGGCAACCGGGTGCCATCAACGCCATGGAAAACGACATCCGGCACGGCGGCACGCAGCCGGCTTTCGAGATCATCGCGAAGCTCGGCGAGCCTTGCGTACACTTCCAGATCATCTTTCGTCTTGCGGGCCGCCGCACCAAACCCCGCGATCCCCGCGACATTTTCGGTTCCGGCGCGACGGCGCCGTTCCTGTCCGCCGCCACGCAGCAGAGGTTCTGGGTCGAGACCGTCACGCACAACAAGGGCCCCCACGCCCTGCGGTCCACCAAGCTTATGCGCGGAAAGGCTCATCATATCGACGCCGAGAGCCTCGAAGGATACATCGACCTTGCCGGCCGCCTGGATGGCGTCACAATGCACCGACGCACCATGTTCGCGTGCCAGGCGCACGACATCACGGATCGGCTGCACGACACCCGTCTCATTGTTGGCCAGCATCACAGAGACCAGCGCCGGGCCGTCGCAGCGCTCCAGCATCTCGCGCAAACGCTCCAGCGAGAGAACGCCATTGGCGTCCACATCAACGAACTGCGTATCGTCCCGCGCGCCGAGCACGGAATCATGCTCAACCGCCGAGACAAGCAGGGGGCCATCAAATCCTCGAAGGGCCTGGTTGTTCGCTTCCGTACCGCCCGAGGTAAAAACAACATTCGCAGGCGCGCTCCCGACCAACGACGCCACGGATTCGCGCGCCTCGTCCAGCGTGTGGCGCACC
Source organism: Alphaproteobacteria bacterium (assembly GCA_965261975.1). GTDB lineage: Bacteria > Pseudomonadota > Alphaproteobacteria > UBA6615 > UBA6615 > UBA8079. The sequence goes on from CBDHEC010000058.1 coordinate 4,297, forward strand.
AACCGACCGAACCGATGCACCGACGACGCATTGCCATGCTGGGTCAATGCGCGCGCAACCGCGTCAGCCGCCTCGGGCCGGACGGGGGTTGTCGCATTGTGGTCGAGATAGGTGTCCAAGGTCTGCTCGATTTCGTCTATTCGGCTGCAATTTCGGAGAATGCCGCGGCGGGTGTGCGCTGCGGCTGGGCATAGACCCTTCCCTCGCAAACATCCGCCAGGCTGACGGAGTTCAGATAAGTGTGAATCTGATGTCCCAGCTCTTCCCACAGATCATGGGTCATGCAGCGGCTGGTGCGCTGAACGCAGCCCTTCGCGGCTCCCGGCTTGCAACCCGTGGTGCGGATCGGCTCATCGACAGCGGCAATCACATCGGCAATTCGAATTTCCTCGGCGGCGTAGGAAAGCTTGTACCCGCCACCGGGGCCTCGAACGCTCGTGACCAGCCCCGCACGGCGCAACTTCGCGAAAAGCTGTTCCAGGTAGGACAGTGAAATCTCCTGCCGGCCGGCGACCTCGGCAAGTGCGACCGGACCCAGTGCGCCGAACTGCGCCAGGTCGACCATCGCCATCACGCCGTAGCGTCCTTTGGTGCTGAGTTTCACGATCGATCTCCTTTTTCGTTTCCGTGCACGAACGTCGGCTCAGTAGGACGTCGTGGGCTTGTCGGAATCAGATTCTTTTTCGGCGGATGCGCGACGCAACTGGATGCGCTCCTCCAACTCTCGCTCGAGCTCCTGCACACGCATACGCAACGTGCTGATCTCGTCCAGCATGGCCCCCATCGCCTTGGCATCCGGGTCCGGGATGTCGTCAGTCGGCGTTCCATAGGCTGAGAACTGGTCGGGCGAACAGGACGATGTCGCCACCGGCTGGGCGGGAATTCCGACGACCGTGCAGTTCTCCGGCACGTCCTTCACCACAACCGCGTTCGCACCGACGCGGGCGTTCCGTCCGACGGTAACGGGCCCCAGCACCTGAGCGCCCGAACCGATAATGGATCCCGAGAGCAACGTGGGATGCCGCTTCACATCCACCTGCGCGTCGCTTTCGACGGCCGGGGCGATGCCACCCAGCGTGACGTTGTGATAGATCGTCACGTCGTCCTCGATCTCGGCCGTTTCACCGATGACAACCCCGATGGCGTGATCGATTACCAGCCGATTGCCGATCTTGGCGCCAGGATGAATATCCACGCCCGTCAGGAACCGTCCGATGTTGCCCACGAAGCGTGCGAGGGTCGTCAATCGGATCGACCATAGCCAATGCGCGAGGCGAAACCAGACCACCGCATGGAAGCCCGGATAGCTGATCGCAACCATGATTCGAGAGCTTGCTGCCGGGTCGCGTTCCAGATACGCGCCCAGATCGTCAAAGAGATGCTTGAAGACCATGTCGACCTTTATGATATAGAGCGCTCTGCATCGCTCTTCCCGCCGGATTGATCACGCCAATGCGTGTCTGAAATCGGGATATATGATGCCCGAGTAAATTGGTCAAGTATTTGGCCAAAGTCCCTGGGAATCCGGACACAAACATCCGATTCCATAGCTCTGTCATTTGCCGCATTTTATCGGCGCAATGGGAACAAGATATGCCTGAAGTCATTATCAACGGCCCCGAAGGTCGCCTCGAAGGCCGTTACTACCCGGCAAAAGTTCCAAATTCCCCGATAGCGTTGCTGTTGCATCCGCACCCGCAGCATGGCGGCACGATGAACAACAAGGTCGTTTATCAGCTCTACCAGATGTTTGTGCGGCGCGGTTTCGCGACCCTGCGATTCAACTTTCGCGGTGTCGGACGCAGCCAGGGCAGCTTCGATCGCGGCGAAGGTGAATTGTCGGATGCCGCATCGGCCCTCGACTGGCTCCAGACCCAGAACCGGGATGCCCCGATGTGCTGGGTCGGTGGATTCTCGTTCGGCGCCTGGATCGGCATGCAATTGCTGATGCGGCGGCCCGAGATCACGGGTTTCATCTCGGTCTCTCCGCCGGCCAATATGTATGACTTCTCTTTTCTCGCCCCGTGCCCGGCTTCCGGCCTGATCACGCATGGCGACAAGGACGACATCGTGCCTCAGGATTCGGTGACGGACCTGATCGCGAAGCTGGCGAAACAGAAAGACGTCATCATCGACTTCCAGGTCCTCAAGGGTGCAACCCATTTCTATAACGAGCACCTCGAAGAACTGGAGGGGACCGTGACCGGGTATCTCGACCGGCGCACAGCCGAAATCGAGGCCGCGCTGGCCGCCGAGGTCGAAGAACTGGAAGACGCCGACGAGACCGACGACGACGTGGACGGTGACTAAACTGCCCTGAAAATCCGTCCGCCGGCCGTCGGCTTTGCCACGCCCGTCGTCGTGGGGCCGCTGAGCGGAAAACCGCGCAGGCTTCGGACGGCGAGATAGCCAAATGCCTGTGCTTCCATGGCATCACCGTCGATGCCGGCTGCCTCCGTCGGCACAACCTCCGCCCGAAGAGATTTGGCGAGCCGGCCCATCAGGGTCGGGTTCTTGCGCCCCCCGCCCGTCACCAGCCAGCGAACCGGCCGCGCCGGCAGATGTGAATCCACGCGCGATACGGCCTCTGCCGTGAACGCGGTCAGGGTTGCAGCACCGTCTTCAACCGACAGTCCTTCGACGGGCGAACAATCAAAAGTATCGCGATCGAGTGATTTCGGCGGGGATGCCCGGAAATAATCATTGTCCAAGAGCTTCGCGAGCACGGCCTCGTCAACGCGCCCGGCCGCGGCGAGGCGGCCATCCACATCGTAGGCCTCTCCGGTGTGTCGCTGCACCCAGTCGTCGATCAGGGCGCCGCCGGGCCCGGTATCGAAGGCCAGGATATAATCGAAGAGATCATCGCGCTCGGCCCGCGCCCCGTCGCCAATCCACGTCAGGTTGGCGACCCCGCCGATGTTCAGAAAGCAGACAGGCCGATCCAGCGGCGCGCGCGCGACATGAAACAAGGGGGCAAACGGCGCACCCTGTCCGCCGGCCATCATGTCGGCCGAGCGGAAATCGGCGACCACGTCGATCCCTGTCTCCCGCGCCAGGGTGCTGCCATCACCGATCTGTACGGTGCGGCTGTTCGCGGGATCGTGGAATACCGTATGCCCGTGAAACCCCACGACCGAAACCGACGCTGCGGAGACACCGGCTGCCGCCAGCAGGTCCCGAACGATCCCGACATGGCGAGCCGTCAATTCGGCCGCAACAGCATCATGTGGCCCCGGGGCACCAACCACCTCCCGCAGCCGTGCGCGGAATTCGGAATCATAGGGTCGGTCCAGTTGCGCGACGGGCTCGAAGGCCGACACCCCATCGGTCCGGATCAGCGCCGCGTCGATTCCATCCATCGATGTACCGCTCATCAGGCCCACGGCAAGACAGCTCTCACTCGCGCTCATGCGGCGAATCCCCTATCTCATAAGATGTGAAGATATACACGCTGGTGGTTCAGATGTGTTAGTGAACGCCCGCTTTGCCCGTCAGGCCGGTTGAGAAGACATGCCCGAATATAAATCAGACTTTATCAAGACCCTGACCGAGCGCGGTTTCCTGCACCAATGCACGGACATCGACGCCCTCGATAAACGCGCCTCGGAAGGCACCATCACAGCCTATGTCGGCTATGACGCGACAGCCGACAGCCTGCATATCGGCAATCTGGTTTCGATCATGATGCTGCACTGGCTGCAAAAGACCGGCCATCGTCCGATCGTCCTGATGGGGGGCGGCACGACGAAGGTCGGCGACCCGTCGGGCAAGGACGAAACCCGGCAATTACTGACCGACGAGAAGATCGCCGAAAACATCGCGTCGATACGCCAGACCTTCGACAATTTCGTGTCTTTCGGAGACGGCGACAGCGATGCCATCCTGGTCAACAACGCCGATTGGCTCGACGCGCTTGAGTATATTCCGATGCTCCGCGAGATCGGTCGTCATTTCACGATCAACCGCATGCTGACATTCGATTCCGTGAAAACACGTCTCGATCGCGAACAGCCGCTAACGTTCCTCGAGTTCAACTACATGATCCTGCAGGCCTACGACTTCGTCGAGCTTGCACGGCGTCACGATTGCGCGCTGCAGATGGGGGGATCGGACCAGTGGGGCAATATCGTCAACGGGATCGATCTCGGACGCCGGATCGCCGACAAGGAACTCTACGGGTTGACCACGCCCCTGATCACGACAGCGTCCGGCGCAAAGATGGGCAAGACGGCCGACGGGGCGGTCTGGCTCAAGGCCGACAAGTTCGCACCCTATGACTATTGGCAATTCTGGCGGAACACCGAGGATGCCGATGTCGGTCGCTTCTTGAAGCTGTTCACGGATTTGCCGCTGGACGAGATTGCCCGCCTGGCGGCGCTCGAGGGCGCCGAAATCAACGAGGCGAAGAAACTACTCGCCAACGCCGCCACACGCATATTGCATGGTTCGGACGCGGCCGATCGCGCGGCACAGACATCGGAACAGACATTCGAGGCGGGTGTGACGGCGGAGGGTCTGCCCACAACCGATCTACCACGTGGTGAACTTGAGGACGGGATCGCCCTGTTCGCGCTGATGGCCCGCGCGGGCCTGGCGTCCTCCAACAGCGAGGCGCGCAGGCTCATCAAGGGCGGTGGCGCACGCATCAACGATATTTCGATCAATGCGGAAACCCATGAGGTCGGGGTCGATGCGATCAATCCGGACGGGGTGATCAAGCTTTCCGCAGGCAAGAAACGCCACGCGCTGATCCGCCCGGTCTAGTCCGCCGGGGCTGCCCTGCGGTCAACCGCCTTCGTCGGGCGAAGGCTCCAGCACCTCTTTGTTAATCGCACCTGGTCCGTCCTCGCTGCCGAACCCCGTCAACAACCGGCGGATGATTCCCGGCGTCAGAACCGACAGCGGGTTTACAGAAACGTCGGGCTCATCGATCGAACCGGTGACACTGAACGTCGCCGCAAAGATGCCGTCTGCCCCGCCTGACAGCACGGAGCCGATCAACGGAATATTGGCGAGCAGGGAGTTCAGCGTATAGGCCGGTGCAATCTCGCCGGTCATCTCCAGCTGGTCGGTCTCCCGGTCAATCCGGCCACTTGTCAGGATTCCGATATCCGCGCCACGCGCCTTTGCTTCCTTGATGGTGACGTCCTTGTCCGTCAGCGTAAACGGGACCTCGACCCGACGAAATGTGAGCCCTTCTCCGCCCAGCACGTCCGCGATACCAGAAAACGATGTAAGCGCGAGAATCTGGGCCCCAACCGGTCCCTCGGTGAGGACAAAGTTCTGCATGTCCATTTGTCCCGCTATCACCTCGTCCTCACCCGACCCGGACATCTGGCCCTGGACGCGCATCTCGCCACCGCGGATCGTGTCGATCCAATCCAGTGCGGTCAGGACTCCCCCGGCATCGTCGGACTCAAAGTTCAGATTTCGCGCGGCACCGTCGGGCTCGACGCGCAGGAACACCCGTCCCCCATTCGACAATCGGCCGCGCAATTCCACATCGGTCCAGTCGGTGCCATCGTTGAAGAACGTGCCAAAGGTACCCAGCAAACTTGTTTCCTCGCCAAGGCGAATTTCTCCCACCGGCGACTGCTCGCTAATCACGACCTGCATCGCGGTATCTTCTTCGTCGCCTTCTTCCGAATCCTCGAACAGACCTTCCATCACCGGGCGCAGGTCCAAGGAAGCCCCACCCACCGAGATGATCTGCGGCACCCCATCGGGCCATTCGATATTCACGAACGCATCGGTCTCGCCGAACACCAGCCGCTCGAGCGTCAAGCGCTGCAATTCGGGTCCATCGGGGCCAGACCTGAATAAACCTGCTCCGTCAATTTCCAGGTCGCCCGAACGCACCGAAAGCTCGGGCATGGATGTCAAAATTTCGTCCTGCACCAGGAACCGGACAAATGCACGCCCCTCTTCGCCGGGCATCTTCGTCCAGCCGAAGGGGTCCAAATCCACGGTTACATCAGCGAGATCTATCTCGGCTGCACCGATCGCCGCGCCATCCCAGCCGATTGCGTAAGTCAGGCCTACGCCCGCCGGGCCAGAGACGAACGGAATTCCGTCCAATCCGAATTCGATCCGCCCGGCGTCATCCAGGTTCGTGCGCACCTTGTAGCGGGTCCGAACACCGTCACCCTCTTCGAAACGCTCATTCCAGGTCAGACCAACCGGCACATTGCCAATCTCGGCGGTACCGCTGACCTCCATCCCGTCGCGATTCACGTTCAAGGTCAGATCGCCTTCGCTGACCGGCAGTCCGAACACGGCGTCCTCGGCGCCGAACTCCACCATCCGCGAAGCCGTCGCAACAGCGATCTGATCGATCAGGACGTCGTTGAGAAGCGGAAACGCGAATACAGCGTTGGTTCTGTGACTGCCGCTGGTGCGCGCCGGATCGAGGCCAAAACCAGAGATAAATCCAAGCGGTTCGCTGTCCAGAATCTCGAACGCATCGCGCACGGGCCCGGAAATCGTGACTTCGATTTTGATGTTCTCGCCGCGCGGCGGACCATTGAGCCCCAATATCTCGACCCGGCCGGACTCGGCCACAAGATCACCCAGGGTCCCGCCACCGAGATCGACATCGAAGTTTCGCGTGTCAAACCGTGCAACACCGAACACCTCGCGAACAGGCGGCAACGGCCGCAAGTAATGCACGGCCGTCTCACGAAAACGTATCTCGCCGTCATAGTCTGAAATTTCAAACCCGGCCGGGTCCGCCTCCGGAACACTGGCCCGCGCACGAACCACCGCGCTGTCGACATGGCCGTCTTTCAGATTCTCCGTGATCCAGGCCCGCGCGTTTGGCTCGACCTCCTCGGGCCAGTAGGTCTCGATTGAGTTGACCGGGAGGCTGCGCACCTCGGCGACAACACCAAGGTTCCATTGATCCAGGACATGACGCGCATTGCCATTCAGCAAAATCGTCGTCTCCCCCAGTTCGAGGGCCGCATTCTCAAGGACGAAGGTGTCGAGACCACGTTCCGATCGCACCCGGAACGTCGCGGAATCGAAAGGAACCGGCGCATCAAACAGCGTGTCCAGCTGAACACGCCCCGCCCCCGCGCGCACGTCAACACTCATGCCCGACGGTTCAAGATCGGAATCCAGGGACAATGTCAGTATTCCCTCGAGATGCGCGTCGAGCTGGCCGAGCGGTTCGAGTTCCGGGGCAAACTTCGCCAGCGTGGCCGGCAGGACGTCACTGAACACAAGGCCGAGTTCCGTCGCACCGGATTCGGCCCGATAAATTCCCGACAGATCCGCGCGAATGGCTTTGTCGGACTCGCCGAACACCACTGACCCTTCAGCACTGATACCTTCGGCATCCCTGACAAGAGCGATATTTGCGCGCGGCGTACTCATACGCATCCCACGCTTGAAATCATCGAACTTGATCAGCGCGCTGCGCACCGCGACCCTTGTCAGGTAACCGCTTGCCAGATTCGGGTCAGGTGTCTGCAACAGTTCTTCAATCAACCCCGGCGTCGTTGCAGCGCTCCCGTCGGCCTGCGGGTTGTTTCCGATATCCATGCTGATATCGCCGCTCGCTTCGCGGACCACGCGCACACGCGGGCCAAACAACTCGAGACTGGTTGGCGCCACCAGACCACGGAGCAACGCCCGGCCGCTGAACTTGACGGACATTTCCGGGATGGTCGCACGCACGCTGTCGCCGGAATCGACGAATTGCAGGCCGACGGCGCGAATATCCAGTTCCCGTTCATCCGCCGCCCAGGTCAGTATTGTGTCATGCAGGCGAATGCGCGCGTTGCCGCGCCCCGTGTCCAATGCGCGCTCGATGAGTGGCGTCAAAAAGCTCAGGCTGATCGGGCCGCGGCTGAGCTGCCAGATCAGCACACCAAAGATCAGCGCCAACCCGACCAGGGCGGCGGCGAAAAACAACAGCAACCATCGCGAGCTCCGGACGATCAATGGAGGCCCTTTCGAGTAGCCCGATGCGGACAGGCGTGAACGCTTGACCGTCCCCCACGCCATACAGCAGTCTGCGTGAAAATCAAGCGGCCCTCATGAGCTTTGCATTCTCGCCATATCCTGACCAGTTGCCGCGCCCGGCCGATCTCGAAAAGGTCGAACGGGGGCTGGAACGATTCCGCGACGCAGCCGCTGAATCCGATGACCCTGCCGTCTCGGAAATCATCACGCAACTGGCCGAAAACCCTGACATGTGCAGTTTGCTCGAAGGCGTTTTCGGTAACAGTGGTTTCCTGGGCCAATGCCTGGTTCGCGATGTCGCGTTTGCGCCGGTAATTTTCAACGGTGGTTTCGATCAGGCATTCGAGAATGTGATGCAAGATCTCGCGACCATGGACCCCGCCGCAAGCTTTGCCGACACCGGCACCATGTTGCGGCGTGCCAAACGGCGCGTTGCGCTTCTCACGGCATTGGCCGACCTGTCAGGCAACTGGCCGCTGGCCGGCGTCACCGAGAAACTGAGCCAGTTCTGCGGCGCGGCCTTGTCTGCCGCGATTCGTCATCTGCTGACGGCGGAACATGCACGCGGACGTCTTCGATTGCCGAACCCGGATTCACCCGAAACCGATTGCGGGTACATCGTGCTCGGCATGGGAAAACTCGGCGCATTCGAACTCAACTATTCCAGCGATATCGACCTTATCGTGTTGTATGACCACGACGTCGTACCGACGGCCGATGCGGACAGAATGCAGCAGAACCTGGTGCGCATGACCCGCGACCTCGTCAAGTTGATGGATGAGCGGACCGGCGAGGGCTATGTCTTTCGTACCGATCTGAGATTACGTCCAGACCCGGGTGCCACGCCGGTCGCGCTCTCCACATTCGCCGCCGAAACCTATTACGAGAGCCTGGGGCAAAACTGGGAGCGGGCGGCCATGATCAAGGCGCGTCCGGTGGCCGGTGACATTGCCGCGGGACATCGGTTTCTGGACAGCCTGCAGCCCTTCGTCTGGCGGCGGCATCTCGATTTCGCGGCCATCGAGGACATCCAGTCGATCAAGCGACAAATCCATGCCCACAAGGGCGGCAGCA
>CBDHEC010000059.1:0-48098 GCA_965261975.1 Alphaproteobacteria bacterium
GGCATCGCCAACCGGATCGACCCGGAAGAACAGGTCCGCGACATTCTCGCCGCGCGCATCTGGCTGGCCGCGCGCGCAGAAGTGGATTCTGCCAGAATAGGCCTCATGGGCCTGAGCCATGGCGGCGGCGCCTCGATCAAGGCGGCGGCCGTCGATCCCGGCATCGCCGTCATCGCGACCGTGGGCGCGCCGGGCAATGGGGAACGCTGGCAGCGCTCGAAGCGAACGGCGGCGGAATGGGATGAACTGCAGGAGGCCCTCGCCGCCGACCGGATTGCGCGCGCGCTCACCGGTGAATCGAAACGTCTGCCCTACCAGCAGGTCTCGCCCCCGGGCCCGGCCGAGCGGGACGCCTTCAAGACCATGTACAAGACCGAGGATGCCTATCCCGGACGGCTATCCGCTGGAGAATGTGGAACTGGCCATGCGGCTTCAACGCCGAGGACTGGGTGGGCCGGATCGCGCCGCGACCGCTGCTGCTCGTGCATGGCGCCGAACGACACCATGGTGCGGATACGAAGAGGCGCGAGAACGCTGTATGCGTGCAATGCCGGTGAGCCCAAGGACATCGCTCCACACAATCCCGGGCATCAATCACGCCGAGGTTTATGAACCGCGCAAACCCGGCGGTCTATGCCCGAGGTGATCGAAAAAGCTGCTGGAGTTCTATCAATGGCGCACCTGGCTCTAAACCTCGCCTGCGCGCTTTTGACCGTGATTGTCTGCTGGCCGGCATGGCGCCGTTGCGCAGGCGCAGGACATTCCCGTGGATGTGGAACTGGTCCTTGCCGTTGATGTCTCTGCGTCCATCGATGGCGGCGAAGTGAATCTGCAACGGGTGCCGGCTATGTCGCAGGCCCTGACCGATCCGCGTGTCATCGACGGCGATGAAGTCCGGACCGTTGGGACAGGGTTGCCCTGGCCTATGTGGAATGGTCCGAGATCGGCAGCGGGTGACGGTTGGCTGGCACGGTGATCGCCAGCGCCGAGGATGCCGCGGCGGTTCGCAGTCGGCCATTCAGGACGCCAACCCAATCCCCAAAGGGCGGGCTGACCTCCATCACCACGCGCACTCGAATTTCTCATCCGGATCTGTTCGAGAGCCAACGGGATCGAGGGCACCCGCCGGGTGATCGATCTCTCGGCGGATGGGCGCGATTCCCAGGGGGATCGAACAGCAGGTCTGCAGACGGCCCGGGACCGTGGCTATGGCGAAGCGGTATCGTACCATCAATGGCCTGGTGATCAATCCGCAGCAGGAACAGAGCGGAGGTCGAAGGGCGTGAAATACGATCTCGAAGGCTATTTCCACGAAGTGGTGATCGGCGGCCCCGGCGCCTTCACCGTGGTGGCGGAATCTTCCGACGGATTTTCCGCGCGTACCGTGGTGAGCAAGCTGGTGCTGGAAATCGCATCGCGCCCGACTGCACCGGGTGATCTGGCGGCGCAAGAAATTGGGTTTCGGCCCGGCGGGAATGATGTGATACGCAACGCGGTTCCGCCATGCTGTCCGGAATTCAATTCAAAAGCCACGAACACGAATTTCAGGGGAAAGAGGCCATGGCCGTGAACAGCGAAATCCGAGATTGCATCGCGCCGGACCGCAACCCGCGCAAACCGAACATCACTCTGCCTGCAAGGGCTCGATCGACACCCACGTCCATGTCTTCTACGACAAGCTACCCGCTTTCGCCCGGACCGCGGCTACAATCCGCCGGAATCGACCCTGGAAGACCTCAAGCATCTCCATTCGCGACGCTCGGCATTGACCGCGTGGTGTTCACCCAGCCGTCCGTCTATGGCACCGACAATTCGGCGATCCTTGACGGGATGAATGCGCTGAACGCGGAAACCCCGGGTCGTGCACGTCGGCGTCTGCGCCATCGACCATGGACATCACCGAACGCCGAACTGGCCAGCGAACTGCAGCGAGCAGGGCATCCGTTGGGGTGCGCCTGAACACCGACAACAAGGGCGGCATGCCCCTCGAGCTCGATCAGATCGCCGAGCTCGAGGCGCGCATCAAGCCGTTCGACTGGCACATCGAGTGGCTGTTTCCGGGCAAGGACATCGTCGGCCTGATGCCGGTGTTCGAGAAGATGACCACGCCCATGTCGATCGGCCATTTCGCCTATCAGCCGGCGGCCGCCGGCATCGAGGCCGAGGGCTTCCAGGCCCTGCTGAAGCTGGTGCGCGACGGCAACACCTGGATCAAGATTTCCGGTGCGAATCGTGTCAGCGCCACCGACCTGCCGCCCTATGACGATTGCCAGCCGATGGCGCGTGCGCTGATCGAGGCGAACCCTGACCGGGTGATCTGGGGCACGGACTGGCCCCATCCGAACAAGTATGAGGTCAACCCGAACGACGCCGACCCGGTCGAGGCCTTCGGCCAGTGGGTGCCCGACGAGGCCATGCGCGAGAAGATCATGGTCACCAACTCGGAAGCCTTCTACCGGTTCTAGTCCACAAGGTGCGGCTTTCCGCGTCCCGTTTCCTCTCCTAGACTGTCTGTCCGCTCACCCGGCTCCCTTTAGAAGGCCGGGGCGCGGACACGATGAGGAGGAACGGCTGTGGACAACGACACCGCGCGCGACACCGCGCGCTACGGCAGCGACCATGAAGCCCTGCGGAGCGAGGACGCACCGCTCCTGACCGGGGCGGGACGCTTCACCGACGACATCAATATCTCCGGCCAGGCCTATGGCGCCTTCGTGCGCTCGCCGGCGGCCCACGGGGTTCTGCGCGGGGTCGACGGCGCGGCGGCATTGGGGATGCCTGGCGTGCTGGCGGTGATCACCGGCGCGGACCTCAAGGCGGCCGGGCTGGGGGACATTCCGCCGGCAATCAGCTTCCCCGGCAAGGACGGCATGACCATGGCGGCCGCACCCAAGCCGGTGCTGGCCTATGAGAAGGTCCGTCACGCGGGCGAGGCGGTGGCGCTGGTCGTCGCCGAGACGGCGGCCCAGGCGGCCGACGCGGCCGAGGCGGTTGAACTCGACATCGAGAGCCTGACGGCGGTACCCGGGGTGGCGGAAGCGCTGGCCGACGGGGCACCGCAGATCTGGGACAGCGCCGCCGGGAATGTCGCCTTCGAATGGGAGCATGGCGATGCGGCGGCCGTGGAGGCGGCGTTTGGTGCCGCGGCGCATGTGTCTCGCGTGGAGTTGCTGGACACGCGCCTCGCGCCGGTCTCGATGGAGCCGCGTGGCGGCCTCGGCGAATGGGACGAAGCTCTCGGCCGCTACACGTTGACGGCACCGACCCAGGGCGTGGGGCTGGTCTCCAAGATGTTCGCGGCCCAGGTGTTCGGGGTCGCGCCTGAAAACGCTGCGCGTGCTGACCCATGATGTGGGTGGCGGCTTCGGCATGAAAGTCCCATCCATTTCCCGAATACGCCGCCATATCTGTTCGCCGCGCGCGTCAGGTCGGGCGGCCGGTGAAGTGGTGCAACTCCCGGTTGGAAAGCTTTCCTCGCCGACACCGCAGGACGCGATACCCTGATCGATGCGGAGATGGCGTTTGACGATGCGGGCAAGCGTGATCACTGGCGCTCCGCGTCAACAATCGTGTCGGGATGGGGGCGTATCTGACCACCTGTCTCCGCCATAGTGTTCTGCGACCAACAACACCAAGAATTGTCTCTGGCCAGCGTTTACACGGATTCCGGCGATCCATATCGATGTGACCATGGCGCTGACCAACACCGCGCCGCTGGGCCCCTATCGGGGCGCGGGTCGGCCGGAAGCGATCATCGCCGATGGAACAGCTCCTTGACCGAGGCCGCGAAGGAGACTGGGGCATTGATCGGGTGGAGATTCGCCGCCGCAACATGATCCCGCCCGTCGGACGATGCCCTATGACCACGCCGAACGGGCCGATATATGATTCCGGCGAGTTCTCCGCTTGACCATGGACAAGGCGCTGAGCGCTCGCCGAATGGGACGGTTTCGCAGTCGCGGCGTGCGGCCAGTCCGAAGCAGCGGGGCAAACGCTTCGCGGCATCGGACATTGCGTGTTTTCTGGAGGTCGCCGGCGGCATCCTCGACGAGACGGTTGATCTGCGTTTCGAGGGCGATGGTTACGCGGCAACCCTGCGCACTCGGCGTACAGGCCATGGGGCAGAGCCACCTGACCACCTACACCCGACTCATCGGGGAGCGGCTGGGTATTCCGGCTTCCAGGGTCCGGCTGATCGAAGGCGACAGCCTTGAGGTGCCGCCGGGCACGGCCAGTCGGTGGCCTCGCGCTCCATGATGATGGCGGGCAGTGCCATGGCGCATGAGCTGTGATACGGCGATCGAGAAGGGCCGTGCGCTGGCGGGGCATGTGCTCGAGGCGTCCGCCGACGGATGACGTGGAATTCGCCGACGGGGTGTTCCGCATTGCAAGGGCACGGACCGGGAGATCGGAATTCATCGAACTCGCCGACACAGATCAAGGGGACCCTGGATCTGCCCGAGGAGCTGGCAGGCGGGCATGGACGCAGCGCGAAAAGTTCGTTTCGAGTCTGCCCAGATGACCTTTCCCAATGGCTGTCACATCTGCGAGGTCGAGATCGACCCCGAGACACGGGCACGGTCGATGTCGAGTCGGTTACACCGCGGTGGACGATGTCGGGAACGTGTTTGAACGAGATGGTCGTCGAGGGGCAGATCCATGGCGGCATCGCCCAGGGTCTGGGGCAGGTGCTCGGCGAATGGGTGGTCTATGATGACGGACGGTCAGCTGATGACCGGCTCCTTCATGGATTACATGATGCCGCGGGCCGATGACTTTCCCGATTTGTCGGATGTTGGGCATCACTCGGTTCCCGCGACGACGAACCCGATCGGGGTCGAAGGGGGCTGGCGAATCCGGTGTTGCCGGGCGCGTTGCCCTCGGGCATGGCCGCGATTCTCGAACGCACTCGACAGCGCGGGCGCGGGGCCGATTGATTTGCCGATGACGCCCGGCGCGGGTCTGGTCGGCGCTGCAGACAGCTAAAGAAACCAGCAGGGAGGGGGCGAATATGGCACGCACGGAAGACATTCAGGTGCACGCTGCGCGATGGATCGCCAAGATGGGCGCGCATGTCGCTTATCCGGACCGGGAGCCAGCGGGTGCGATCATCGCGATCATGGAAATCTGGGGTGTCAACGACACCATGCGCCATCACGCGCAGGAGTTTGCCGAAGCGGGTTGGATCACCCTGGTGCCGGACCTGTTCTGGCGGCAGGAACCCGGTGTCGAGCTGTCGGATGCCAATCAAGGACCACTGGGAACAAGGCCATCGATCTCTACTACGATTTCGATTACGACCTGGGCGTTCAGGACATGGAGGATACGGCCAGCCTTATCTGCGTACGCCATTCGACGGCGGCAATGGCAAAGTCGGCACGGTCGGGTACTGTCTGGGCGGCAAGATGGGCTATCTGATGTGTTGCCGCTCCGATATCGACTGCGCGGTCGCCTATTACGGGACCTATATCGAGCATTCGATCAAGGAGGCGCCGAACCTGTCGAAGCCGTTCATGCTGCACCAGGCGCTGGCCGACAAGTGGGTCCAGCCCGAGGTCTGCGCCATGATCGAACGGCGGTTATCGCCCAATCCGCTGGTGGAGATTCACAAATATCCCGGCGCGGACCATGCCTTCGCGCGCCACGGCGGGACCACCTACAGCGCGCCCGAAGCCGAGCGTGCGCTGGCGCTGTCTGTCGACTTCTTCCACAAGCATCTGGACTGAGGAGCGCGCCATGGCCGACGCCGCTTTACAGGAAACCATCGAACATCGTTTCCCGCGGTTGATGGCCGCCGGGCTCGACTATAACGACGCCCAGACAGTCCTGGGCACGATCACCCGGATGGAAGAGTGGATGCCGGTCTGGGAAGGGCTGGCGGAGGCCCATGAGGCGCTTGGTGACGCGGCTCTGGCCGATGGGCGGACTTTGACCGCCGGCGAGGCCTTCGTGCGCGCGGCGCTCTACTATCATATCGGCCAGTCGGTCTCCTTCGGCGATGCCGAGGCGAAGGCCCAGATGCAGCGCCGCCAGCGCGCGGCCTATGCCAAGGCCGCACCGCATCTCAGCCCGCCCGCCCGGGTCATCGATATCCCCTTCGACGGGGACAGCTTCCCGGCCAACCTGCGCGTGCCGCAGACAAACGGACCCGCGCCGTGCGTGATGATCACCTGCGGCGGGGACTCGACCAAGGAAGAGTTTCACACGCTGGAGAACGAGTTCCTCAAGCGAGGCATCGCGACCTGCGCCTATGACGGGCCGGGCCAGAGCCTGACCATGCTGAAATGGCGCATCCGCCCCGACTGGGAGGTGCCGGTGGGAGCGGTGCTCGATGCGCTGGCGGGCCGGCCCGAGATCGATGGCGACCGCATCGGAATCTGGGGGCGCAGCTTCGGCGGCTATGCGGCACCGCGCGCGTCGGTCGACCCGCGCATCAAGGCCTGCGTGTCCATTGGCGGGTTCCACAGCATGTCGAGCTTCTGGGGCGACATGCCGTTCGCGGTGCAGGACACGCTCAGGTTTGCCTTCGGCGACGAGACGGTGGAGGACGCAGCCGAGACCGCGAAGCTTTATACTTTGGACGGGGTTCTGGGCCGGATCGGCTGCCCGTTGCTGATCGTCCATAGCGGGCTCGACGAAATCTGTCCGGTCGAGGAATCACAGAAGATGATCGATGAGGCCGGCGACGATGCCGAGTTGGTGGTATTCCCCGACGGGAACCATGTCTGCGACAATATCCCGTTCAAGTCGCGGCCGCTGATGGCGGACTGGATGGCGACGAAACTGGGTGCGTGACCGGTCTTCGTTCACGGCAGTGTTACCGGGTCCGAGCCGTGCGCAACTGTCCCGCCAAGGGTTGCATTGTGCTATAGTAGAGGCAATTGTGCGGCTAACGCATAACCAAGAACAACCGAAGTCATAGGCAAAAGGAGGCCCACGATGTCTGATGCACCGCAGCCTGTTTACAACAACAAGCGTTTCCGCGTGGTTGACTACAACTTCGATACCTTTGTCGGCCCGCAGGCGGGCGACAAGTATATCGATGCCACTTTCACCGATCTCGAAACGCGCGAAGAGGTGAAACTGTCGGATTTTGATGGTCAGTGGACCGTAATCGAGACCGGCTCGTCGACCTGCTCGATGTATACGAAGAACATCAAGACCTACAAGGACATCACCGAGAAGTTCTCCGACGTGAACTTCGTCATGGTCTATGTCCGCGAGGCCCATCCCGGTGAGCGCATGGGTCCGCATCAGAACATGGAAGACAAGTTCAAGGCCGCGGCCCTGGTCGCGCCGCGCTACAAGGAATTCCGCCGCGTTCTGGTCGACAATCTCGAGGGTGACTTCCATCGCGCCTATGGCGCCATGCCGAACGTCGTCTACATCATCCGCCCCGACGGCACGATCCACTATCGCTGCAACTGGGCGGCCCCGCACCTGATCGAGGCGGCGCTCGAGGACCGTGAGAATTATCACAAGATCGAGAATGCCCCGACCGCGGAGCTGCGCGCCTCGCGTGCCATGCCGCACATGATGCGGACGATGTGGACCGGCGGTGCCATCGCGCTCTACGATTTCTTCAAGAACGCGCCGTTGACGGTCGCCAAGCATGTGCAGATCGACCGCTATTACGAGAAACATGGTCGTTTCCGGAACCAGCCGCTCTCCCAGGAAGAAGTTGCAGCCCGGATCGCGGCCGGTGAAGCCGACGCGGATGCCGCGCCGTCGCCGGATCAGGCGTCGCCGAAACAGGCCGCCGAGTAACGCCGCGCTCGCCGACATTATCGTTTGACGGTGCCGGCCGTCCGCCTCGCGCGGGCGGCCGGTGCCTTTTCCGGCCCATCGTAAACCCGCCTGCCAACCCACCATGATCCGATCGCCATGAGCGATACACCATTTGCGACGTCGCTGCGTTTCGCCCTGTTCTACGGGGCGCTGTTTTTCGTGCTGGGCGTGTTGCTGCCGTTCTGGCCGATCTGGCTACAGAGCCGCGGCCTGTCGGCGGTCGATATCGGGATCATCCTGGCGGTGGGACCGTGGATGCGCATCCTCGTCGACCCCGTGATCACGCGGGCGGCGGATCATTCGGGTGGTGGCCGTCGCATGCTGGTCTTCGCCGCAGCCGTGAGTCTGATCGCTTTCGCGGGATTTGCGCTGGTCTCGTCCTTCTGGCTGATCCTGCTGATCACGCTGGTCTTCGCGCCCGCCTATCACGCGTTGATTCCGCTGGGCGACTCCCAGGCCATGTCTGCTGTTCTGCGTCACGGGCTCGATTATGGCCGCCTGCGGCTATGGGGTTCGGTCACCTTTATTCTCGCCACGCTGGGGGTCGGCGCGTTGCTGACCGGGCGTGACCCGGACCTGATTCTGATCGTGGTCGGCACCGGCCTTGTGGTGGTGCTGGTGACGACGCTCCTGCTGTGCGAACAGAATGAAGCGCGCGGGCACGCGCGCTGGTCTGATGTGCTGAGGTTCGTCCGTGACCCGCGTTTTCTCACATTCCTGCTCGCCGCCAGCGCGGTGCAGGCAAGTCACGCCGTGCTCAACGGTTTTTCCGGCATCCACTGGAAGGCCGCGGGTCATTCGGAACTCGTGGTCGGGCTCCTGTGGGGCGGTAGCGTGCTGGTGGAGATCATCCTGTTCGCCTTCAGTGGCGCCGTCGTGGCCCGCTTGGGCGCATCCCGACTGCTGGTGTTGGGTGCGGCTGCGGCGCTGATGCGTTGGCTGATTCTGGCCGAAACCGTAGCACTGCCGGGGCTGGTGGTTGCACAACTGCTGCACGCACTCACCTTCGGTGCGACGTATCTCGCGACCATGCATTTCATCGCCGGTCATGCCCCCGAGGGCCTGAAGGCCACGGCCCAGGGAGCTTACGCATCGATCTCGGGTGTGATCATGGGGCTGGCACTCATCGCCTCGGGCGAACTCTATGGCGGGTTCACCGGTGGTGCTTTCTACGGGATGGCCTGTCTGAGCGCTGTGGCCCTGGTCCTGGCGCTCGTCATTCAGTGGCGTGGCGTGCGCGGCTAGACGTCGACCCAGTCGTCGCCGA
This sequence comes from Alphaproteobacteria bacterium, assembly GCA_965261975.1. Taxonomy (GTDB): domain Bacteria; phylum Pseudomonadota; class Alphaproteobacteria; order UBA6615; family UBA6615; genus UBA8079. The sequence continues at coordinate 9,056 of CBDHEC010000059.1, forward strand.
CCTTGAGGCGGTGGCCGATCTCGCAGGGCAGGGTGAGCGCCTGCTCGGCAAAGCAACCCTTCTTGGCCGCCTCGATCAGCCGCTTGAGGTCATCAAGTGGTGCCGCGCTGTCGACATCGATATCGATGTCGAAGCCCACGGGCTGTGAGACGTAGGGCTCGCGCCCTTCCTGTTCGAGGCGCCAGTGGAAGTTGGCGTTCATCTCGATATTCTCCACGGGGATGCGCAGGCGCTTGGCGAAGGCCTTCATCTGGGTCATCAGGCAGGTCACGACCCCGGCCGCGAAGTAGTGCAAAGGCATGGGTGCCGAGGCGTCGCCGCCATGGAGTTTGCCTTCGTCGGTCTCGAGCGTGACCGAGAAGTTCGAGAATTGCGAGGTGATGGTCACCTCGCTTTTCATTTTTCCGAGTGTGCGGGCCCTGGCATCGAACTTGATGTCGACCGTGCGCAGCTCGGAGGCGGCCTCACCGTTATCGGGTGCGGCCGCCTCGTCTGCTTTCGTCATGAACCTATCCCTACTTGGATTTCCGGTTCTTCGGGATCACCGGCATCAGCAGATAGGATTTGTGCTTCGGCCCGGTGTGGATCGTCGTCTTCCCGCCGAAGATTTCCTTCGGGCGGTCAAGCGGATGATCGTGCAGGAACACACCCGAGCCGCGCGACGGCACATAGGCGTCGACCGCCGGTCCCGGCCGGTCGAAATCCTGGCCCGCGATGTTGATCGAGATCTGGAACCCCTTGGGCAGGACGATGCACTGGGGCCAGATTTCCACATCGACCTCATAAACCTGTCCCGGCGTGAGTTTCTGCTTGTCGTCATGGGTGTGGTAGGGCCGCCAGGGTTCGGATTTCTCCTCGTCCAACTTGCGGTGAGACACGCGCAGCCAGCCCTGACCCAGCGGGGTCTTGGGATCGACCGTGCCCTGGAAATGGACCTCGCGGCCCTTGTCCGACCAGCCCTGGACCGTGACGAACAGATCGCAATCCTCCGTGGACGAAGACACGAACAGCTTCGCGGCCATGGGGCCCGTGAACTCGGTCTCGCGGGCCAGCGGCGTGGACTTCCAGGTGATGCCGCGGGTCAGCGCCCGGAATTCCTTCTTCCGGTTGGCCTTGGGGACCTTGGTGTCCATCTTCCCCTTGCCGCCGGCATCGAGATAGTACTTGGTCCACTTGGTGCCCTTGAGCGGCCAGGAGCTTTCCTTGCGCAGCTCGACATCGTCGGTGAACGGCCGGCGCAGGTTGAGCCAGACCTTGGGTTCACGGTTCCAGCCGTTCTTCTCGCCCTTCAGGTAATAGTCGAAGAAGCGTTTCTGCAGCTCCATGCCGTATTCGAGATAGAACCATTCCTCGTGGCGTCCGGGATGGCCTTCGAGCCATTTCTGGCGCGATGCGGCCTGGGTGAAGGCCTCGAAGTTGCCGCGCGGATGCAGGCCGAACCCGGCCCAGCTCGCCGCACTCAGGAACGGCACCTTGACCTTCGACCAGTCGGGTGAACGCGAGCGGTACCAGTCGTCGTCCATCTCGCGGACCCGGAAGTTCTCCAGCGTGTCGGCCCGGTTGGCCTTGAGTTCGTTTTGAGACAGCCGGGCGGGACCCGTGGCGCTTTCGCCCATCCAGCGGTCGCGTGGGCCCTTGGGGTTGCCGTGCTGGACCGCCTCGACCTGGCGCGGATACCAGATTTCCATGAACACATTGGACAGGATGCCGCCGTGGCGGGCCCAGTCGCGATAGTGATCGGCTGCACCCTCCCAGGGGATCATTGCCGTCAGATGCTTGGGCTGCAGGGCAGCGACCTGCCACTGGTTGATGGCGTAGTAGGACACGCCGTTGAGGCCAACATTGCCGTTCGACCATTTCTGTTCACCCGCCCAGTTGATCGCATTGGCGAAATCCTGGGTCTCGCGCGGCGAGAAGATATCGAGGTAGCCCGGCGAACGCCCCGCGCCGCGGGAATCGAGGCGGACACAGGCATAGCCCCAGGGCACCCAGATTTCCGGATCGACGGTCTCCCAGGTCAGCCAGCGATGCTTGGAGCCCGGCAGGATGTCCGGGTGCATGGCGAGGAGCGATTCCCAGAGCGGCTTGTAATGTTCCTGATACTTCACGCCCTTGCCGTAGGGGCCGCCGGCCATCACGACCGGCACCTTCTTCTTGGTATCGGGCCGGTAGACGTCCACCCGCAGCACCTGGCCGTCATCCATGGTGACCGGCACATCGCGTTCGATGATCATGTTCATGTTCTTTCCTCCCGTTTTCGTTGGCCGGCATTCTTGATGGATGCCGGTTCCCACGCTTCCCGGGCCGTAAGCGAAAGGCCGCATCGCGAAGGGCGTTGGGACAAGTGAACCACGAATTTGATTATCGGAAAAATATTTTTCTTCGCCCCGCACCTTTGCCTATGCGTCCATTGAGCCGCTACCATCCGTCCTCAAGACTAAGAATGTCAGCGGGGGAGAGACACATGGCGACGTCGAATGGCGAACAGGTCATCGCGATTGAAGAGCATTACTGGGATCCCGGTCTGACCCCGCTTGTCGCCGCGGAGGACCGGGGAGCTTCCGGTGCCATGTTGGCCAAGCTCGAGGACCTGTTCGATGCGCGGATCGCCGAGATGGATGCCTCGGGCGTGGATATCCAGGTTCTTTCCCATGGCGCACCCTCGACCCAGCGGCTCGAGCCGGCCACGGCGGCCGAGGTGACCCGTGCCACCAACGACCGGCTCCGCGATATCGTCGCCCAGCGGCCGGACCGGTTTGCGGCCTTTGCGAACCTGCCCACGCCCGACCCGGCGGCCTGCGCCGACGAGCTGTCGCGCTGCGTCAACGAGCTCGGCTTCAAGGGCGCGATGATCCATGGCCTGACCCATGGCGTATTCTTCGATGACGAGCGCTTCTGGCCGGTTTACGAGCGGGCCGAGGCCCTCGACGTGCCGCTGTACATGCACCCCGCCGTGCCGAACAAGACCGTCGTCGACACCTATTACGAGCCCTATGTGAAAGACTTCCCGGCGCTGCTGAACGCCGGCTGGGGCTTCACCGTCGAGACCGCGACCCAGGGCATTCGGATCGTGCTGAGCGGCGTGCTGGAGAAGTATCCCGGCTGCAACATCATTCTCGGCCATCTGGGCGAAGGGTTGCCGTTCCTGCTCTGGCGGATCGATCATGCCCTGTCCCGGCCGGGCAACAAGTCGCTTTCGTTTCGCGAGGTCTTCAGCCGCAACTTCCACATCACGACCAGCGGCAACTTCTCCGATCCGGCGCTGATGTGTTCGATCGCCGAGATGGGCGCCGACCGCATCCTGTTCTCGGTCGACTATCCGTTTGTTCCGAATGCGCCGGGGATGGACTGGATCGAGCGGGTGCATCTCAACGCCGAGGACAAGGCCAAGATCCTCAACGGCAATGCCCGGCGCCTGCTCAAACTCTAGACCCAGCCGATACCCAGAGAGACCCATGCCTCATAACCCTGCCGCGTCCGTCCTCGACCATGTGAAGGTCCTCGACCTGACCCGTGTCCGCTCCGGCCCGACCTGTGTACGCCAGCTCGCCGACTGGGGTGCCGACGTGGTCAAGGTCGAGATGCCCCCCGCCGTCGAGGGCGGGGCCGCCCTTGGCGGTTCGCGCCATGGATCGGATTTCCAGAACCTCCATCGCAACAAGCGCTCCCTCACGCTCGACCTCAAGGCCGACGCGGGGAAGGAAGTTTTTCTCAAGCTGGTCGCGGAGGCCGATGTGGTGGTCGAGAATTACCGGCCCGACGTGAAGAACCGGCTGGGCATCGATTATGACTCGCTCGCGGCGATCAACCCGCGGATCATTCTCGCCAGCATCTCGGGTTTCGGCCAGGACGGGCCTTATGCAAAACGGCCCGGCTTCGACCAGATCGCCCAGGGCATGGGCGGACTGATGTCGATCACGGGCGCGCCGGGCGCGGGCCCGATGCGGGTGGGTATCCCGATTGCCGACCTGACGGCGGGGCTTTTCGCCGCCCAGGGTGTCCTGCTGGCGCTGTTGGAACGGGAGAAATCGGGCAAGGGCCAATGGCTGCAGACCTCGCTGCTCGAAGCCCAGATCTTCATGCTCGATTTCCAGTCGGCGCGTTGGCTGGTCGACGAAGATATTCCCGGGCAGGCGGGCAACAACCACCCCACCAGCATCCCGACCGGCGTGTTCGCCACGGCGGACGGGCATATCAACATTGCCGTTGCCGGCCAGGAAATCTGGGGCCGTTTCTGCCGTATCCTGGGTCACGAGGAATGGATGACGGACCCGGAGTTCGAGGATGCACCCGCGCGTTCGGACAATCGCGACCGGTTGAATGGGCTGATCGGCGACGCCATCGCGACGAAGACGTCCGGCGAATGGGTCGAAGAGTTCAACGCCGCCGGCGTGCCCTGCGGCCCGATCAACGATATCGCGCAGGTCTTCGATGATCCCCAGGTTCAGCATCTGGGGATTGCGCAACCGCTCACATCACCCGCGCTGGGGGGGATGCGCTTCTCGCGCCAGCCGGTGTCGCTGTCGCGGACACCGAGTTCGTTCGCCGTGGCCCCGCCGGAAGTTGGTGAACACACCGCCGAGGTCCTGCGTGATCTCGGCTATGACGCAGATGAGATCGCCGCACTGGTGGGCGCCGGCGTCGTTTCTGTGGAAGGATGAGTGGCATGACCGATCAGATCAAACCGATACTCTCCCATGCAGGCATGTGGGTACGCGACATGGCGAAAATGGAATCCTTCTATACCCGGGTGCTCGGTTTCACCGTGACCGACCGAGGATTTGTCGAACGCTACAACGGGCACATCACGTTCATGTCCAACGACCCCTCGATGCATCACCAGGTGATCATCGCCGAGGGGCGGCCCGCCGATGTCCCGAGCACGATCAACCAGCTGTCCTTCACGGTGAATTCACTTTCCGAGTTACGCGTGATGTACCGCCGGGTGGTGGAAGAGGGGGTCGAGAATCTGCTGCCGCGCAATCACGGCAATGCCTGGTCGGTTTATTTCGACGACCCCGAGGGCAATAACCTGGAGGTCTACCTGGACTCGCCCTTCCATGTGCCCCAGCCCTTCGGCGAGTATCTCGACTTCGACATGTCAGACGACGAGATCGTCAAGCTGACCGAAGAAATGTGCCAGGCGACCGAGGGGTATCGGCCGCGCGGTGAATGGTCGGCCGACCTCGCAGACGCGATGACGAAAGACTAGGCGTTCGGGGTGACGTCGAGGCGCACGGCGATTCCCTCCAGCCGCGGGTCGGGCGCGGGGTAGCGTTCCAGCACCAGCGGGTCATGCCCGGGCACGATATGGCCCGGGGTCTCCGCCTGGGCTTCCAGCGCATCGAAGCCGCGAACCATGTCGGCAAGGTTGTAGATCACCGGGAAGGGCATGCGCCGTTCCAGATTCTCATAGAAATGCGTGACGTCCGACGCCACCACGACCCAGCCGCGTTTGGTGAGCACCCGCACGAACTGCAGGCCCATGGAATGGCCGCCGGTCAGATGCACGGTGATGCCCGGCGCGATCTCGGCGTCACCGTCGCTGAACGACACCCGGCCTTCGAAGACATTACGCACCATGTCCGCCACATGATCGGGCGTGAACGACGCGTTCACCACATGGCTGCACATGTGCGGGCCCGTGGCGAACTGCATTTCCTTTTCCTGCAGGTGGAACCTGGCCGCCGGGAACTGGGCGTGCCCGCCGATATGATCGTAATGCAGGTGGGTGACGATCACGTCGGAGACGGTTTGGGCCTCGACGCCGATGGTCGCCAGCCCGTCGGTGACGCTGCGGATCAGGCTGCGCCCGCGGTTTTTCGCCTCCGCATCGTCGAAGCCGGTGTCGATGACGATGGTCTGGTCGTCGGACACCGCGGCCCAGACGTAATAGTCGATGGGCATGGGGCCGTCGTCATGGGGGTCCAGCTTCACGAAGCTCTCGCGGCGCATGCGTTCGGCCAGCGTGCCGTATTTGACGGCATACAATTCCCAGGTCTTCGGTGATGTCATTCTTCCCTCCCCAATCGGCCGCTTCGCTATAATGCCCCGTGAAGGCTGGCGTACGACCGGCCACAGGCGGGGACGATGAGCATGCCGGACACATCTTACGGGTTTATCGGGCTGGGCAACATGGGCGCGCCCATGTGCGCCAACCTGTGTGCGGCGGGCTATGCCCCCGCGGTGTTCGATGCGGCGGGCACGGCAGAACGTGCCCCCACTGGCGCGGCGGTCGCCGACAGCGTGGCAGCCGTGGCGCAGCAGGGCACGCTGTTCCTGAGCCTGCCCGACGGGAAGGTCGTCGCGTCGGTCTGCGACGAGATCCTGAACGCACCCGACCGCCGCGTCTCAACGGTCGTGGACTTCTCGACCACCGGGCCCCAGGCCGCCGGCGAGATCGGCGCGGCTCTGGCCGCAGGCGGGGTCACCTTCGTGGACGCGCCGGTCAGCGGCGGCAAGGCCGGTGCCATCGCCGGGACGGTGACCGTCATTGCCTCCGGACCGGAAGACGCCGTGGCGTCGCTGGCGGGCCCGTTCGACGCGGTGGGCGGGAACACCTTCCATGTGGGCCAGAACCCCGGCCAGGGCCAGGCGGTGAAGCTGCTCAACAACTTCCTGTCGGCCACGGCCATGGCGGCCACCAGCGAGGCGGTCCAGTTCGGCCTCGGCCACGGGGTGGCGATGGAGACCATCCTCGACGTGGTCAACGTCTCGACCGGCCGCAACACGGCCTCGGCGGACAAGTTCCCGAACCGGGTGGCCACCGAGACCTTCGATGCGGGCTTCGCCATGGCGCTGATGACCAAGGACGTGGCGCTCTACTTCGACGAGGTCAGCAAGTCGGGCACGGCCGACAGGGTGGGCGCGACGATGACGGGACTCTGGAACGCCGCCAACGGGGCGATGCCCGGCGCCGACTTCACGGAAATCTATAAATATCTGCGCGATGGTTCCGACGGAGAGACGACATGAGTAACGATCCACGGCCGGTCGCCCTGGTGACGGGTGCGTCCTATGGGCTGGGCGCGGCCATCGCGGCGAAGCTGGCGGGCGACGGCTTCGACGTGGCGGTCACCGAACTCGACCCGGCGGCCCTGTCCGACACGCAGGCCGCGATCAACGCCGCAGGCGGGCAGTCCCTGGGTGTCGCACTCGATCTGAAGTCGGACGAGAGCATCGCCGCGGCCGTCGCCGGTGTTCTGGAGAAATTCGGACGCATCGACCTGCTGGTGAACAACGCGGCCATGCTGCTGGCGAAGCCGGCGCTGGACGTGGCGGCCGACGAGTTCGAGGCGGTGATGCGCATCAACGTCACGGGCACCTACATGATGACCCAGGCGGTGGCGCGCCACCTGATCGAGGCGGGGCGGCCCGGCCAGATCATCAACATCGCGTCGACCTTCACCACCGTCGGCGCGGTGAACGTCTCGCCCTACGGCATCTCCAAGGCGGCGATCGGCGGACTGGTCCGGCACCTGGCCGCGGAGTGGGCGCCCCACGACATCCGCGTGAACGCCGTGGCCCCGGGCACGTCGATGACCAAGCTGCGGGCCGAAATCTTCGACAACGACCAGGCGCGCCGCGACGCGGGGCTGTCGAAGATCCCGCTCGGCCGCTTCACCGAACCGGAAGACATCGCGGGTGCGGTCTCCTATCTGGCAAGCCCTGCCGCGTCTTATGTGACGGGGCACGTGCTGGCGGTCGATGGCGGGATGACGGTGACGTGAGGGTAGGCGCTTGCTAAGCCATGCTGAGATCGAATCCTGTAGTTCTGAGATTTTTTGCTTTGGGTGAACCAGCCCAGATTAGCGGCGCAGCTCATTCGTCTTCCTTTCGTCAATTCGACCCAACCGTGAATCTAGCCGATACTGATCTCTGACATTTCCATAGGAGATCTGCGTGAATCGTGACTGGTTTGAGATGAACGCTATCCGTCGACGGCGCGTTGAGAACGCCGTCTGGGTGCCGCTTCGGCAATCGGAAAGCACGAAAAAGGGTGAACACGGGTTCGAAGGCTATCAAGAGGAGTTCTCTGGTGCCGGAAGTGTCATGGTGCCCACAAACCTCCGAGATGAAGGACGAAATTTAGGTTGGGGCGATATCGGCCTAATACACAACCAAGGCCCTTGGGCGTCCGAAGAAAACTATAAACCAACTGATATCTACCAAGTTCGGACTGGCGAGGACTTGGGAGTCGAGCTTGCGCTCGTCCAGAGTTTCGATGGAGCTGCGCCTGCGATTTGGCATTTGAATCAGGACCTGGTCTTCGCGCTGTCTCTTCTGCGGGAAGGTGATTCATGGGTGCGACCGGACGAGGACTTTCTGGAGGTAGCACGCCTCAAACGCAACGAAGATGGACGACCAGTCCTTCTCGAAATTAGGGCCGAGCACCTGAGAGATTACTTAGCTGCTCGCAGAATGGCTTTGCGGATAGCACGCTTTCAAAGTCGCGAATGTATTGTCTCGTCAATCGAGGATCTCGGCTGGGAAGAAGGCGCTCATACGGAAAACGATGATGCTGCAGAGACACGTTTCGAAATTCATATAACGAAAATACATGAGGGTGGAGAACCGTTCGGGGCGAAGACGGCCGTTTTCCATGCTGCGCGGAACGACGTTGATCCTGAAGAAGATGTGCCAATTATGGGACCAGAAAAAGCTGGCAACGTTGATCACGCTTCTTAGGAAGTAGAAAGCGAGGGCAGTCCACTTTTCCGTGTTCAAAGCGAGTTTTGGGTTAACGAGTGGATCGAACCGGCGGCCCACAGTCCAAGGGTGCGATGGGATGAAGTGCCATCGTCTTGCGATTTCATTGTTGACCCTTCGGGCGAACGCATGAACGCTGACGATCTCAAAAATGAAGATATAGGACGTTGGCTATGGTTTCGTAGTGAAGTGTTTGAAGCGGCGATGGCTCGGAGAGGTGCGACCTTTCAATGGTATACACGGGATACTGGCGGCATTTTTCCGATACCGGGTTATTCGATCCATTTTGGAATCAACGAATCGCGCCTTCTGACGGTTTACGCATACGACATCGCCAGACTCCCTGAATGGCAGCGGAGATTCTGGTTGGGCTTTAACGTCACCCCAGAAGGCAAAGTAAGCCGCGAACTTTTAGATTCTCAGGTTCGAGCTGAGCCTGCAAAAACAAAGGCACCAGAAGCCTTTTTCGCTGCCGCGATGGAAAACCTGGACACTGCAGCTGAGGCTCGATGGGGGGAGAGGATTTTTCGTGGGCACGGGGAAGTCGAACAACTATCGAAGACCGTGAACAGGTTCCGAGCCCACGACCAATCCGGACTTTATAGCTTGGCGAAGGACATATCCCGATTGGTCATAGACCGCATTAACGTGGATTTGTTGCATAAGGTGGTGTCGCCTAACGGAGGCGATAAACTAGCCTCGCTGAAGTCATTAGAACGCGTTCTTGCAAGTCTTTGTGGGGATGCCGACCAAGCTAGGTCGGCATTAACTTCGTTGGTTGGGGTGTACGAGTTACGTCTCGCGGACGCACATCTTCCGTCGTCAAAAATTGGCGATGCGATGCGGCTGGTTCCCGTCGATGAAGAGAGTCACCCGATGGACCAAGGCTTCCAACTCATTGAAGCTACTGTTCTTGCGTTGCAGAACATTCGAATGATGATCGAGAGACCTGCGGCTTCGAACACCTGAGCCAGGCGCACGCAAACCACCCTCATTCGTAAAACACCAGCGCGCGCATCTCGATGCTCTCGCGGATCGCCGCGTCGGGCGGGGTGTTCGGGTCGTCGAAGGCGGTGTGGGCCGTGAAGCGCACGCCGGCCGAGGCGTCCGTGTCGTAGACCTTGAACACCAGCGCCTCCTCGCGGGTCATCTGCGGGAACCAGAACCACTGGTGCGCCGGGTTGTATGAGATGTGATAGGTCTCGCCGGTGCGGTAGCGGTAGCGCCGCTGGTAGGGAACGAAGCCCTCTTCGGGGATCGTCTTGCCGTCGCACAGGGCCAGCGGGTCGCGCTCGACGCGCGGCGCGATGGACCGCCAGGTCTGGATGATGGCGAAGCGTTTCTCGAGCGCGGCCTCGGCCTCGTCTTTGGGCAGGAAGTCGCGCACCCGCTGGGGCGCCGAGCGCTCAGTATAGTCGTTATGCACCGAGTGGACTGCCTTGCGCACCCGGTCGGCCTGCTGGCGCGCCTGTTCGGCGGTGCGGAGCGTGTGGTCGAAGACCAGCACGCGCTTGGCACCGCCGCTGTGTGCCTGGATCAGGGCCTCGGTCTCCGGGTAGTAGACCGAGCGCACTTCCTCTTCGTCGAAGAAATCCCGCACCTTTGTGTGATGATCGACAAAGGCGAAGCCGTGGGTCGGCAGGGTGAACTGCGCCGGGTCCGCGCGGCCGTTGTGGATTTGCACGAGATGTTTCTCGTAGGCCGGCATGTGGGCCTTATGCTCCATCTCCGGCCAGTCGAGGTAGCGTACGGCCGGGATGCCGTCGTCGACGATGTAGTCGAGTTCGGCCTCGATATAGTCATTTTGGGCGATCGGTTCGGCAGTTTGGCTCATGGGATTCTCTTGGTTGGGCGTTGCCGGGACTCATTCTCCTAGAGGCCGTCCGGGTGCCAGCCGCCATCCATGTCGAAATGGCGAACCGAGCATTCCGCGATAATGTCAGCATAGCCGTCGGGCATATAGGAGATTTTCCAGTCGTCGCCGAAGCGTGCCTTGATGGCGTCGAGATCCTGCCAGAGCGAGACGAAGAGCACGACATCGTCGTCGACGATGCTCTTCCCGAAGATGTAGCCCCGGTTCCCCGGTTCGCCCGCGACGACCGCGGCCGAGGTCGAGGCGAAGTTCTCCAGGAGCTCACCGGCGCGACCGGGCCTGGTGCGTGCCTCGAAGATACGCAGGACCGGGCCGGTCATGCGGCGCCACCATCATAGGCAACGATCGCCTCGGGCATGGACCCGCCGGCGTGATAGCCGCCCTCGACGATCTCCGCCGATGCGATCTCGATCTTCGGCACCTCGCCATTGCCCAGCGCGGCGTGGAGGTACCGGCTGTCGTCGCTGAACAGCATGTGGAACGGCTCGTCGGCGACATTCACCACCCGGCGCTTGTCGGGGTCGTCGGCATCGAGGAGCTCGACATAGCCCTTGTCGGCGGGTTCGTCGTAGGTGCTGACGGCGATGGTCTTGCCGTCCGGCGACACGAAGGGCCAGCCAGGGACGCCTGTCAGGGTGTGGGTTCCGATAAGCTGGCGCGCGGCGCAATCGATCACATGCAGCAACGGGCGATGGAAGTCGCCGACGAACAGGCGCGAACCGTCGTTCGAGACCCGGATCGCCTGGGCGCCGACGGGCACGTCGATACGTGCCGTGATTGTCCGTGTTTCGATGTCGATCTCGGTGATCACCGGATACTCCTTGGACGAGGCATACAAGGTCCGGCCGTCGGGGGACGCGGCGAGGAAATGCCCCGGGGTCTGCAGCCAGATCGTGTGCTCGATCTCCCAGCTGTCCGGGTCGATCACCAGGACGCAGCGGCTGTGATCGACCGTCGCCCAGAGCTTGCCCTGCTGGTCGATCACCAGCGCGTGGGGGCCCTTGTAGAGATTGAGGTCGATGTGGCCCGCGAGGGTCATGTCGGTAAGGTCGACCACGGCGATTCGGTTGTCGGGCACGTTGGGGCCATAGTCGGCGCTGCCATAGAGGGAGACGAAACCACGCGTGCCGTCGTTGGAGACCGCCAGCTCATGGGGCTTGCCGGTGTTCAGCGTGCCCACCTCGATGCAGGCGACCGTATCGCCGGTCTCGGCATCGAGGGCGGTGAGGCTGACATTCTCCTTCACGGTGAGCAGGATCAGGCGGCGATCGACGGACATGATGATTCTCCTTGTCGATACAGTTTAGCGCATCGGCGTGGGGATTGGTTCCGCATGTACGAGCGGTTAGACTCGCGCGCAACGAAAGACGTGGGGCCATCCAGTGGATTTCCAACTTACCGAAGAACAGTCCGCGATACAGGATATGGCGCGCGGTTTCGCGACCGACGAGATGCTGCCCCATGCCGAGAAATGGGACGAGGAATGCATCTTCCCGGTCGATACATTGCGCGCCGCCGCCGCGCTGGGCCTCGCCGGGATCTACTGCGACCCCGAGCATGGCGGCTCGGGTCTCGGGCGGCTGGATTCGACAATCATCTTCGAGGAGCTGGCGAGCGCGTGTCCGTCGACGGCCGCCTATATCTCCATCCACAACATGTGCGCCTGGATGATCGACAGCTTCGGCGGCGACGAACAGCGCGCGAAGTTCCTGCCCAAGCTCACCACCATGGAACATTTCGCCAGCTACTGCCTGACCGAGCCGGGCTCGGGCTCGGACGCGGCAGCCTTGCGCACCAGCGCCAAACGCGACGGCGATCACTACGTCCTCAATGGCTCGAAGGCGTTCATCTCGGGCGGGTCGGCCGCGGATGTCTATGTCTGCATGGTCCGCACCGGCGACGACAGTCCCAACGGGATCAGCTGCATCGCGGTTGAACGTGACGCGCCGGGTCTTTCCTTCGGCAAGCTTGAGAAGAAACTCGGCTGGAACAGCCAGCCGACCGCGGCGGTGATCTTCGAGGATTGCCGGGTGCCGGTGGAGAATCTGATCGGCGCGGAGGGGGACGGCTTCAAGATCGCCATGCAGGGGCTCGACGGCGGGCGGCTCAACATCGGCGCCTGTTCCATCGGCGGCGCGCGGGTCTGCCTCGATGCGACCCGGGATTATCTGAAGGAACGCAAGCAGTTCGGCCAGCCGCTGGCGGATTTCCAGGCGCTGCAGTTCCGCCTGGCGGACATGGCGACCGAGCTGGATTCTGCGCGGCTGATGATTCACCGTGCCGCCTGGATGCTCGACAACCGGATGCATGGCACCACGGTGGCGGCCGCGATGGCCAAGCGCGTGGCGACCGACACCGGGTTCGAGGTGGCGAACCGGGCCCTGCAACTGCACGGCGGCTATGGCTACCTCAAGGAGTTTCCGATCCAGCGCTATCTGCGCGATCTGCGTGTGCACCAGATTCTGGAAGGCACCAACGAGATCATGCGCGTGATTATTTCCCGAGATCTTTTGCGTCAGTAATTTCCCCCATAAACAGGTTTTGCCATGAACGATGAACCCGAAGTCCTGCTCGAACAGCGCGGGCGGATTGGCCTGATCACGTTGAACAAGCCCCGGGCGTTAAACGCGCTGTCGCTCACCATGATCCACGCGATCGAGCCGCAGCTGCAGGCCTGGGCAAAGGATGACGGCGTCGATGCGGTCGTCATCAAAGGTGCGGGTGAGAAGGCGTTCTGCGCCGGCGGCGATATCCGTGACCTGTATGAGGGGCGCGGGACCGACTTCGGGCCCACCTACTACGCGGCGGAATACAAGCTGAACGTCCTGATCCATACCTATCCGAAACCCTACATCGCGCTGATGGACGGGGTGACCATGGGCGGCGGCGTGGGCATGTCCGTGCATGGCTCGCACCGCGTCGTCTCGGACCGGATTCTTTTCGCGATGCCGGAGACCGGTATCGGCCTGTTTCCCGATATCGGCGCCAGCTGGTTCCTGCCCTGCTGCCCCGGTGAGATCGGCATGTATCTCGGGCTGACCGGCCACCGCCTGCGTGCCGCGGACACGCTCTATGCGGGTATCGGGGATGTTCATGTGCCGGCGGCGCGGAATGATGATCTGATCGCCGCATTGGCGGGGGCCATGGCGCTCGACGGAGACGGGGTGGCGGCCATCCTGCGCGACTTTGCGGTCGATCCGGGCGACGCGCCCCTGGCGGCCGACCGCGAGGCGATCGACCGGTGCTTTGCCGGTAACAGCGTCGAGGACATTCTGGCGCGGCTTGCGGCCGAAGACAGCGATTGGGCGCGCGATCAGATCGCGACATTGGCCACCAAATCGCCGACTGCCATGAAGGTCACACATCGCCAGTTGCGGCTTGGCGCCAGGATTGAATCGATCGCCGATATCATGGCGATGGAGTACCGCATTGCGGACCGCTGTTTCCGGGGTCATGATTTGTTCGAAGGCATCCGCGCGGTCGTGATCGACAAGGACGGGGCCCCGAAATGGGACCCGACCACCCTCGATGCGGTGAGCGAGGCCGACGTCGATGAATATTTCGAGCCCGTGGCGGGTGAGCCGAGCTTCGGCTGACGGTCGCGACAGAAAATCAGGGAGAGAATGATGGCGAAGATCGGATTTATCGGGCTGGGCAACATGGGCGGCCCGATGGTCGCCAACCTGGTCGGGGCCGGACACAGCGTGTCGGTGTTCGACATTTCCGCGGACGCGGTGGAGCGCGCCGTCGATAGCGGCGGGACCGCCGCCGACAGCGCTCGCGCGACGGCCGACGGTGCCGAGGTAATCATCACCATGCTGCCGGCGGGTGCGCATGTCCGCTCGGTTTATGTCGACGATGACGGCGTCCTGGATGGGCTGGAAAAAGGCGCGCTGGTGATCGACTGCTCGACCATCGACGTGCCCACGGCGCGCGAGATGATCGTCGAGGCCGAGAATCGGGAGCTCGAAATGATTGACGCACCGGTGTCGGGCGGCGTCGGCGGCGCGGCGGCGGGAACGCTTACCTTTATGTGTGGAGGTAGCGACAGCGCCTTCGGGCGAGCGGAGCCGATCCTTCAGGCCATGGGCAAGAATATCTTCCACGCCGGTGCGGCGGGCGCGGGCCAGTCCGCGAAGGTTTGCAACAACCTCATGCTCGCGATCCAGATGATCGCGGTGTCCGAGGGCTTCGGGCTGGCCGAGAAGCTCGGCCTGGATGCCCAGAAACTGTTCGATATCTCCTCGACCGCCACGGCCCAGTGCTGGGCGATGACCAGTTATTGCCCGGTGCCCGGCCCTGTGCCGACCTCGCCGGCCAACAATGACTATGCGGCCGGATTTACCGTGGCGATGATGCTCAAGGACCTGAAACTGTCACAGGAGGCCGCCGGCACGACAGGGGCCAACACGCCGCTCGGCGCGCACGCGACCGCGCTCTTCGACGCATACGCGGCGGATGGTAACGAGGGGTTGGATTTTTCGGCAATCATACGCCACATCACGGGTCAGTGACGCGGCGCGCGGGCTGCAGCGCGTCAGCCGGCGGCGACGCTTCGCTTGCGACAGCTGCCGCACAAACGGTTGTGCCAGCCTTCGCTCTCGAACTTGTTGCCACACACCATGCAGGCGCGCTCGATCGCGTCGTCGCCTTGCGCGCGCACGCGGCCATAGGCTTCCGTCTCGCTGACCGCGTCTCCGCTCGTCGCCTGCGTGTTCGCGCCTTCCAAATCTGCACCGGTCTGAGTCACGGCCTACTCCTTCATAAATGGCGTTCGTCGTGTCCCGAACACCATCAATATTCCCCCACGAACATGCCTCTTTTGGGGCAGTATCGTGTTGTAAATTGCTATTTCCGGTCCGCCGTTCGCGCGAAATGTGACCGCCCAGCCGTTCTGGATTGGGCTATCATCCAGCATAATACGTTGAAAACGCTGGCAAATATTTCTAAGCGGTGGCGCCAGGAGCTGCTCCAGCAGCACCTGTAAAAAAGGTCACAATGGCGGAAAAGTCAATGCGACATTCTCGACATCCCAGATTGTGAGACGGGTAATGGGTTCAGAGACCAGTTTCGACTACATAATTGTGGGTGCCGGGAGCGCCGGATGCGTGCTGGCGCATCGCCTGAGCGCTGATCCCGACATTCGGGTTCTGTTGCTGGAGGCGGGTCCGCGTGATGCCCACCCGCTGATCCATATTCCCGTGGGGAACGGGAAGGTTATTCCGAACCCGAAATATAACTGGCAGTTCGAGACCGAACCCCAGGAGAACATGGCCGGTCGCCGCATTCCATGGCCACGCGGCAAGACCCTCGGCGGGTCTTCCTCGTTGAACGGCATGATCTATATCCGCGGACATGCGCGTGACTATGATCTCTGGCGCCAGCTCGGGCTGACGGGCTGGTCCTATGCCGATGTCCTGCCCTATTTCAAACGGGCGGAAGGCAATGTCCGCGGCGGCGATGCGTTCCATGGCGGCGATGGCCCCCTGACGGTCAGCGACGCCGCGCATGATCATTCGCTCTTCGATGCGTTTGTCGCGGCGGGGTCGCAGGCCGGATACCCGACCAACAATGATTTCAACGGCCCCGAGCAGGAAGGCTTCGGGCGCTACCAGTTCAACATCCGCAATGCGCGACGCTGGAGCGCGGCCGCGGCGTATTTGCGCCCCGCCCTCGCGCGCCCCAACCTGACGGTCGAGACCGGCGCGTTGACCCAGCGTGTGGAGTTCGAGGGCGGCAGGGCCGTGGGGGTGCGTTATGCGCAGGGACGTGCCGAGCATCTCGTGCGCGCCGATCGCGAAGTGCTGCTCTCCGGTGGGGTCGTGAACTCGCCGCAGCTCTTGATGCTGTCCGGTATCGGGCGCGGGGATGCGCTGCGCTCGCACGGCATTGACGTGCTCCTGGACCGGCCTGACGTCGGCGCAAACCTGCAAGACCATCTCTGTGTTCACACGGTGCATACGTCGAAAGTCCGGACCCTGACAGACGACCTGACGCGAACCGAGCGCGGCGCTGTGTCCATGGTGCGCGCGGCACTCCTGCGCTCCGGCCCGGCGGCCGGGTTCCCGCTCGAAGGTGGGGCGTTCCTGCGCACGTCGGACAGTTTGGAGATGCCCGATATTCAGTTTCATTTCAGCGCCGGGAATCTGCTGTCGCTGATCCGGCGTCCTTTCGCCGATCACACCCCCGACCACACACGACCCGATGCGTTCATGTGTCATGTCTGTCAGCTGCGCCCGGAGAGTCGCGGTGAGATCACGCTGCGCTCTGCAGACCCGCGAGAAGCACCCGTCATTGAGCCGAACTATCTGTCGGAAGCCAGAGACCGGGAGACGATGCGGGAAGGCTTCAAGGCCATGCGCGAGGTCATGCATCAACCCGCACTGGCAGCGCTAAGTGATGGCGAGATCTGGCCCGAGCCGAATGTGCGAACGGATGCCGATATCGATGCATTTATCCGGAACACCGGGGGCACGGTCTATCACCCCGTCGGCACCTGCCGTATGGGTGGCGACAGTGAATCGGTGGTGGACGAGGTCCTGCAGGTCCGCGGCGTCGAAGGATTGCGGGTGGTCGATGCCTCGGTCATGCCGACCCTGGTGGGCGGCAATACGCATGCGCCCACGGTGATGATCGCCGAGAAGGCCGCGGACATGATCCTCGGCCACCCCGCGCCGGACCCGGAAAACTTCGCCTAGGCGTCCTCAAGCACGGCAATCGCACTGATTTCCACCAGGTAATCCGGATGGGTCATCTTTGTCACTTCGACCATGGTCGAGGCGGGCAGGGGGGGCTCGAAATAGTCGCGACGCACGCGATGGACGGCGTCGAAATGCTCCATGTTCCGGACATAGACATCGACCCGGCAGATGTCGGCCATCGTGCCGCCGGCTTCCTCGACGGCCGCTTTCAGGTTTTCACAAACCTGGCGCGTCTGGGCCTCGGGATCGCCGACCCCGGCCACGGACCCGTCCGGCGTGTGCGCGGTCATACCAGAAATGAAAACCAGCTGGCCGCGTGCGGATACGGTGGTGGCGTGAGAAAAATGTCCACCCGGCGCTTTCATTCTGGGTGAGGTGATTTGCGTCTTGGTCATCTCGTTCCCCTTTGCGAGTTCGCGACCCTAGTTGCCTTCCGCGGTCTTGGGCGCGGCGTCCGGGTTCCATTGGCCGCGGCGCATCCGGGTGATCTTGACGCTCTTGAAGGTGCCGGCCATGCGCAGTGGTTCATTCTCCGAGAATCGATCGGCGGCTTCCCGGTCCGGCACGTTGATGATCAGGGTGCTGCCGATACGGGTCTGGTTGTCATCGGCCAGTAAGGCCCCGCCGAGCACGAGGATGTCCTTGTGCTCTTCCAGATAGGCGAAGTGGGCCGGTTTGTGGGCCGCGCGCAATGCGGGCGAATTCGGCCCGTCTTCCTGATAGATGATGTAGAGCATCGTCGCTTAGCGGATCTGCAGGACCAGCTTGCCGGTGAGGTGACGGCCGGCGCTTTTCGTCACGGCCGCGGCCGCATCCTCAAGGGCATAGGCCTCGATCGGCGGTACATGCACGACACCGGTGTCACGCAGGGCGATGATCCGCTCCATATACTTGCGGTCTCGGCCGACGGCGGGGCGCAGGGATTCCACGTCATCGCGTGGCGAGTCCGGCGCCTTCGGGCCCGAGGCAATGCCTGCCAGCCGACCGCCGGGTTTCAGGACTGCGAACGACTTCTGTGTCACGTCACCGCCGACGGTTTCGAACACGGCGTCGCAGTCCGATAGGATTTCGGTGAAGTCCTGGGCGTTGTAGTCGATTACCTCATCCGCGCCGAGGCCGCGCACATAGTCGATATTCCGGGCGCTGCAGGTGGTGATGACATGCGCGCCGATATGTTTGGCGAGCTCGATAGCGAACCCGGCGACGCCACCCGCGCCCCCCTGGATCAGGATTTTCTCGCCCGCCTGCAATTTGATCGTCTCCTCGATCGAGATAATTGCCGTGAGCCCGGGCAGCGCCAGCGCGGCCGCTTCGGCGTGGGATAGGCTGTCGGGTTTTGCCGACAGGAGCGCCTGGTCCATGGCGATTTTCTCCGCGTAGGTGCCTTCCTGGCCGCGTTCGCACACGCCGAACACGGCATCGCCAACCGAGAAGTCATTGGCGCCCTCACCGAGGCTGGCGACCGTACCCGAAAAGTCACGGCCGAGGATGTAGGGGAAGTAACCAACTTCGCCATAGGTGCCGCCTTCAAGCACCTTGGCATCCGCGGCGTTCACGCTCGCGGCATGGATATCGACGATCACCTCGCCGGGTCCCGGAACCGGATCCGGCAGATCGCCGTACATCAGGACTTCGGGGCCGCCATGCTGTTCGAAATATGAAGCTTTCATCGTCTTTACGTCCTTGGGTGCGTATCGGGTGCTTGGGTGTAGTGGAGAAGGCTAGCGGATCGGCCCGGCTTGCGCGAGCGGCATATCCGCCATGGTCGCATGGCGGACGTCCGGGCTCGCGTCCGTGGCACCGGGTCTGGTAAAAGGCCCAGCCGGAAGGGCAGTGGATTGACCGAGATTAACGGGGAAGCGGGATGAAAATACTCTATTTCGATGATTTTAGGCTCGGCGTGTTGCGCGGCGATGACGAGGTTGTGGACGTGTCCGCCGAGGTGCAGGACATCGCGCATACCGGCCCGCACGACCTGATCAACGGTCTGATCGCGCGTTTCGATGAGTACCGCGAGCGGCTGGAGAAAGCGGTCGCCGACGGCGACGGCATACCGCTCGCCAATGTGCGCATCCGCCCGCCGCTGCCGCGTCCGGGCAATATCGACTGCATGGCCGTCAACTACATGGAAAACGGCACCCTGCCGAAGCCGGCGCCGATCAATGCGTTCAACAAGGCCGGCAGCACCGTCATCGGCGATGGTGACACGATGGTGCTGCCCGATATTCCGGCCTCGATCTTCGAGGGTGAGGCGGAGCTGGGCCTGGTGATCGGCAAGCGCGCGAAGAATGTCCCGGCCAGTGAGGCGATGGATTACATATTCGGCTACTTCAATTTCATCGACGGCTCCGCCCGCGACATGCCGACGCCGATCAATGTCTTCTTCGAAGCCAAGAACCGCGACACCTTCGCACCGCTCGGCCCGTGGATCGTTACGGCCGACGAGTTCGACGACCCCCAGAATCTGGATGTGAAATTGTGGGTGAACGGGGACCTGATGCAGGACTTCAACACCGACGACATGGCGCACAAGATCCCGCGCCTGATCGAGTATCTGTCCGCCGTGCACACGCTGGAGGTCGGTGACGTCATTGCGACCGGCACCAACCATCGTGGTCTCAACCCGTTCCAGGGTGGCGACAAGGTTGAGCTTGAGGTCGAGGGCTGTGGCCGCCTCACGATCAATGTTGAGGATAAGTTGAACCGCACCTGGGCCCGCGTGACCCGGTTTGAACACACATCGGGTGGCAACGAAGGCCGGTTTACGCCGCAGCTTACCGGCAAATACGCCGCCGACAGCTGATTTCGGCAGTCCGATTTATTGAAAGGGGCATGCCGTGCATGCCCCTTTCGCATTTCTAGAACAGGTTTTTGACGTCGGACGAGAAGGTCGGGAAGGCCGTGGGCGTGTTCTTGATCTGGCTCGCCGTGATCCCATGGGTCATGGCGAACGCGAAGAGCTGGATCAGCTCCTCGCCGTTATGCCCGACCATCTGGGCACCGACGATTTGGTCGGTGTCCTCGTCGACGAGGACCTTGGAGAAGGCCACCGTCTCGCCATAGGACTTGCCCGAGAACCAGCCCGTCATGTCGTTGGTCGTCGCGTTGACGTTCAGTCCTTGTTCCCGCGCCTCGGCCTCGCTGAGCCCGACATTCGCAAGTGCGGGTACCGTGTAGACGCAGTTCGGCACTACCGAATAGTCCGGCGTCTCGACCGGGCCCTCGACAATGTTCTTGCCGACGATGCGCCCTTCATAGGTCGCGAGCGGCGAAAGCTGGGGTGATGTGACAAGCGCGTCACCGCAAACCCAGACTGCCGGGTTGGATGTCGAGCGCAGATGGTCGTCGACCTCGACCGCGATCCCGTCATGCTTGACGTTGCCGGCCGCCAGATCGAGCGTGTCGACATTGGCGACCCGGCCCGCGCCATTGACCACCCGGTCGGCGGTGACGGTGTGGGTCGCGCCGTCATGCTCGAATTCGACGGTCAGCTTACTGCCGTCTTTGCGAATTTCATTCACCTTCACGCCTGTCTTCACCGACACGCCGATCCGTTCGGTCTCGCCCTGAATGGCGGCCACGGCGTCGGCATCGATCCGCGGCAGCAGCTGGGGAAGTGCCTCCAGGATCGTGACCTCCGTGCCGGCGCGGGCATAGACATGGCTGAATTCCATCGCGATCACGCCGCCGCCGACAAAGACGACCGAGCCCGGGCGTTCCCGCTCCAGGAGGACTTCGTCGGAAGTGATCATAAGATCGGCGCCCGGAATGGGCAGGTTGCGGGGTTTGGAGCCCGTCGCAATGACGATGTTCTCGGCCTCGAGGACCGTGCCATCTACATCGATGCTGTTGGGCCCGACGAATTTCGCGTGGCCGCGAAAAATCTTGCCGCGCTTTTCCGCGACACCGGCCATCGCATCGGGGATGAAATCGATCATGCCGGTTTCCCGGTCGATCAGTTTCGCCCAGTCCAGCTTGGGTTCGCCGACGTCGATGCCATGAACACTCGCCAGCTCGATCTCGTGCAGTGCGTGGGCCGCGGCGACGAGGACCTTTTTCGGGGTGCAGCCGCGGTTGGGGCAGGTTCCGCCGAAATCTCATTCCTCGACGAAAGCGATTGTCTTTCCGGCTTCGTTGGCCACGGCCGATACGCCGAACCCCGCGTTGCCGCCGCCGATGATGACGATGTCGAACTTGTTGCTCATCCTTTGTCTCCTTCTTCGCGCATATGGATCATCGCGCGTCCCATCATCCATGATTATGGGCTGACGGCCGTCCGGGTCACGCCTCGGGGTGACTATTTGTCTTCACGTTTCGGTGCGGGAGGGCATGCAAGATTTTTGGGATTCGGCCTCAATTTGCCTAATATGCCTGTAACAACAAGACGTCGGCGGAACCATGCCCGGCGACAGGGGGAGTGAATGAGCAAGAAGATCGCAGTTGTCGGAACGGGCGCCAACGGCGGCGGTACCGCGGCCGCCTTGGCGCATGCAGGTCTGGACGTGGTCCTGATCGACCAATGGCCCGCGCATGTCGAGGCGATGCGCGCGAACGGCCTGCGGATCGATTTTCCCGACGAGACGATCAACGTGCCCGTCGATGCCTATCATCTGTGCGATGTGTGCACGCTCAACGAGATGTTCGACATCGTCCTCGTCATGGTGAAGGCCTATGACACGCGCTGGGCCTGCGAGCTGATCAAGCCCTATCTCAAGGAAGACGGCCTGCTCGTCGGCGTTCAGAACGCAATGATGCTGAACGACATCGAGGAGATTGTCGGCCCCGAGCGCACCTTGGGCTGTGTCATGGAGATGTCCTCGGAAATTTTCACGCCGGGCATCGTGCAGCGAAATACGACACGGGATCACACATGGTTCGGACTTGGCGCTGTCAACGAGGCGACCGCTGGGCGCGTGGGAGAAATCGAGGAACTCCTGCAGCATGTGGGCAAGGTTTCGATCTCGGATGAGATCATCTCGGCCAAGTGGATGAAGCTCGTGGTCAACACCATGTGCCTCGGCCCACTCGCGATGTTGGGACTCACTTTGTATGAGGCAATGAAGGTCCCGGGCATGCGGGAATTTACGCTACGGGCGGGCACCGAGGCGCTGGCAGTCGGCCAGACGATGGGCCACACGATCCAGCCGATTTTCGGCCTGACCGAGGACGATGTGAAGGATACCAACCGGCTGCTCGAGAAAATGCTCGATAAGCTGGCGGCCGATATCGGCCCGGCGGCCCGTGACTGTGTTCTCCAGGATCATCTGAAGGGCCGTTACAGCGAGGTCGATCTGATCAACGGTCTCGTGGTCGAGGAAGGCGTGAAACAGGGCCAGGCCACCCCCGTCAACGCGGCCGTGACCGAGATCACCCGGCGGATCCAGGCCGGCGAGATCGAGCCCGACCCGTCCAATCTCGATCTGGCCCGCGAACTGATGGCAAGCTGAGCGCCCGATGGCAAAGCAGAAACCCGACTTTGATGCCCTTATTGTCGGCGCGGGATTTGCCGGCATGTACATGCTGTATCGATTGCGCGAACTCGGCCTGTCCGTGCGTGTTTTCGAAACCGGCACGGAAGTCGGCGGCACCTGGTACTGGAACCGCTATCCCGGTGCGCGTGTCGACACGGAGACCATGTTCTATTCCTATCAGTTCTCCGAGGCGTTACAGCAGGAATGGGATTGGCCCGAGCGCTATCCGTCGCAACCCGATATCCATAAATATGCCTGCCATGTCGCCGACCGATTTGACCTGCGGCCCGATATCCAGTTCGAGACCCGTGTCGATTCCACGGTTTGGGACGAGGATGCCGGGCTCTGGCGTATCGAGACGGATGATGGTGCCAGCACCACCGCGCGCTACTGCATCATGGCGACAGGCTGCCTTTCGGCGGTCAACTATCCGGAATTTGACGGCCTCGAAAACTTCGCCGGCGAGACCTATCACACGGCCCACTGGCCGGATGATGGCGTCGATTTCACGGGCAAGCGAGTCGCGGTCATCGGGACCGGGTCTTCGGGGGTGCAGTCGATTCCCGTCATCGCCGAACAGGCGGCGGTGCTTCAGGTGTTCCAGCGCACCGCGAATTATGTGATTCCATCTCGCAACCGGCCTATGGATCCCGACGAAGTGGCCGAGATCAAGGCGAACTATCCCGAACTGAGGGCCCGTGCGAAGGAGAGTTTCTCCGGCAATTATTTTCCCGTCGCCGGTCCGTCCGCCCTGGCCGTGTCGAAAGAGGAACGTGACCGCGAGTATGAGGCACGTTGGGCGCAGGGTGGGCTTGCCTTCATGGCCGCCTATGCCGACTTCCAGACCAGTGATGAAGCCAATGAGACAGCGTCGGAGTTCATTCGCGACAAGATCCGCGGGATTGTCGACGATCCGGAGACGGCAGAACTGCTCGCACCCAAGCAGGCATTCCTGTGCAAGCGGCTGTGTGTCGGGACCGACTATTACGAGACTTACAATCGCGACAATGTTTCGCTGATCGACATCAGCGACAAACCGATCGAACGGATCACGGCTGAAGGCGTGTGCGTCGATGGCCGGGTTTACGAGGTTGATGCACTGGTTCTTGCCACGGGCTTCGATGCGGTGACCGGCGCACTCAAGCGGATCGATATTTGCGGCGTCGACGGCGTCAAGCTGCGGGACAAGTGGAAAGACGGCCCGCGCGCCTTTCTCGGTCTCGGCATCGCGGGATTCCCGAACCTCTTCACCATCACCGGGCCCGGGAGCCCGTCCGTGTTGACCAACATGATCCCCTCGATCGAACAGCATGTGGAGTGGATCACCGCCTGCATCGACCACATGCGCAGCCATGACAAGGCACGCATTGAAGTGGAGCCCGCGGCCGAGAATTCATGGGTCGATCATGTCAACGAGGTCGGCGACCTGTCGCTGCGCGCGACATGTCAGTCCTGGTATTTCGGTTCAAACATCCCCGGGAAACCGCGGGTGGTTCTGCCCTACAGCGGCGGATTTCCGGTCTATGTCCGGAAGTGCGATGAGGTTGCAGCGAACGGCTATGCGGGTTTTGCGCTGAACTAGGTACCGCGCCCGGTAAGGGTTTGTTTATCCGCGTAATATACAACGGCATGATCGGCGAAAAACGCGGAGTAAGATCATGTCTGGGTTCCTTGTGAACGACGAAAACCCCGAGGGCTACAAGCTGGAGGTCATTCTCACGGCTATTCGGAATGAGATCATCCAGCGTGCGACCAAGATTATGGATGATGGGCGCCCCGAGGCGACCACCGTGGTCAACAACAATATCAAGATCCTGAACCATCTTGCCGAGAGCATTACGCTCGCCGAGAACAGTACGTCGGTCCTGCAAAAATCGTTCGGCGATCGTTCGTCCGACGTGCCGCGGATCGGCAAGGCCTGACCCGAAGATCTAGCCGGTGTGGCGCCGGGCCCTGACAAACGCGATCAGGCCGACCGTCACGACCCCCATCACCACCGCATAGGTGTTTGACACGCTGCCCATGGCATCCGCCAGGGCGGACAGGACGGCAGTCCCGAAAATCACACCGGCATAAACCGGCACACCGATGCCGCCGGCGACGGCACCCGACTGTTCATGCGGTGCGTGCCCGACCGTCGAGCTTATGAACACCCCCGTCCAGCCAAGCGCGCTTGCGGCGAATGCGACGAAGAAGAAGTAGATCGCCCAGACCGGCCAGTCCGGCCCAATCCAGATCATGGCGAAGGCGCCGGCCAGGTTCATCACACCCATGATGATCAGGAGCGTATCGCCGATACCCCAGCGGTCGGCGACGATCCCCCATGCCACGCGGCCGATGATGCCCGCCGCCTGGATGGCGGCCAATACGGCCCCGGCCGCGACCAGCGAGAACTGCGCCTCGACCACCAGGATCGTGACCGCGAAGGTCGAGAGCGAGAGCTGGGTGAAGGCGTAAGTGAATCCGCCGATGCTGAGCCAGCGTAGTGCCGGCACCCGCCAGACCATCGACATGGCCGCGAAGGCGCCGGCATCGAGCCGAGCGTCGGGGTTCCGTTCCGCATCCCAGCGGTTGCGCCAGGGCTGCAGGACGAACATCAGGATGATGCAGAACACGGCCACGATGAGTGGGGCCGCCTGCCAGCCGAAGGCCTCGGCCGTGCCCGGTGCAAAGAGCCCGGCTGCCATACCGCCGAAAGGCACGCCGGTTTGCTTGACGGAGAACACGAAGTTGCGCGCACCGGTGGGGGTCAGCTTTATCAGGATCTGGGTCGCCGACGGGTTGGTCATGCCGTAGCCGAAACCCAGAAGCAGGGCGCCGAGGGCCATGACGGGGACCGAGGAGACCGCCGACAGGGCGACGCCGCCGCCACACAGCGCCAGGCTGATCTGGCTCACCCGCGCCGGGCCCCAGCGCCGGAGCAAGAAATCCGACAGCGCCGAGATGGCTGATGCGCCGGTGTAGATCAGCGCCACCTGGAAACCGATGAACTCGACCGGGACGTTGACCCCGTCGGCGACTGCGGGCGCGATCGCGGCGAGGGTCAGGGCAGCGAAGGTTGCCAATGCCTGCACCATGGTGACAGCGAACAGAACCAGCCAGAGGCGGCGTGAAGCGGCGGGTGAATCACTCATGCAGGAATGTCACGTGCGTCGGAATTGACATGAATATGCATCGGGCTGATCTTGGTTCCGAGCGTTGAACAAGTGTAACCCAAGCCCAAGGAAAATCGCGATGAGTTCCCTCTGGCGAACCCTGCTATTCGTTCCCGCGACCCGCCCCGACCGGTTTGAAAAAGCCGCGGCGGCGGGCGCAGACATGGTGTGTATAGATCTTGAGGACGCCGTCGCGCTGGACGACAAGGCGGCGGCGCGAGATACGGCACTGGGGTTTCTTTCTGGACAGCTTCCGGCTGGTCCGCGCTGGGTGTTGCGTATCAACAGTCCCCGTACCGAGTTGGGCCTGCATGACCTGCTCGCCTTGCTTTCGAGCGCTGCGGCACCGGATGCTCTATTCATCCCCAAGGCGTCGAGTGGCGAGGAGATGCGATGGCTCGATGATCTGTTGTCCGCAGCCGACAGGGATATCGATCTTTTGCCGGTTATTGAATCTGCTGAGGGTCTCGACCGGGTTGTGGAGATCGCCGGTTCGTCTCTTCGAAATGTCGCGGTGGGGTTCGGGTCTGCCGACTATGCGGCCGAACTGGGCAGCGACATGAGCGTCCCGGCCCTGGCCTATGGGCGCGGGCGGATTGCGGCGGCGGCCGGGCAGGCCGGCATCGCCGCGATCGACGGAATCTGGCCCGACTTTAAGGACGATGACGGTCTGCGCGGGGACACCGAACTCGTTCGTAGTATGGGCTTTGACGGGAAAATCGCGATCCATCCGCGTCAGGTGGATGTGATCCATGCCGTGTTTGCACCGAGCGCGGAAGAGGTTGCGCATGCGCGCCGGGTCGTCGCGGCATCCGAGGCCGCCAAGGGCGGTATCGCGACCGTCGATGGTGAGATGATCGACAACCCGGTGGTTGTGGCGGCGCAACATGTGCTCGCGCTGGCCGGGGCGGTCAGGAAAGAAAAATAGAGATTCGGGCCGAGCGCTACCGCGACTCCTGAACCAGCGTCGCCGGGGTCCACATGGCGCGTCGGCGCGTCTGCCGCTCTTCCAGGTTTTCCTGCGATCTGTGAACCGGAATGGTCGGACTGGTAATCTCGTCGCGTGCGTCGAGTACGCCTGCCATCACGTTTGCGAATGCACGATCACCGTCTGGCATGAACGCGCCCGCGTAGACGCCGCAGGTCCGGCATATTAGAAACTCCGTGCTGCCGAGCCCGAAGGTGTAGCGGTTCAGTTGCGTCGGGTCGGAAGCCGCGAAGGTAAGGTGCCCGGCGGGGTCTGAGACGGCCGCCGTCGAATGCATGCGGCAAAACGAGCACTGGCATGCCCGCGGCACCATATCGGCGGGCGACAGGTCGGTCTCGAAGACAATGCTGACATTTCCGCAATGGCAGCTTCCCATCAGTTTCGGCATGGATTTCGGCTCCGGTTGGAGGGGCGAAGCGTGCCCGGAATGCTGGCCACGGACAACCACTGGCCTCGTGGGTGATGGCCTGACTCAGATTGCATAAAAAATATGCATAAAAAGTGCAATGATGAAAAATTATGCAAATATTCTGCCCAAGTTCGCATCATTAGAGACACATATCCTTTTTTTCAATTGTAAATACAACAAGTTAGGAGAATAGCCCCCTCTGGCACGTGCCTTGCTAATCATGTTGCATCGCAAAAACCAAAAAGCCCGGAGGCGGAGAATGTTCAAAAGCCTGAAAACCATCGCAGCGGCGAGCGTGCTCGCAGGATCGCTCGCGATAAGTGCGTCGGCACAGGCAGCCGACACCATCAAGGTGGGGATCCTTCACTCCCTGTCCGGAACCATGGCGATCAGTGAAACCGCGCTGAAAGACGTCATGCTGTTCCTGATCGACGAGCAGAACAAGAAGGGCGGCTTGCTCGGCAAGCAGATCGAGGCGGTTGTCGTCGATCCGGCGTCCGATTGGCCGTTGTTCGCCGAGAAGGCACGTGAGCTGATCGAGCAGCACAAGGTTGATGTCGTGTTCGGCAACTGGACCTCGGTGTCGCGCAAGTCGGTGCTGCCGGTGTTCGAGGAGCTGAACGGCATGCTCTTCTATCCGGTGCAGTATGAGGGTGAAGAATCCTCGCGCAATATCTTCTACACGGGTGCCGCGCCGAACCAGCAGGCCATCCCCGCCGTCGAGTATCTGATGAGCGAAGATGGCGGTGAAGCCAAGCGTTGGGTCCTTGCCGGAACCGACTATGTCTATCCCCGCACGACCAACAAGATCCTCGAAGCCTTCCTCAAGGCCAAGGGCGTTCCGGCCGAGGACATCATGATCAACTACACGCCCTTCGGTCATTCCGATTGGCAGACCATCGTGTCCGACATCAAGAAGTTCGCTGCCGCGGGCAAGAAAACGGCCGTGGTCTCGACGATCAATGGTGACGCGAACGTGCCGTTCTACAAGGAACTCGCCAACCAGGGCATCAAGGCCGAAGACATTCCCGTCGTGGCCTTCTCGGTGGGTGAGGAAGAGCTTGCCGGTATCGACACCGGGCCGCTCGTCGGGCATCTCGCCGCGTGGAACTATTTCATGAGCGTCGATGCGCCTGAGAATGATGAACTGATCGCGAAGTGGCACAAGTTTATCGGCAGCGATGAACGCGTCTTCAATGACCCGATGGAAGCCCACTATATCGGCTTCAACATGTGGGCCCAGGCGGTCGAGCAGGCCGGCACCACGAACATCGATGCGGTTCGCCAGGCCATGTATGGCCAGGAAGTGCCGAACCTGACCGGCGGTACTGCCGTGATGAACACGAACCATCATCTGTCGAAACCGGTGTTGATCGGTGAAATCCAGGATGACGGCCAGTTCGCCACCGTGTGGGAAACCGACGGCGTGGTCGTGGGTGACGCGTGGAGCGACTTCATTCCCGAGAGCGCCAAGCTCACCGCCGACTGGACCTATCCCTGGGTCTGCGGCAACTGCGAGAAGCCCAAACACCTGACAAACTAAGTACGTACCGTCCGATGTCGGCCGTCCCGGAGGTACCGGGGCGGCCGATACCGGTCCCCATAATAAATAATAAACAAAACTCAAATTCGGGACGGTTTCATGACAACCAGCCATGCAAGGGGCGCGGTGTGTCGACGCAGGTTAAGCGCCATCATGGGGACAGTTCTTCTGTCCTTGGCTCTTCTTGCCGCAGCATTTATGCCCGCCAACGCACAGAGCTCGACCACAGACGAAGACCCGTTTGCCCAGGCCGTGCAGGCGCTCGATGCGCGAAAATTTTCTGACAAGGCTGCCGCCATTAACGCCCTCGGGGCGTTGGGTGATGAGCGTGCCATTGACATTCTGCAGGCCTTCGCCGATGGGCGCCTGTACCGCCGCAAGGTCGACAAGCTGGTCATTATCGGCGATCGCGACGGGGACGGTTATCGCCTGACAAGCCCCCTTACCGGGGAACTTGCCGGCACGGTGGGTAGCCGCGATATCAAGAAAATCGTCGCCAACAACAAACTGCGCGGCCAGATCCGCGGGGTCCTTGGGCAGCTTGCCCTGTTCAGCGCGAACGCCGATGTGCGGCTTGAGGCGGCGCGTAACGTCATTGCGAGCCCGACCGACGACGCGCTGGCCCAGCTGAAACGTGCGCGCGACCGCGAGACGGTTGCCAGGAACCGTGAGACGCTCGAGACGGGTATCGCCGTTCTCGAACTCGCATCGGATGATCGCGCGTTGCGACTGGCGGCGGTGGCCACCCTCGCGGACCGAAGTGACCCGGAGATCAAGTCGGCGCTCGAGCAGCGACTGCTTGAAGTCGACGGTCAATTCGTCGAGCCCGACTCCGACGTACGCGCGGCGCTGCGCGAAGCGGTGGACGATATCGACGACCGCCTGGCCTTGTTCGGCCTCGCGGAGAATCTGATCTTCGGGCTCAGCCTCGGATCGGTGCTTCTGCTCGCGGCGATTGGCCTGGCGATAACCTTCGGCGTCATGGGTGTCATCAACATGGCCCATGGTGAGATGATCATGCTCGGGGCCTACACGACGTTCATCGTCCAGGAGATATTTCGCTCGTCGATGCCACCCGAAATCTTCGGGATGTATGTACTGGTCTCCATCCCTGCCGCGTTCCTGGTGGCCGCTGCATTCGGTGTGCTGATCGAGCGCGGCTGCATCCGGTTTCTGTATGGCCGGCCGTTGGAGACGCTTCTGGCCACATGGGGTGTCAGCCTGATCCTGCAGCAACTCGTGCGGACCCTGTTCGGTGCCAATAATCGCGAGGTCGCAAACCCGGACTGGATTTCGGGCGCCGTGGCTTTCGGCGGCGGTGTGTCTGTGACCGTCAACCGCATCTACATCATCATCTTCTGCATCATGGTGGTGGCCGCGCTGGCGGCATTCATCCGCTATAGCCGCTTCGGCCTGCAGATGCGCGCCGTGACACAGAACCGGGGTATGGCCTCGGCGATGGGTATTCGCACGGGCCAGGTCGATGCGCTGACCTTTGCGCTGGGCTCCGGCATCGCCGGCGTCGCCGGCGTGGCGTTGAGCCAGATATCCAATGTCAGCCCCAACCTGGGCCAGAATTTTATCGTCGACAGCTTCATGATCGTCGTCTTCGGCGGTGTCGGAAGCCTGTGGGGCACGATCGTCGGGGCCTTCAGCCTCGGCATCGTCAACAAGTTCCTCGAGCCGGTTTCCGGCGCGATCCTCGGCAAGGTGGTCGTGCTCGTGATCGTCATCCTGTTCATCCAGAAGCGCCCGCGCGGTCTGTTCGCCCTGAAGGGGCGGGCGGCCGAGGGTTGAGGGGAGGTACGGAGCATGGGACCCATCTCTTCACGCCTCCTGGGCATGGAAAGCAAACGCGGCTGGACGGCCATTGTCGCCCTCGCGGTGATCGCGATTTTCGTCGTGCCGTTCCTCAACCTGGCGGTGCCCGAAGGCTCGCTGTTCCACCTCTCGACCTTCTGGGTGGCCACGCTCGGCAAGTATCTGGCCTTCGCGATCCTCGCCTTGTCGCTCGACCTGATCTGGGGCTATGCGGGCATCCTGAGCCTCGGTCATGGCGCTTTCTTCGGCCTCGGCGGCTACGCCATGGGCATGTACATGATGCGCCAGATCGGTGAGCGCAGCGTTTACGGCAATCCCGACCTGCCGGATTTCATGGTGTTCCTGAACTGGGACGCGCTGCCCTGGTACTGGTTCGGTTTCGACCAGTTCTGGTTCGCCGCGTTGATGGTGCTCGCCGTGCCGGGCGCGTTGGCCTTCGTTTTTGGCTGGCTTGCGTTTCGCTCGCGCATCACCGGTGTCTATTTCTCGATCATCAGCCAGGCGATGGTGTTCGCTTTCATGCTGGCTTTCTTCCGCAATGAGATGGGGTTCGGGGGCAACAACGGGCTGACGGATTTCAAGGATATCCTCGGCTTCGAACTGTCCCGGGATGCGACCAAGGTCGGGCTGTACATCGCGACAGTGGTGTCATTGTTGATCGTCTATTTAGTGTGTCGTGCGGTGGTGACATCGAAGCTCGGGCGGCTGCTGATCGCGGTGCGTGACGCCGAAAACAGGGTCCGGTTCCTCGGTTATTCCGTGACCAACGCGAAGCTGTTCGTGTTCACCCTGTCGGCCATGATCGCCGGGCTCGCGGGCGCGCTCTATGTGCCCCAGGTGGGCATCATCAACCCCGGCGAGTTCGCGCCCGCCAAGTCCATCGAGATGGCGATCTGGGTGGCCGTCGGCGGACGCGGGACGTTGTTCGGCGCAATTCTGGGGGCTTTCGCGGTTAACGGCGCGCGCACCTATTTCACCGCCGCGGCGCCTGAAGTCTGGCTCTTCTTCCTCGGCGCGTTGTTCATCATCGTGACCCTGGCCATGCCCAACGGGATCGTCGGTGTCTACAAATCCCTGCGGTCGGGTGAACTCACCGCCGCGATCGGGCGGAGGCTGCGACGCAACGATGGCTGATGTGATGACCCAACCGGAAACGACACCCGCCGCGGAACCCGCGATCCTTTACCTTGAGGGGGTGTCGGTCAGTTTCGACGGCTTCAAGGCACTCAACAGCCTGAACCTGATCATCCGGCGCGGCGAGATGCGTGCGATCATCGGACCCAACGGTGCGGGAAAGACCACGATGATGGATGTGGTCACCGGCAAGACGCGCCCGGACACCGGCCGGGTTCTGTTCGCCGATGATGTGAACCTGACCCATCTGGATGAGACCGACATCGCCAATCTCGGCATCGGTCGGAAGTTCCAAAAGCCGACGGTCTTCGAGAGCCTCACGGTCTTCGAGAACATCTACCTCGCCCAGAAAGCCAAGCGGACAATTACCGAGACCTTGTTTGCACGCATTCGCGGCGAACAGCTCTCCCGCATCGAGG
Source organism: Alphaproteobacteria bacterium (assembly GCA_965261975.1). GTDB lineage: Bacteria > Pseudomonadota > Alphaproteobacteria > UBA6615 > UBA6615 > UBA8079. Next base: position 41,279 of record CBDHEC010000059.1, read on the forward strand.
CCACGCTGGAAACCATCCGGTTGACCGCGCGGCGCGCGGATCTGGCGGGTGATCTCAGTCATGGCCAGAAGCAATGGCTCGAGATCGGCATGCTGCTGGCCCAGGAACCCGAACTGATGCTCCTCGATGAGCCTGTGGCGGGCATGAGCGATGCCGAGACAGAGCAGACCGTGACGCTGCTGATGGAGATCGCCAAGGATCATTCGCTGGTCGTCGTCGAACACGACATGGAGTTCGTGCGCAATCTGGATTGCACGGTCTCGGTGCTCCATGAGGGCAGCGTTCTCGCGGAGGGGACGATGGACACGGTCCAGTCCGATCCGCGTGTTGTTGAAGTCTATCTGGGTCGCTGATCATGCTCGAAGCCACCGATATCAATCTTTACTACGGCGCGAGTCATATTCTGCGTGGTGCGCATGTCTCGGCCGAACGGGGCAAAATCACCTGTCTGCTGGGGCGCAACGGCGTCGGCAAGACGTCGATGCTGCGCGGTCTGACAGGGCATGCGCCGATCCGCAGCGGCTCGGTGACGTGGGACGGTGAAAACATCGGCCGCTTGCCGCCCTTTGCGCGCGCGCGTCGTGGCATTGCCTATGTGCCGCAGGGGCGCGACGTGTTTCCCCGGCTCAGCGTTGAAGAGAATCTGATGACCGGGTTTGCCTGTCTGCCGCGAAGCGAGGCGCAGATTCCAGACCAGGTGTTCGAGCTGTTTCCGGTCTTGTCGGACATGCTGCAGCGCCGCGGCGGGGATCTTTCCGGCGGCCAGCAACAGCAGCTGGCGATCGGCCGGGCACCTTGTGACCCGGCCCCCAATTGCTGGTGCTCGACGAACCGACCGAGGGCATCCAGCCGTCCATCATCAAGGATATCGAAGGCGGTCATCCGGCTGCTGGCGGGCAGCCGGGCGACATGGCGATCCTGCTGGTCGAGCAATATTACGAATTCGCCCGCGATCTGGCCGATGATGTGGTGGTGATGGATCGGGGAGAGATCGTCCTTTCGGGCCCGATTGGCGATTTGCCCGAATCCGAGATTCGTCGGCACCTTACGGTCTAATTCAGGCAGGCTGGGTATCGATGGCATCGGGACGGGCAGAGATCGAGTTCGTTGCGGCTGACGGCCGCACCCGTCTGGCGCACCTGTATCAGAGCGACCCGCTGCGCATTCTGTTCCCGAATGTCGGGCCCGGCGAGCCCGAGACCGGCACACTCGTGACCACCTCCGGCGGTCTCGTGGGCGGCGATGACCTGACGATTTCGGTCCGTTGTGACGAAGGCGCCGTGGCCCGGATCGTGGGGCAGGCGGCGGAGAAAATCTATCGTACGACCGGTGCCGATGTGCGGATCGACATGGCGCTTTTCGCTGCGCCCGGTGGGTGGCTTGAATGGCTGCCGCAGGAAACCATCGTCTTCGACGCCGCGCGCCTGCGCCGGCGCACCCGGCTTGATGTCGACCCCGGTGCGCGGCTGCTGGCCGGCGAAATTATCGTCCTGGGGCGCACCGCCATGGGTGAGAGCGTCACGGGCGGGCTTGTGCACGAGGCGTGGGAGGTGCGCCGCGATGGCCGCCTTGTCTGGGCGGATTCGGTGCATCTCGATGACGATCTGCCCGGGACACTGACGGCAAGTGCTGGGCTTAACGGTGCGCATGCGTTCGCCAGCATCGTCTATGTCGGCGATGACGCCGGCGATGCGATTGGACCAGCGCGCGCGCTTTTGCCCGACACGCTGGAAGCCGATGGTCTGTGTGTCGGCGCCACCTGCGTGGGCGATGTGCTCGTTATCCGCTGGCTGGACCGCGATGCCCGACGACTGCGCGATGCCTATGGCCGGTTCTGGTCTGATTTTCGGCATGAGATGGCGGCCTTGCCTGCCGAGATGCCACGCCTGTGGGCGATCTGAGAGGAATTCGAGAATGCATCTGACACCCCGAGAGAAGGACAAGCTCCTCGTCGCGCTTGCGGCCGACGTGGCGCGCAAGCGCATGGCACGCGGCGTGAAGCTCAATTATCCCGAGGTGATTGCGCTGATCTCCGACTTCGTTGTCGAGGGCGCACGCGACGGGCGGTCGGTTGCCGATCTGATGAGCGCGGGCGGCGAGATTCTGAGCCGGGCCGATGTGATGGACGGCATCGCCGAGATGATCCATGACGTCCAGGTCGAGGCGACCTTCCCCGACGGGACCAAACTGGTCACCGTCCACAACCCGATCCGGTGAGGCGACGATGATCCCAGGTGAACTTTTCCCCGCCGATGGCGAGATCGTCCTGAACGAGGGGCGCGAGACCGTGTCCGTGACCGTCGCCAATACAGGCGACCGGCCGATACAGGTTGGCTCGCATTTCCATTTCCACGAGACCAACGGCGCGCTTGATTTCGACCGCGATGCGGCGCGCGGCTTCCGGCTCGATATTCCCGCCGGCACCGCCGTGCGCTTCGAGCCGGGACAGACCCGCGAGGTGGCGCTGGTGCGTTATGCCGGGTCGGGACAGGTGTTCGGCTTCAACGGCCGCGTCAACGGCGCGCTGGAGGGCTGAGACATGGCATATTCGATCAACCATGCAGACTATGCGTCGATGTTCGGCCCCACGGTGGGCGACCGGGTGCGGCTCGCCGATACCGAACTGGTCATCGAGGTTGAGCGTGACCACACGGTCTACGGCGAAGAGGTCAAGTTCGGCGGCGGCAAGGTCATCCGCGACGGTATGGGACAATCCCAGGTAAGCCGCGCGGGTGGCGCGGTCGACACGGTCATCACCAACGCGCTGATCCTCGACCATTGGGGAATCATCAAAGCCGATGTCGGTCATCCGCGACGGCCGGATCACGTGGGTATCGGAAAGGGTGGCAACCCGGACATCCAACCGGGAGTCGATATAATCGTTGGACCGGGTACCGAGGCGATTGCCGGCGAGGGGCGAATCCTCACCGCCGGCGGAATTGACGCTCACATCCACTGGATCAGCCCGCAGCAGATCGAGGAGGCGCTGTATTCCGGCGTCACCACCATGATCGGCGGCGGCACCGGCCCGGCCGACCGGAACCAATGCGACGACCTGCACGCCGGGATCCGTGGCATATCGGCAGCGCATGCTGCAGGCCGCCGAAGGTTTGCCGGTCAATCTCGGCTTTTTCGGCAAGGGCAACGCCACGCTTGCCGGCGCGCGTTGATCGAACAGGTCAAGGGCGGCGCATGCGGCCTCAAGCTGCACGAGGACTGGGGCACGACGCCGGCGGCGATCGACACCTGCCTGTCGGTGGCCGAGGAGATGGACGTTCAGGTCGCGATCCATACCGACACGCTCAACGAATCGGGTTTCGTCGAGACATACGATTGAAGGCGTTCAAGGGCCGCACGATCCATGCGTTTCACACCGAAGGCGCCGGTGGCGGCCACGCACCGGACATCATTCGCCTGTCTGCGGCGAGGACAACGTACTGCCGTCGTCGACCAACCCGACCCGGCCCTACACGGTCAACACGGTCGACGAGCATCTTGACATGCTGATGGTCTGCCATCACCTCGATTCAGCCGTATCCCGAGGACGTGGCCTTTGCCGAGAGCCGGATCCGGCGCGAGACCATCGCCGCCGAGGACATCCTGCACGACCTGGGCGCGTTCTCGATGATCGCTTCCGACAGCCAGGCCATGGGCCGGGTCGGCGAAGTCATTCATCCGCACCTGGCAAACGGCGGACAAGATGAAGAATCCAGCGCGGCGCCTGTCGCCGGCGAGAGCGGCGACAACGACAATCTGCGCATGCCCGCCGCTACATCGCCAAATACACGATCAACCCGGCACTCGCGCACGGCATCGCCAGTCATGGTCGGGTTCGGTCGAGGCGGCAAATGCTCGCCGACCTGGTGTTGTGGAAGCCCATGTTCTTCGGCGTCAAACCCGACGCTGATCCTCAAGGTGCGGCACCATCGCGGGTGCCGCAATGGGCGACCCGAACGCCTCGATCCCGACGCCACAGCCGGTGCATTACCGGCCGATGTTCGGCAGCTTCGGCGCGTCGCGCTGACCGAAAGTGCGGTCTGATCAGCTTCGTCTCGCAGGCTGCGGTCGAGGCCCGGACATGGTCGGCGACACGCTTCGGTCTGTCGAAGAGCGGTGCTTGGTCGCCGTCTCCGGTACGCGCAGATCGGTCACAAGCAGTCGACATGATCCTCAACGACCTGCGAACCCGACGATGGAAGTCGACCCGGAAACCTACGAAGTGCGCGCCGATGGCGAATTGCTGACCTGCGAACCGGCGGAGGACTGGCCATGGCGCAGCGCTACTTTCCTGTTCTGACGCCTGCGTCGAGCGAACCGAATTTGCGTCCTGCGGGGCAGTGACCACCCGGCAAGACGATGCTGAGGCCCGAACGCAAGCGTAACGCTGGATTACGACGACCGTTTTCGCCGCACGGATGCGTGTCTGGCTCGATGATAGCGGAGAGGCAGGGTTGTATGCTCGACCTCGACGACGCAACCTGCGCATGGGCGACGGCGATGGCCTGTCGGCTGGATGCGGGCGCGTGATTGTCCGCGTTCATGTGCAGCGGATGAACCGCTGTTCGTCGACAGTGCGCTGCAGCACGACGCCGGACGCGATTCGACCGCGCGCAAGCTCGCCTGGCATATCGGCAATCGGCATATGCCCTGTCGCAGGTGCTGGCCGACGGCGTGCTGCGTATCGCGCGCTTCGACGCATGTGATCGCTGGGATGCTGAGTCACGCCATGGTGCGACCGACGCGTCTTTGCGAGCCGGAGTCCGCGTCCGCATGGAAGGTGGCGTACCGGACGACCGGAATCGGGATCAAGATCACCGGCATGGCGGCACGGTCATGGTCACGCTCACGGACATGAGTCCATGACCCGCCACCGTGCCGAAGGTCGGCGATCGAACCGGTGCATGCCTGCAATCCGGCTTGATGACGTGGCTGTTCAACCGGCGTTTGCTCCGGTCGGGCGCGTTCAGCTATTCTCATGGCCTGGAATACAGCCGTCGAGGCAGCGATCTGGTCACGGACCGGTCGAGTCTCAGCATGCTGTCGATGGCTCGAGTCATATCGGCACTGCGCGACGTACTGGCAGGGTACGATCGCGGCGCATTTTTTGTTGCGGCGTACCGACGGCGATTCATCGCTGCCGATGCAGGATGCACGTTGTCTGGGTGCTCGAACGGGGCGATGCCGATGCGCCCACCCGGGAAAGCTTGGGATTGCGGCGCGGAAACATCGCGCAGGGTGATGGGCATTCGCTCGAGTCGCTGCGGTACGCCGCAGTCTGGCCGGATACCGCTAGCTCGACAAGCTTGGCGCTGGACACGGCGGCGGAATGCGGGACCGGTCGTCTACCCCGATTGCCGTCGCCGCGGTTGCCGCGGCGCATCAAGGCATTCCGAGATGACGTTGCTGCTGGGCCTATCTGCATGCCTCGTGCGGCCAAACCATCGGTCAGCGCCGGCGTGCAAGGCCGTGCCGCTCGGTCAGACCGCCGATGGCCATTGCGTGATTCTGGCCGGCCCTCGAAGCCGAGGCCATCGAAACGCGATGAACCTGCACGACGATGCACTTGACGCGGTCAGAACCCGATGCTCGGCATTCTGGTACGGCCGTCATGGTCGACTGGGCCTCGATGCCGTTCACGAAACCCAATATTCGAGGCTCTATTCCGATCATGACGCAATCCCCCTTTCAGCGTTGGCATCGGCGGCCCGGTGGGCACCGGCAAAACCGCGCTCATGGAGGCTGTGCAAGACGCCTGCGCGACGATTACGATATCGCCGCGATCACCAACGACATCTACACCGAAGAGGATGCGCAGTTCCTCATCCGGTCCGGCGCGCTGCCGGCCGAGCGCATCATGGGCGTGGAGACCGGCGGCTGCCCGCACACCGCGATTCGCGAGGACGCCTCGATCAACCTGGCCGTCGAACGCCCATGATGGCCGGACGCATTCAGGGACTCGAACTGATCGTGCTCATCGAATCCGGTGGCGACAACCTCGCCGCAACCTTCAGCGCCGGAACTGTCCGACCTGACGATCTATGTCATCGACGTCGCCGGCCGGCGAAAAGATTCCGCGCAAGGGCGGGCCGGGAATCACGCGATCGGATCTGCTGGTTATCAACAAGATCGACCTTGCCCCTCATGTGGGTGCCGACCTGGAGGTGATGGATCGGGATTCACGTAAGATGCGTGCGGAGAGGCCCTTTCTTTTCACCAACCTTAAATCAGGACAAGGGCTGGAAGATGTCGCCCACTTCGTTTTGACCGCCGGCGGGTTCGAGGATACATCTAGTGCGCCTCACAACCAGTCGGCTGTCGCCCCGTAAGAAACCCACAGGATGATCAACATGAACAAGTTACTCACCGCGGCCGTTGCGTCTGCCGCAAGCCTCATCGCCGCACCGGCTTTCGCACATGTGACGGGTGTCGCGCACGAGGCCGGCGCGGGGCATCCCGTGTTCGGGATCGACCATCTCCTGGCGTTGCTGGCCGTCGGCGTCGTGGCGGGTGTCGTCGTCGTCCGGAACCGACGCCGCTAGCTAGCCGCGGGCTTCCGCGATGGCCCGCCAGACCCGATCGGGCGTGGCAGGCATGTCGAGATGTTCGACGCCGACCTCGGCGAGCGCGTTCATGATGGCATTCATCATGGCCGGGAGCGCGCCGACCGTGCCGGCCTCGCCGGCACCCTTCACCCCCAGCGGATTGCGTGCCGTGGGAACGCCGTTGCCGACGATCTCGATGTTCGAGAAATTGTCGGCTCGCGGCATCGCATAGTCCATGAAGGAACCGCTCAACAGCTGGCCGCTGTCGGGATCGTAGG